>NZ_JABWRV010000025.1:0-97448 GCF_014269105.1 Pseudomonas sp. SWRI77 | reverse complement strand
GCGTAGCGGCCCCGACAATCTATGCGGCGAAGCTGAAATCTGGGGCCGCTGCGCGCCCCTTTCGCGACGCAAGGCCGCTCCTACAATCGCCTGGCTTCAGCGTGATCGGCCTGGCGCTGACAGGCGTGCTGTTGGACTTTGCGGTGCAGATGAACATTTCTGGGCGGGGCGTTGGGCTCGGCGGTGGCCAGTGCGCTGTTGGCCCAGTTCGGCTGGCACGGGGTAGCGTTGATCGTGTTCCTCATCCAGGCCCGGCGGGGTTTGTAGGAGCGGCCTTGCGTCGCGAAAGGGGCGCGTAGCGGCCCCGACAATCTATGCGGCGAAGCTGAAATCTGGGGCCGCTGCGCAGCCCTTTCGCGACGCAAGGCCGCTCCTACAAACGGCCGCTCAGCGGCCCAGGGGCAACGCCACGCCAATCACGACGAACAATGTCCCGCAGCAGCGATTGAACCCTTTGCCGCCTTTGGCCAGCCAGGGCCGAATGCGAAACGCCAGCCGTGCCAGCAGGTACTCGACCACAAACTCCACGCTGGCAAAGGTCGCCGCCATCACCACGAACTGCAGCAACAGCCCCCGTTGGGGGTCGAGGAACTGCGGCAGGAACGCGCCATAGAACAACAGCACCTTGGGGTTGGCCATGGCCGACAGCAGCCCCTGACGGAACAGGCTCGCATTGCTCAAGCGCGGGGTTCGCTGGGTCACCTCCAGGTGCAGCGCCGGGCTGCGCCACAGCTGCACACCCAGCCAGACCAAGTAGGCGCCACCCACCCACTTGAGGATGCCAAGCACCGATGCAGAGGTTTGCAGCAGTGCACTGAGGCCGAACATCGCCAGGGCGATCAGGGCGCTGAAGCCGAATACCCCGCCAACGATGGTGAACAGGGTGCGGCGCGCGCCATACAGTGCACCGTGGGTCAAGGCCAGCAAACTGTTAGGGCCTGGGGTCAGCGACAGGCCAATGCTGGCCAGCAGGTAGATAAGCCAAGTGTCGAGTGCCATGGGCAATGCCTTGTAGGGTCACAGGGCGCCAGTCTAGGCCACGACGACGTTTTTAGAGGGTATTATCTGGACATTCTATGGTTCAATCCGGACGCCCTGCGATGCCCCCTGATATCCGCCTGCTGATCGTGCCGCTGCCGGAGTTCGCCTTGCTGCCGTTCGGGGCGTTTCTCGACAAGCTCCGCTTCAGCGCCGATGACGAAGACTACAGCCGTCAGCGCTACTGCAGCTGGACCCTGGCAGGACTGACCCGCGAGCCGGTGGCCGCCAGCAGTGGCGTGGTGGTGCAGGTAGAGGCCATCGCCGAACAGCTCGACCTGCAGCAGTACGATTACCTGGTGCTGTTTGGCGGCCGCAACGCCATGGCCACCGCCGAGCTGGCACCGTCTTACAAGGGCTTGCTGAAACGGGCCGCCAAGGCTGGCGTCAAGCTGGTGGGTGTCGATAACGCCGCGTTTCTACTGGCCGCGTGCGGCCTGCTGGAGGGGCACGACGTGGTGGTCCACTGGCGGCATGAGGCCGAGTTCCGTACCGCGTTCCCTCACCTGAAGGTCCTGCGCGATCAGCTTTATTGCATTCAAGGCGGGCGCATCACCTGTGCTGGGGGGACGGCGGCCGTCGACCTGGCCGTAGAACTGTTGTCGCGCGCCTGTGGGCGAGCCCGAGCGCTGAAGGGCCTGGCCGACATGCTGGTAGACGAAACGCGCGATAGCCGCCACGCCTTGCGCTCGCTGGAGCTGGGGGTGGGGCAGGGGCGGCAGGTTCAGCGCGCATTGGCGTTGATGCGCCATCACCTGGGTTCACCGTTGTCGGTCGAGCACCTGGCGGCAGAGCTGTGCATCAGCCGTCGGCAGCTCGATCGACAGTTCCTGGCCAGCCAGGGCATGAGCGCCAAGGCCTGGTGGCGGGAAATGCGCTTGCAGCAGGCGCGCTGGCGGTTGCTCAATTCCAGCCACAGCCTGGCGCAGATTGCCGATGAAGTCGGGTTGGGCGATGCCAGCCACCTGGGCAAGTGCGTGCGACGGCGGTTTGGCTGTACGGCGTTGCAGCTGCGCAGCGGGGCGGCTGCTGGCTGAGGCCGCCCAGGCTGTTCAGGTGCTTATTGCGGGGTACCGAACAAGGCCGTCCAGTAGATCCCGGCATCACTCTTCGGGTCCACCGCATAGGCGGCCCCCAACTCGCGGAAATCAGGGTTCATCAACGTAGCGCAATGCCCAGGGCTGGCCAGCCAGCCGTCGACTACCTTGTGCGCGCTGTCGCGGCCGGCAGCGATGTTCTCGCCGACCTGCTGATACAGGTAACCGGCCAACTCCGCTCGATCGCCGGGGGTACGGCCGTCCTTGTCGATGTGGTCGAAGAAGTTCTGGTTGGCCATGGCCCGGGTGTGGTCGGCGGCCACGCCGGCCAAGGTGGTATTCCAGGTCAGCGCCGGGGCGCCAGCAAAGGGCTGGCCGCCGCACTGGCGCGGCAACTTGCGCGCAGCGTTGATTTCCTGCAGCACCTTCTGCCCCTCGGCTTGCCAGTCACCGAGGCGCCCGCTGAGCAACGGGCGGGCGAGGACGATGCGCCAGTCGCGGCCTTCCTGGCTGACGCCGATATCGACGAACTGCGGGTCGAGCACCACTTGGCAGAAACTCTCTTCGATAGCATGCATGGCCGCTTGTGCATCACGCGGGCCCGAGAGGCTGATCGCCTGCACGTTGACCATCGGGTAGGCAGCGCGGGTCATGGCCTGCTGCAAGTCGCGGGTGCCCTCGGGGGACAATGCCAGGCGGGTGTCGCTGTTGAGGGGGGGAAGCTCCAGCGACGCTTCGCCACCGCAAGGCTGGGCCTTGCTGCGGTAGGCATTGATCGAATCGATCAGTTGCCCCTCTTCGCCAGTCACAGCGAAGGCCCCGGTCGAGATGACCAGGCCCAGCGACAAGGCGGCAACAGATGACAGGACGCGCATGTGAATCTCCCTATGACTGGCAGCGTCGTGGTAAGCGCTGCTCATCCTACACAAGCCCAGGGTTTTTGGCCCGGTATCGTGTAAAGCAATGAAAACGCCGGCAATCGTTGCAGGCGGCAAAAGAGGGAGTAGACCACTGGTCGGGCAAAAAGTGCGATCACTTGGTAATCATTCTTAGTTTCGGCTAGAAACAATACTCAATCGCTTATACCCTATGCCCGCAGTTTCACCGTGCCAGGAAGGCCCCATCCCGTTATCGAGGCGCCTTGCATGGCACGATCCCGTCAGTATCAATCGACCCTTCTCGCCGTCTGCTGTTCCGTGGCCGTTACCGCCCAGGCGGCTGACGGTGTGATCCAGCTGGACGCCACCGCCATCAATGCCGAGTCCGCCAAGCGCAAGGGCGAAGCCCCGGAAGCCTTTGCCGGCGGCCAGGTTGCCCGTGGTGGCCAGATGGGCGTGCTGGGCAATCAGGACATGATGGACGTGCCGTTCACCATGACCAGCTACACCTCGCAGTTGATCGAAGACCAGCAAGCCGAGGACATCGGCGATGTACTGCTCAATGACCCGGCGGTGCGCCAGTCGTTCGGTTTCGGCAACCAGTCGCAGGTCTTCGTCATTCGGGGGTTGCCGCTCAACGGCGATGATGTGGCGTTCAATGGTCTGTATGGCGTGCTGCCCAGGCAGATGATCAGCACCGATGCCGTGGAGCGGGTCGAGCTGCTGAAAGGGCCGAACGCCTTTCTCAACGGCGCCAGCCCCACGGGTACTGGCCTGGGCGGTAACGTCAACCTGCAGCCCAAGCGTGCCGGCGATACGCCGACCCGCCGCTACACCCAGGACATCAGCAGCGATGGCCGCCTGGGTGAGCACCTTGACCTCGGCCAGCGCTTTGGTGAGGACAATCGTTTTGGCGTGCGCCTGAACCTGTCGCAACGTGAAGGTGAAACCGCAGTCGACGACCAGGACCAACGCAGCAAGCTGTTCATCGTCGGCCTCGACTACCGTGGCGACAAGCTGCGCCTGTCTACCGACATCGGCTATCAGAAACAGCGGGTCAACCATATGCGCAACTCGGTACGCCTGGGGGCTGGCCTGAGCGATATACCCCGGGCGCCGGATGCCGACCATAATTATGGCCAGGACTGGGCCTGGACCGAGACCGAAGACACCTTCGGCATGGTCCGCGGCGATTACGACTTCAACGACACCTGGAGCGGTTACCTGGCCGGGGGCGTCAAGCACACCCACGAAAACGGTTTTTATGGCACGCCGGTTCTCACTGACGCCGCCAGCGGTGCTGCCACCATCGGCGGTTCGAAAATCCCCCATAACGAAGACAACACCACCTTCATGGGCGGCATCAACGGCCGCTTGCAGACCGGCCCGGTCAGCCACCAACTGAACCTCGGCGCTGCCAGCATCTGGACCCAGCAAGAAAACGCGTTCGTCTTCTACAATTCGCAGGCCACCAACCTCTACCACACCGACCCGTTGCCCAAACCCACCACCCCCACCTTCACCGGTGGCAAGCTGGACGACCCCGGGGTTACCGGCAAGACGCGCAACCGCAGCCTTGCCGTGTCCGACACGCTGGGCCTGTTCGACGATACCTTGCTGGTCACCGTCGGCGTGCGGCGCCAGCAGTTGCGCGTCGAAGGCTATGCCTATGACGGCGAGGGGCCGGACCTTGGCCGCAACGCCTTCTACGATGAGTCGGTCACCACGCCTGTCTACGGCATCGTCTACAAGGTCAACCCGTCGATCTCGCTGTACGCCAACCGCATCGAAGGGCTGGCCCAAGGTGCGACTGCATCGGGCCAGGTGATCAATGCCGGGGAGGTGTTCCCGCCGGCCAAGACCAAGCAGGTCGAGGCCGGGGTCAAGCTCGACTACCAGACCTTCGGTGCCAACCTGGCGCTGTTCCGTATCGAGCGGCCCACCGACGGTTTTGTTCAGGGCGATGTTTTCGTCCAGGATGGCGAGCAGGTCAACAAGGGCGTCGAGCTGAGTGTGTTCGGCGAGCCGGTGCAGGGGCTGCGCTTGATGGCCGGCGGAACGCGCATGGACACCGAGCTGAAAAACACCCAGGGCGGGGCCGATGACGGCAACCATGCGGTCGGGGTGCCGACCTTCCAGTTGAACGCCAGCGTCGATTGGGACGTGCCTGGCTTGCAGGGCGTGGCGCTCAACGCCCGTATGCTGCGTACCGGGGGGCAGTACGCCAACCCGGCCAACACCCTCAGCCTGCCGACCTGGAACCGCTTCGATGTGGGCGCACGCTACCGCTTCAAGGTGCAGCAAAAAGAGGTCACCCTGCGCATGAACGTGGAAAACCTCACCGACAAGCACTATTGGGCTTCCGCCAACGGCGGCTACCTGACCCAGGGCGACCCGCGCCTGGTCAAGTTCTCCGGCTCGATTGACTTCTGAGCGCGCCGATCAGCGGGCGAGCGCCTGGTGAGGCTTGTAGAACAGAAAGTGCGTGGTCTCGGCCGTCCTGCGGTAGGCCTTGGCCCACTGCGGGTGCACATTGCGGTCGTGAAAGTACAGCGCCCCGCCGGTGGGGTCCTTGAGCTGCTGGTTCAGCGCCTTGCGCGCGATCTCTTTGGCAATGTCGTAGCGTTGCGCCTCTTCAACCTGATCGGAGCGCCCGTCGCACCACCAGGAAAACTGGCAGGCCTTGGTCTCCACGCCCTGCTTGACGACGCCGCAGATGGTGTCTGGGAAGCCATCGTGGCCCAGGCGGTTGAGCACCACGCTGGCCACTGCGGTCATGTCCTTGGCATCGGCACCCTTGGCTTCCCAGTAGATGGTACGGGCCAGACAGGTGATGCTGTCGTCCAGCGGCGACTTGCCGGCCGGGTCGACGGCCTTCACCTCGCCCGGGGTGATGGTCTCGGCCTTTTTCGGTGGCGGGGCATCCTCCACCACCTTTTCCTCAAGCACTTCGGCCTTGTCTTCGGCGACGGCGGCCTTGGCCGTGTCAACTGCGTGCACTGGGCCTGCAAGCAGGGCGCTAGTCAAACCGATCAGCATCCACGAAAAGCGCATGGCCGAGCTTCCGAACTGTGGGTTGAATCACAGTCTAGCCAAGCGTAAGCATTAGCACCAAAGGAAGGGTTGCGGCAGCGGCCACGGTCTGCAGGGCGATGATGGTGGCCATCAGCGGTGCATTGCCGCCCATCTGCCTGGCCATCACATAGGAAGAGGATGCGGTAGGCAGCGCCTGGAACAGCACAGCCACCACCGCCGCCTGGCCACTCAGGCCGAACACGCGGCACAGGCCCCAGGTGGTCAGCGGCATCACCAGGAACTTGAATGCCGACGCCGCCATCAACGGGCGCACCTGTTGGCCGACGCGGGCGCCCCCCAGGGCCGCGCCCACGCACAGCAGGCCCAGGGGCAGGGCGGCCTGGCCGAGGGCCTTGACGGTAGGCTCAAGCCCTGCGGGCAAGCCAAGCCCGGTGACCCGCAGCAGCAGGCCGCCGGCACAGCCAACGATCAGTGGGTTGGCGAAAATCGCACGCAACACCGTGGCCGGTGAGCTGTGGCGGGCGCTGAAACGGGCGAACACCAGGACGCACAGCAGGTTGACCAAGGGCACGATGGCGGCATTGGCCACCGCCGCCAGGGCGATGCCGGCACTGCCATAGATACCGGCGGCCAGGGTGGCGCCGATGTAGTTGTTGAAGCGTACGCCACCTTGGAATACCGAGGTGAAATCGGCGCCGTCATGGTTGACCGCACCTTGGTAGAGCACCAACAGCAGGGCGCCGAGCAGGGTCGAGAGCATCAGCACACCGACCATGCCCAGCACCGGCACCCCGTCGAGGTTGGCAGTGGCCAGGCCGTGGAGGAACAGCGACGGCAGCAGCACGTAATAGCTCAGGCGTTCAGCACCGGGCCAGAAGGTTTCGGCAAGAAAACCGCGAACACGCAGAAAGGTGCCCAATGCGATCAGCAGGATGATCGGTAACAGCGTGGTCAGCAGCAGGTGGAGCATGGTCGGCCTTCCGTAGTCGGGTACTGCTACAGCCTACGGGGGCGCTTTGGTTTGGAAAAACGTTGTTTTCTTCAGCGACCGTTGAGAATAAATGCACGGTTGCTTTGGGCTCAGGCCTCAAGTGCTGTCTTCAGTACCGCGCTCAAGTGGCGCCGCTGACTTTTTTCATGTTCCAGCAGCACCACCCGCCGCGTCAGTTGCGGCTCGCCAAAGGGCAGGCAGGTGGCCGCCGGCAAGCGTTGCAGGTCTTCGTCGGCCATGGGGATAATCGCCACCCCCAGGCCCATCACCGCCATGCGTGCCAGGGCTTCTTGGCTGTCCAGCTCCATCTGTTCGCTCACTTGCAGGTGCTGGCGGCGCAGCTCCTGTTCGATCTGCCGCCCGGCCCAGGCGCGCTTGTCGAAGCGCAAAAACGGTTGGCTGGCCAACAGCGCTGGCAGGCTCTGGCCCGCCAGCTCGGGGCTGGCGATGGCCCAGAAGCGGTCAGCGAACAAGGGTGTGAAGACCAGGCTCTGGGGGTAGGGGCTGATTGGCTCGGTGGTGATCGCCGCATCGAGTTCGCCGTCTTCGACGCGCCGCGCCAGTTCCGCCGACATGCCTGAAGCGACGCTGATATGCAACTGCGGGTGATGGGTCTTGATCCACAGCAGCGCCTTGGGCAGACGCCGGGCCAGCACGGTATGGATCGCCCCCAGGCGCAAGCGGCCGCGCAAGCTCGGGCCACTGGTCAAGGCGTCGGCCAATTCGTCATAGGCGCCGAGGATGCCCTCGGCGCGCGCTACTGCCAGCTGGCCGGCTTCGGTCAGCACCACCTGGCGCCGGCTGCGATCGAACAGGCTGACCTGCAGCTCGTCTTCGAGGCTCTTGATGTGCAGGCTCACGGCTGAAGGGGTGAGGCTGAGCAGGTCTGCCGCTCGGGCAAAGGTGCCGTGGCGGGCGATGGTCACCAAGGTGCGCAGGGCTTTGAGGGACACGCTGAAAGCCTCCAGGGCTGAGCGGACGGTAGCGCATTGTCAGCGCCGGCCCGGTCGCCGGCAAGCCGGCAGATGCCGAGATCAGCGTTTGACCTGCCCATACGCCTGGCTGATGCGGTCAATCACCATGGCCAGGGCCACGATCGCCAGCCCTGCTTCAACGCCCTGGCCGACGTTGAGGGTCTGAATACCGGCCAGTACATCCTCACCCAGGCCGCGCGCGCCGATCATCGAAGCCACCACCACCATCGACAACGCCATCATGACTGACTGGTTGAGGCCGGCCATGATGCTCGGCAGGGCCAACGGCAGGGCAATGCGCTGCAGCCGCTGCCAGCGGCTGGCGCCCAAACCGTGTGCGGCTTGCAGCAACGACGGGTCGATCTGCCGCAAGCCCAGGTCGGTCAGCCGCACCAGTGGCGGCAAGGCGTAGATCAGGGTGGCGAACACTGCCGGTACCTTGCCCAGGCCAAACAGCATGAGCACCGGGATCAGGTAGACGAAGGCGGGGAGTGTCTGCATCACATCCAGCACCGGCATCAACAACCGCCGAGCCAGCGGGCGTGACGCCAGCAGGATGCCCAGCGGCACCCCGACCAGCACGCACAGGCCGGTGCTGACCAGCACCAGGGCCAAGGTCTGCAGCAGCTTGTCCCACAGCCCGAGCACGCCGATCAAGGCGAGCAGGGTAACCATCGCCACGCTGCGCAGTACGCTGCGGCTGGCATGCCAGGCGAGCAGCCCGACCAGCAGCAAGAGTGCCCACCAGGGCAGCAGGCGCAGCAGGTTCTCCAGGCTTACCAACAGTTGCAGTAGCTGGTCCGAGACGCTGCGCAGGTGATCGCCGTAGTTCAGCACCAGCCAGTCGACCAGTTGGTTGACGCGTTCAGCGAAGGAAAATTGCAGCGCTTCGGGAAAGCCGCCACTCATAGGCTGCCCTCGACCTTGGCGGCGACCTCTGCCGGCAACCAGGCTTTCCAGACGTCTGGGTTGTCACGCAGGAAGGTGAGGGCAGCCTTGTTCGGCGGTGTGCGTTTTTCGCTCATCTCGGCCAGGGCGCGGTTGAGCCGATCGATCGGCAGGTCGACCTTTTCGAACACGGCCACCAAATCCGGGTAACCCTCGTGGAACGCCTTGGACACGCCAATCGACAATTTGGCCGGCAGTGACTGGCTGCCTTGCGGGTTGGGGTTGCTGGCATCTGTCAGGGTGGCCCAGGCCTGGGCATTGAAGGGCGGTTCTTGCAGGCGTATCAGTTTGTAGCGCCCCATCAATGGGGTCGGGTTCCAGTAGTAGAACAACACCGGTTGACCGCGCCGGATCGCGGAGCCGATTTCGGCATCCAGCGCCGCGCCGGAGCCACTGCGAAAGTTGCTATAGCTGTCGCTGAGCCCGTAGGCCTTGAGCTTCTGGCTGTTGACCGTTTCGGAGGTCCAGCCGCTGGGGCTGTTGAGGAAGCGCCCTTTGGCCGGCGACTCGGGGTCGCGGAACACCTGTGGGTAGCGCTTGAGGTCATCGACACTGCGCAGGTCCGGCGCCAGGGCCTTGAGATTGCGCGAAGGGTCGCCTTCGATCACGTAAGCCGGCACCCACCAGCCTTCCTCGGCGTGCTTGACGGTATCGCCCAGAGCGAACACTTGCCCGGCCTGTTCGGCCTTGACCCAGGCGGGGCTGCGCCCGGCCCACTCCTCGGCGATCACCTGCAGGTCGTTGCGGGCCAACGCCACTTCCATGCTCACGGTGCTGCCAGGCAGGGTGTCGGTGGGGTAGCCATACCCACGCTCGACGATCAGCCGCAGTATTTCGGTGGTCAGGGCGCCGCTTTCCCAGCCAATGGCGCCAAATTGAATGGGCGTGGTGCGCTCCGCTGAGGCGGCGCTGTCGGTGCTGGCCAGGCCGGCGGCGAGCAGCAGGCTGGCCAGCAACGTTGGAATTTTTTTCATCGGGGCCTCGTGGGTTGTCATTCCAGTTGCCGCGAAAGTGTAGTCGAAGGTACTTGTAGCCGAAGTTGCTGCGGCCCCTGCTGCACCAGCAGGAACCGCTTCTGTCTAGGCGCGTTGGATACAGGTTGCAAGGCTAAGCACCTGTGCCCGCGGCCGCTGGGCATGTAGCGCTGACAGGAGTACGCAATGGGTTTCAATCTGGATTTCGTGTATTACCGCAACTTCAGGTTCGATGGGAAGTTTCATGTGCGTTGTACAGGGGACGACCTGCACAAGGTCAAGTCCATCCAGTATCTACTTGAGCGCGAGGTCCCCGAAGGTGTGGTTCAGCTGGATGGCGTTAACGTGCTTTCACAGGTTCACAGTGGCAGGGTCGCCAATCATGGATGCCCTGCCACCCTCAGTTGCGAGGTGCTGGCAGGTACCTACAGGATCACCCCGTTGGTCACGCTGATCGACAGCGAAGTCATCAAGCAGGACCTGGACGCTGATGCAGACGCTACCTTGCGTGAGGGGCCATTGCTGATCGAGGTCAGTGAAGGTGAACTGACCCGGCGCATTCTTGATACGGTGCCGCTGTCGTCGTCCAACACCCGGCGAAGGCGGGCCACGCAGGAGGGCGCAACGCTCCCGCCTCTGCCTGAAGGGCAGCGTTACCCCGCGCTGATTCTGGTGTTCAGTGAAGGGGGGCATGCGCGTTTCATGGCTGATGTGCAAGCTGATGCCAGCTCGTCATTGGCCCATGATTGGCCCGGCCTTCAGCAAATCATTGACCTGCAACCGTTTCTGGAACCTCACGAGCGTGAGGATGAGCACTTGCAGGTACTCGCCAACCACTACTGGGTCGAGCAGCCGCAGGGCATGCCCAACGCAACCTTCAGCGCCCTGGTCCAAAGCCTGAATGGGCTTGCGTACGTTGAAGACACCGCACTGCTCCCACCGCAACTCGAACCGGGCAATCTGCTGGCCTTCGCTGCTGCCGCTGTCATCGCGACGCTGCTGACTGGCGGCGCCTACGCCGCTGGCACCAATGCCAATGAGCAAGCGCAGCCCACACCCGACTTTGAAGCGCTGCAGCGCTACCTGAGCGAGCCAGACAGCAGCGCCAAAGGCTTGAACATCCGCAACGCATGGCAGGCGGGTGTGCAGGGCAGAGGGGTACGCGTGCATTTCTCCGACGGTGGGCTCTATGCCAATCACGAAGACTTGCGTGGTAACCCCAGGCTCAAAGTCATCCCGCCAACAGTCGATTCAGAGCCTGACCACGGCACGGCTTCGGTGGGGGTGTTGCTGGCACATGACAATGGGTTGGGCATGACCGGTATTTGCCATGCCGCAGAGTTGTTCCTGTATGACAACCGTGCCTACGATGCACGTGGGTATTCTCAGACACTGAAAAAGCTGCTGGCTTATGCAAGGGCTGGCGATATCGTTGGCGTCAACCGCCAGACAGCCAATGTGAATGTCCTGGGGACCTTCCTGCCCTCTTTGCATGACAGGACCTGGTGGGATGTCACCCGGTCGCTGACCGAGCGAGGCGTCGTGGTGCTCAATGCGGCGTGCAATGGTACCAGCGTGTCCGATCACAACGCCCGTACCACTCAAGGTTACGGCGTCGACCTGGAGCAGTGGCGTTACTTCGACGACCATGGTGAGGCCGATGCAATTCTGGTGGGCGCCTGCCATTCCTGGGATGGCAAACCGCATCAGTACTCCAATTACAACTATCGCTACCGCATGCTCAATGGCTGGGGGGATAGCGTCGCAACGCTAGGGTATGGGGCATTGCAGGACAAGAACGGGCACGATCGCGACTACACCAGCACCTATGGGGGGACCTCCAGTGCCACGCCGATGGTGACCGGTGCCCTGGCCTTGATCCAGTCGTATGCCATCGAGCAGCACCACCTGTACCTGAACGCCGACCAGATGCACCTGCTGGTGATGCAATCGGGGTATAGGGACGCTACGTTGCCCGACGCCAGCAGGCTACCCATGGGCGCCCGGCCGAATGTGCTGGGCGCCTTGGTGTTGCTCGATCAAATCCTCCAGGCCGGTCGGTTTCACTTGCCGGACGATGGTTTCTGCGGCGACGAGTGCGCGCCTCAGGCCTAGACCCGGAACTGATCCATCAATGCCTGCTGCTGGTTGGCCAGGCTATTGAGCGACTGGCTGACCCGCGCCGATTCGTTGGCCTGCCCTGACAGCGACTCGGTCACATCACGAATGGTCGCGACGTTGCTGTTGATCTCCTCGGCCACTGCGCTTTGCTCTTCGGCGGCCGAGGCGATCTGCAGGTTCATGTCGGTGATCACCGTCACTGCTTGGCCGATGCGCTGCAGCGCGGTGACGGCCTGGCCGACTTGTTCCACGCCACCCTGGGCCTGGCGGTGGCTGTTGTCCATGGCGCCGACCACTTCGCGGGTACCGGCTTGCAGGGCTTCGATCACCTGGCGGGTTTCTTCCACCGATTCCTGGGTGCGTCGGGCCAGGTTGCGCACTTCATCGGCGACTACGGCAAAACCACGGCCTGCCTCGCCGGCGCGGGCAGCTTCGATCGCGGCGTTGAGCGCCAGCAGGTTGGTCTGTTCGGCAATCGAACGGATCACTTCCAGCACCGAACCGATCTTCTCGCTGTTCTGTGCCAGGCCTTCGACTTCGGCCATGGCATTGTTCATGTCGGCAGCCAGGGCGTCGATGCTGTGGGTGGTGCGGTCGATCACGGCCAGGCCTTCACGGGTGGCCTGGTCGGCTTCACGGGCCGCCTGCGCGGCCTGGGCGGCGCTGCGGGCAACGTCCTGGGCGGTGGCGCTCATCTCGTGCGAGGCAGTCGCCACCTGGTCGACCTGGCGGTACTGCTGCTCCATGCCGGCGCTGGTTTCGCTGGCGATGGCCGAGGACTGGTCGGCGGTGCCTCGGGCGGCCTGTACCGATTGCTTGACCTCGGCAATGGTCGGCTGCAGCTTGTCGAGGAAGCGGTTGAACCAACCCGCCAGCTCGCCCAGTTCGTCGTGCTTCTGGTAGGTCAGGCGACGGGTCAGGTCACCTTCGCCGCTGGCGATGTCCTTGAGCATCGCTGCCACACCGAGTATCGGCCGGGTAACACCGCGGGCCATCAACCACACCAGCAGCAGGCCGGCGATCGCAGCGGCCAGGCCCAGGCCCAGCTCCAGCAGGGTGCCGCTGGTGTTCAGTGCGTCCAGTTCCTGCTTCAGCGTTTCGGCAGGCCCGGTCAGCGCGTTTTCCGGTACATCCAGCAGCACGCCCCAGGGCTGGGCGCCGGGGATCGGCTCGAAGGCAGCAAGCACCTTGAGGCGCTGCTGGTCATGCAGGATGCTCAACTTGCCTTCGGCCAGCTTGCGCACCAGTTCGGCACCCTTGGCCGTGTCGACCTGGTCGAAGCGCTGGGCCAGCTTGCCGGCATCGGCGCTGTAACCGGCCAACAGGCCCACCGGGCTGAGGATGCCGACGGTGGTGCGGCCTTCGTACAGACTGCGGCTGGCATTCTGGGTCAAGGCCTGCAGGCTGTTGAGGTTGATGTCGATGGACAGGGTGGCGATCACCTTGCCGTTGACTGCCAGGGGGAAGACGATGCTGGTCATCAGCACCCGCTGGCCATCGATGTCATAGAAGTAGGGCTCCACCACGCAGACCTTGCCAGTGTTGCGCGGGCACACCCACCAGGTGTTGGCGGGCTGGCCGCTGGGGCCGATCTCGGTGTTGGCCATGTCCTGTTCGGGCAGGGCCATGGCCGTCAGCTGGCCGGCACGCGGTTGCGACCAGTACAGGGCGAAACGCCCGGTTTCGTTGCTGCCCAGCTCGGGCTTGGCGGTGAACAGGTTGTCCTTGTTGTCCAGCGCGTTGGGCTCGAACACCAGCGACAAACCGAGCAGGTCAGGGTTGGCCTGCAGCGCGGCACGTACCTGGCGCGTCATGTCCTCGCGCAGGTCGTAGGCATCGAGAAAGCGCTTTTCGGCCTGCTCGCGCAGGAACAGTACCTGGCGGGCGAAGCCGGCGCCGTACTGGTAGGCGTCCATGAACTGACGGCGAATGTTCAAGGCCTGCACTTCACCTTGCGACTCGATGCGCCCCTGGGCCGCCTCGGTGAGCATCTGCATGCTGCTTGCCTTGACCAGGTCTGAACTGTGGTCCATGCGGTACAGCGAGAGGCCGACGAGCAGGGTGACGATACCGGCCAGGCAGAGACCGGCAAGCAGGGTGATCTTCCACTGGATGGAAAGTTGTCGCAAAGGCATGGGCGAATCCCTTGTAATAGTGCTGGCTGACGACTGTGTCGGCCGTGGCGCTTTTTTCTTTATTCAAACGTTCAATTTAAACTCGAAGGGGCTGGGTAATGCGCCGACACGTGGCGCTTTTGACATCTGCCGCCCACTGCTTCAGAGTGCCCGCTTTTTTGTCCGCAGCTACGAGGAAAGCCAAACCATGAATGCAGTGATCGCCGCAGTCGGCATCATGCTGATACTCAGCCTGTCGCGCGTGCACGTGGTCATCGCCCTGATCATCGGCGCGCTGGTCGGTGGCCTGGTCGGCGGGCTGGGCATCGAGGGGACGCTCAAGGCCTTCAATGGCGGCCTGGGCGGGGGCGCCACAGTGGCGTTGTCGTATGCGCTACTGGGAGCCTTTGCGGTAGCCATCGCCAAGTCCGGGCTGGCGCACGCCCTGGCTGACCGTGCCCTGGCCATGATCGATCGCCAGGGCCACGCCAATGGCGACAAGGTCAAGTGGCTGCTGATCGGTCTGATGCTGGTGGTGGCGGTGTCGTCGCAGAACATCCTGCCCATCCACATCGCCTTCATCCCGTTGCTGGTGCCGCCGCTGCTGTATGTGGTGACGCGTTTGCGCATCGACCGCCGGCTGATCGCCTGCGTCATCACCTTTGGCCTTATCACGCCGTACATGTTCCTGCCGGTGGGCTTTGGCAACATCTTCCTAAACGAAATTCTGCTGGCCAACGTCGCCCGGGCCGGGGTCGATGTGAGTGGCGTCAACGTCACCCATGCCATGGCTATTCCGGCTGCGGGCATGCTCGCCGGCCTATTGCTGGCGGTGTTGTGGAGTTACCGCAAGAAGCGCGATTACGACCTGGCGCGTATCGAGCAGGTCGAGCAGGTGAGCGTGCAATACAATCCGTTGACCCTGATGGTCGCGGGCCTGGCGATCGCCGCAGCGTTCATTGTTCAGCTGTGGCTGAACTCGATGATCATCGGCGCCATGGTCGGGTTCCTGATCTTCTCGCTGTCTGGCATCGTGCGCTGGAAAGACACCGACGACCTGTTCACCGAAGGCATGAAGATGATGGCCATGATCGGCTTCATCATGATTGCCGCCTCGGGCTTTGCCGATGTGATGAAGGCCACCGGCGAGGTCAACAGCCTGGTCCAGGCGTCAGCGCAGTGGATCGACCACAGCAAGGGCGTCGGCGCTTTGCTGATGCTGCTGGTGGGCCTGCTGGTGACCATGGGCATCGGCTCGTCGTTCTCCACCGTGCCCATCCTGGCGGCGATCTTCGTGCCACTGTGCGTGCAGCTGGGCTTCGACCCACTGGCCACGGTGTGTATTGTCGGCACCGCGGGGGCGTTGGGGGATGCTGGTTCGCCAGCGTCGGACTCGACCCTGGGGCCGACCTCGGGCCTGAATGTGGATGGCCAGCACCACCATATCTGGGACACCGTGGTGCCGACCTTCCTACATTACAACCTGCCGCTGTTGGCCTTCGGCTGGTTGGCGGCGATGACGCTGTAAGGCGTCAGCCCTTGCCGGGCGGCGGCGAAATGCGGTTGAGGACGGTGCTGCCGTCCTTGCTGCGGGTGAGGTACACCGGCAGTACCTTGGGCAGGTTGTTGACCAGGCGCCCGACTTCACGGGTGTTGTAGATGCCGCTGATGCGGATCCGGCCGGTGCTGGCATCAGCCAGCAGCAGCGGGGCGTCGAGGTAGCGGTTGATCACCGGCAACGCCTGCTCCAGGCTCAGGTTGTCGAGCACCAGCTTGCCACTGCGCCAGGCCAGGGTATTGCCGTAATCGTCGCTCTGCTCCAGTTGTGGCTCGAAATCACCTTTGTGATAGCTGGCCTGCATCCCAGGGCCGAGGCGGTAACCGCCCGCGCTGCCGTCACTGGTGACCAGCACCGAGCCTTCCACCAGCGTGACCTTGACCTGGTCCTGGTACTTCCACACGTTGAACTGGGTGCCGGTGACGCGGGTCTGGCCGCGGCCTGCGCGGACGATGAACGGGTGTGCACTGTCGTGCTGCACCTTGAAAAACGCCTCGCCGCGCTTGAGGGTGACCTGACGTTGGTCTTTGTAGTTGAGGTAGGTCAGCTCGGTGTTGAGGTTGAGTTCCACCGTGCTGCCGTCGCTCAGCTCCACCGTCTGCATGCGGTTGCTGGCTTCGAAGTGCTGGTAGTGGTTCGGCAGCCAGCCTTGTTCCCAGCCTAGCCAGCCGGCCAAGGGCAGCACCGCCAGGGCAATGGCCGCGGCCGAGGCCAGCGGGCGCCAGTTGCGTACCCGCGGTGCTTGGCGTGCAGGCGGGTTGAAATCGACCACGGTGGCGTTGCGTGGCAGCAGGTCGGCGGTTTGCCAGATCTCCAGCATCGCGTGGTATTCCTCGGCGTGCCGTAGGTCGGCCGCCAGCCAGCGGGCGAACGCCTCACGCTCGGCCGCAGTGCAATCTTCGGCGTGCAGGCGCATGCACCAATGCGCGGCGGCGTCGGTGATGGCATCGTCTGAGCTGGGATTGAGGCGGTCGTGGTTCATTGCGGCTCCGGGTTTTGCGCATTCTACCCTTGCTAAGGGGTCCCGAGAACCGAGGTAATGGCGAATGACTATCAGTTGTGACGGTTTTTCGTCGGATTTGCAATGGAATTTCAGCGTTTGAGAACCCTTCGCGGGCAATGCCAGGGGGCGCTGCACACCCCCTGGGCCGATCAGAACTGCGCTTCTGTCATGCCATAAAGGCTGGCGCTGCCCGCCCGGATGCTTGCCTCCAGCCCAAGGCTGCGCGGCAGGATGCGCTGAAAGAAGAACGCCGCACAGGCCAGCTTCGCCCCATGGAAAGCGGGGTCTTGTTCATGCTTGGCCTGCGCCACGGCTGCCATGCGCGCCCACATGTAGGCATAGGCGGTTAGGCCGAACAGGTGCAGGTACTCCACGGCCACGCTGCTGACCAGGTTGGCGTCTTCACTGGCCTGGGCCCGCAACCACGCACTGGTCGCTTCCAGGCGCGCAACGCTGGCCTGTAGAGCTTCGCGATGCAGCGGCGCGGCAACGCTGAACGCGCGCACTTCGGCGGTGAAGCTGGCCAGGGCCTGGCCACCATCGGCCAGTACCTTGCGCCCGAGCAGGTCGAGGGCCTGGATGCCGTTGGTGCCTTCGTAGATCTGCGCGATGCGCACGTCGCGCACCCGCTGTTCCTGGCCCCATTCGCGGATGTAGCCATGGCCCCCGTACACCTGCTGGCCGAGCACACAGCTTTCCAGGCCATTGTCGGTGAAAAAGGCCTTGGCCACCGGCGTGAGCAGCGCCACCAGGCGTTGGGCATGTTCACGCTCGCCTGTATCTTCGGCATAACGGGCCAGGTCCAGTTGTTGCCCCACGTAGGCCGCGAATGCCCGGCCGCCCTCGGTGAGGGTGCGCATGGTCAGCAGCATGCGCCGCACATCGCCATGCTGGATGATCGGGTCGGCCACCTTGCCCCGTGCCTGCGGGCCACTGGCGGCGCGGCTTTGCAGGCGTTCGCCGGCGTAGCGCGCAGCGCTCTGGTACGACGCTTCGGCGCAGCCGATACCCTGGATGCCGATGGACAACCGCTCGTAATTCATCATGGTGAACATGGCCGCCAGGCCCTTGTTCGCTTCGCCCACCAGGTAGCCCGTGGCGCCATCGAAGTTCATCACGCAGGTGGCCGAGGCCTTGATGCCCATTTTGTGCTCGACCGAGCCGCAATGCACGGCGTTGCGCCCACCCAGGCTGCCATCGGCATTGACCTGGTACTTGGGCACCAGGAACAACGAGATACCTTTGGCGCCAGTGGGGGCATCCGGCAGCTTGGCCAGCACCAGGTGGACGATATTCTCGGTCAGGTCCTGCTCGCCACCGGTGATGAAGATCTTGCTGCCAGTGATGCGATAACTGCCATCGGCCTGTGGCTCGGCGCGGGTGCGGATCAACCCCAGGTCGGTGCCGGCCTGGGGCTCGGTCAGGCACATGGTGCCGGCCCAGCGGCCTTCGTAGAGCGGTGGCAGGTAGGTGGCCTTGAGCGTCTCGCTGGCGTGGGCATCGATCGCCAGGCAACTGCCGGCGCTCAAGGCGGAATACAGGCTGAAGCTGCAATCGGCAGCGTAGAGCATCTCTTCGAACAGCACGCCAAGCATCTTCGGCATGCCCATGCCGCCATGCTCGGGGTTGCCCCCCAGGCCGACCCAGCCGCCTTCCCGGTAGGTGCGCCAGGCTTCGCGGAAACCGTCCGGGGTGCTCACCCGGCCGGCCTCGAAGTGCACGCCTTGTTCGTCACCGTTGCGGCTGAGCGGGGCGATCAGTTGGCCGGTGACCTTGGCCGCTTCTTCGAGGATGGCATCGGCGGTGTCGGCGTCGATGCGCTCGGCCAGGGCGGGCAGGCGTGCCCACAGGGCAGGGGCGTTGAAAACGTCACGCAGGATAAAGCGCATGTCGCGCAGGGGGGCGATGTAGTCGGTCATCAGCGGCTCGGTAGGTGTAGAAGCAACGGGTGTGGTGCTGGCCTCGGCGGCGGATTGCCGACGACGAGGCCAATGAACGGTCAGAGGGCTTTGGCCCGGTCGCGCAGGAGGTACTTCTGGATCTTGCCGGTGGAGGTCTTCGGCAGTTCGCCGAAGATCACCGTCTTGGGCACCTTGAAGCCGGCCAGGTGCTCCCGGCACCAACTGCTGATGTCGGCTTCGCGGGTGTCTTCCCGGCCAGGCTTGAGGGCAACGAAGGCGCACGGTGTCTCGCCCCATTTCTCGTCGGGGCGTGCCACCACGGCAGCTTCAAGCACCGCCGGGTGCTTGTACAGGGCGTCCTCGACCTCGATGGTAGAGATGTTCTCGCCACCGGAGATGATGATGTCCTTGAGCCGATCCTTGATCTCGACATAGCCATCGGCGTGCCACACGGCCAGGTCCCCAGTATGGAACCAGCCACCGCGGAAGGCTTCGGCCGTGGCTTCGGGGTTTTTCAGGTAGCCCTTCATCACTGTGTTGCCACGCATGAAGATCTCGCCCAGGGTGTTACCGTCACGCGGTACCGGCGCGAGGGTTTGCGGGTCGGCGACCATCAGGCCGTCGAGGGTCGGGTAGCGCACGCCCTGGCGCGACTTGATGCGCGCACGTTCCTCGAGCGGCAACCCGTCCCACGCTTCATGCCAGGCGCATACCGTCACTGGCCCGTATACCTCGGTCAGGCCGTAGGTGTGGGTCACCTGAATGCCCATTTCTTCCACTGCACCAATCACCTTGGCCGGTGGCGCGGCACCTGCGACCATCGCCTGCACCGGGTGCTCGATGGCAGCCTTGGCGGCCTCAGGCATGTTGACCAGGGCGTTGAGCACGATGGGTGCGCCGCACAGGTGCGTGACCCGGTGTTCGCGGATCAGGGTGAGGATCTTCTGCGGGTCGACCCGGCGCAGGAACACGTGGGTGCCTGCCAGGGCGGTGATGGTCCAGGGGTAGCACCAGCCGTTGCAGTGGAACATCGGCAGGGTCCACAGGTACACCGGGCGGTGGCCCATGGCCCAGGTCATCTGGTTGCCCAGGGCATTGAGGTAAGCGCCGCGATGGTGATAGACCACGCCCTTGGGGTTGCCGGTGGTGCCGGAGGTGTAGTTGAGCGAAATGGCCTGCCATTCGTCATCGGGCCATTCCCAGGCGAAGTCCGGGTCACCCTCGGCCAGCAGGGCCTCGTAATCCAGCTCGCTGACCGCGCGGCCTTCGCCGTACTCCGGGTCATCGACATCGACCACCAGGGGCGGGTGTTCGAGCAAGGCGAGGGCAGCTTCGATGACCGAGTGGAATTCGCGGTCGGTGATCAGCACCTTGGCCTCGCCGTGTTGCAGCATGAAGGCGATGGCCTCGGCGTCCAGGCGAACGTTGAGGGTGTTGAGCACTGCACCGGTCATGGGGATGCCGAAGTGCGCTTCGAGCATGGCCGGGGTGTTTGGCAGCATGACCGCTACCGTGTCGCCACGCCCGACGCCACGGCCGGCCAGTGCGCTGGCCAGGCGCCGGCAGCGCTGGTAGGTTTCCTGCCAGGTGCGGCGGATGGCGCCATGGATGACAGCCGGGTAGTTGCCATACACGGCTGCGGTGCGTTCGATGAAGCTCAGTGGGGTGAGGGCGACGTGGTTGACGGCAGCGGGCATCAGGCCCTGGGCATAGATCGACATGCGGTAATCCTGTTGGGGAGGCAGGCGCAGCCTGTGCGCTTGGCCCCCGGTGGCTGATTGTTAGCTCTGTTCAGGGTGTGGGAAGGCGTACGGTTGGCCGCAATTCCCCTGTCGCAGTTTTACGCGAGTCGCTATGGTAGATGGAATATCGACTATAGCAATATAGTAAAACTACTATAACAACGAGCCTCGCATCGTGGACAAGACCCTCTCTCCCTTGCTCGCCAAAGACCCCCAGCCCAGCCTGCTGCTGGCCGCCGATGCCAGGCCGCTGGCCTGCAACCCGGCCTTGCAGGCCTGGGTTGATGAAGGCCCTGCGCTGGCCTGCTGGCTGCCGGCCAACTGCGCCGCACTGGTGCGCGCCTGCCTGCGACAGCACCGGGCAATTGCCGATGTGCAAGTAGAAGTGGGCGAGCGCATCGTGCTGTGGACGTTCATCCCCGACGACCAAGGCCAGCAGGTACTCGGCCGCTGCCGTGACGCCAGTGCCGAGCGCCAGGGAGCGCGTGAAGCCAGCCGCGCCCGGCGCCTGTACCGCTTGATCATCGAGAACACCACCGACCTGATTTCCCGGCACAGCCCCGATGGCCGTTTTCTTGATGCCTCACCGGCGGCGTTCCGCCTGTTGGGCCTGTGGCCCGAGCAACTGCGAGGCATGGCCGTACGGACCTTGCTGCACCCGCGCGAGCGCCGCCAGGTGCTGGCTCAAGCGGCCGCCGCCCTGGACCAGGACGGTTATCACACCATGACCTGCCGGGTGCGCCAGGCCGCTGGCGGCTACCGCTGGTTCGAGATCGCCAGCCGCGCCATCCGCGAAACCTATACCGGGGCCGTGGTGGAGATCGTCAGTGTCTCGCGTGACATCACCTTGCGCATCGAGGCCCAGGAGAACCTGGCGCACAGTGCCCGGCTCGCCACCCTCGGCGAGTTGGCCTCGGGCATCGCCCACGAGATCAATCAACCGTTGGCGGCGGTGGTCAACTATGCCAATGCCAGTCAGCGTTACCTGCAGGGCCTGGAGCGCGACCCGCAGGCACGCGTGCGGGTCGGGCAGGGGCTGCAACGCATCACTGAGCAGGCGACCCACGCCGCGCAAGTGATCCGCCGGCTACGTGTGTTTCTGCGTAAAGGGCCGCGGCGGCTACAGGCACTGGACATGCTGGATGTCGTCAACGAGGCCATGCGCCTGTGTGCCTGGGAGGCGGCGCGTGACCAGGTCAGCATCGAGCTGCGCGTGAGCGCGCAATTGCCGGCGGTGTATGCCGATCGGGTATTGCTTGAGCAGGTGCTGCTGAACCTGCTGCGCAACGCCATTGATGCCAACCGCGAGCAGCATGGCGAACGCCCGTCACGTATCCTCCTGGCCGCCGTGCGCGAGGGTGATGGGGTGTTGGTGGAGGTGGCCGACCAAGGGCCAGGGGTTGCGGCCGAACGCCTGGAAGACATTTTTACCCCGTTCACCACCAGCAAGGCCGATGGCCTGGGGCTGGGCTTGAGCATGAGTCGCAGCCTTGTCGAAGGGTTTGGCGGCAGTGTGTGGGCACGTGCGGGCGAGCAGGGCGGTTTGGTAGTGTGCTGCCGCCTGGCGGTGAGCAGGGGATAAGAGGAGGTCAGGGTGCAAGCGAAAGTGTATGTGGTCGACGACGACCAGGGCATGCGTGATTCCACGGTCTGGCTGTTGCAGTCGGTGGGGCTTGAGGCCCTGTCGTTTGCCAGTGGCCAGGCGTTTCTGGACGCGTGCCGGGATGATGGGCCCGCCTGTGTGCTGCTGGATGTGCGGATGCCGGGGCTGGGTGGGCTGGCGGTGCAGCAGCTGATGAGGGAGCGGGGCCTGGACTTACCGGTGATCTTCGTCAGCGGCCATGCCGATGTGCCGATCGTGGTGCGGGCATTCAAGGCCGGTGCCTGCGACTTCATCGAGAAGCCGTACAGTGACCAGTTGCTGCTCGACAGTGTGCAGGAAGCGCTTGAGCGCGCCGGCCGCGCGCGTCAGGGCAACCAGGCGCTGGCCCAGGTGCAGGCGCGCATCGATGGCCTGACACCGCGCGAGCGCGATGTGTTCGTGCCGCTGGCCCAAGGCCTGAGCAACCGCGAGATCGCCGTGCAGTTGGGGGTTAGCGTGAAGACCGTGGACTTGTACCGGGGGCGGGTGATGAAACGGCTGCAGGCCGGCAGCCTGGCCGAGCTGGTGGGCATGGCGATTGCCTGTGGCGCGGTGCCGGCGTTGGCGTAGCAGCGCAACCACATCAGCAAGTCATGAGCGTCAAATCATGAAGTTTTGCATAGCAGCCTAATCAAAGCTTTGACATTCACTGCCTAGGCAGTAACATTTCCACACAATTACCCACGGCAGATCCTATGGCGCATTTTTCTCCCGAGAATTTCCAGACCTGTGCCATTGGCATGCTGTTGGGCCGCGCGGCGATCCTCAAGGACCGCATTCTTGACTGGCACCTTGAATCCGAGGGCGTCACCGCCGCGCAGTTCAAAGTGTTGATCATCGTCACCCAGTACCAGGTCGACACCCCGGCCGAGCTGTGCCGCTACCTGGGCCTGGACAGTGGTTCGATGACCCGCATGCTTGATCGCCTCGAACAGAAGGGCCTGATCGTACGCAACCGCTGCGCTGACGATCGCCGCCAGGTGCGCCTGGCCCTGACCGACGATGGCCAGCGCCTGGCTGATCGGCTGCCAGAGATCGGTGCGGCGGCGATGAACGAGTTGTGCGGCGTGCTGCAACCTGAAGAACTCAAGACCCTCGAGGGCTTGCTGGCCAAGGTGCTGCTCAGCGCTGGCGACCCTCTGACGATCCGCCGCTTCGGCGATCGTTGATCCCTGTTACGCATTTTCCAAGGTATTGTCATGGCTACTCCCACAGACACCACACCCCCCGCCGACGCGCCCGAGCCGTCGCGCAAACGCAAGGCCTGGCTGCTCGGCCTGCTGCTGCTGTTGATTGTTGGCGGCATCGGCGCCTGGGCCTGGTACTCCCTGGTCGGGCGTTGGCACGAGAGCACCGATGACGCCTACGTCAACGGCAACGTGGTAGAGATCACCCCGCTGGTGACCGGTACCGTCACCAGCATTGGTGCCGATGACGGCGACCTGGTCCATGCCGGCCAGGTGTTGCTGCAGTTCGACCCGGCCGACAGCGAGGTGGCGCTGCAGTCCGCTGAAGCCAAGCTGGCGCGCACGGTGCGCCAGGTGCGTGGCCTGTACAGCAACGTGGATGCGCTCAAGGCCCAGTTGCAGACACGCCAGGCCGAGTTGCAGAAGGCCCAGGACAACTACAACCGGCGCAAGGTGCTGGCCGACAGCGGGGCGATTGCGGCGGAAGAAATCTCCCACGCTCGCGACGACCTGAGCGTCGCTCAGAGCGCCCTCACCAGCGCCCGCCAACAGCTCAATACCAGCACCGCGCTGGTCGATGACACCGTGGTGTCCTCGCACCCCGAAGTCATGGCGGCCGCGGCCGACCTGCGCCAGGCCTACCTGGACAATGCCCGCACCACCTTGGTGGCGCCGGTGACCGGTTATGTCGCCAAGCGCACCGTGCAGCTGGGGCAGCGCCTGCAACCTGGCACCGCGACCATGGCGGTGATCCCCCTGGACCAGGTGTGGATCGATGCCAACTTCAAGGAAACCCAGCTGCGCGACATGCGCATCGGTCAGCCGGTGGAAATCAGCGCCGACCTGTACGGCAGCGAGGTCAAGTACAGCGGCACGGTAGACAGCCTCGGTGCAGGTACGGGCAGCGCCTTCGCGCTGCTGCCGGCGCAAAATGCCACCGGCAACTGGATCAAGATCGTGCAACGGGTACCGGTGCGTATTCACTTGAGCCCTGATCAGCTCAAGGACCATCCGCTGCGTATCGGCCTGTCCACGGTGGTCGAGGTCGACCTGCATGACCAGAGCGGCCCGACCCTGGCCCAGCAACCGCCGCAACAGGCCAGCTACACCACCCAGGTGTATGACCGCCAACTGGTCGAAGCCGACCACCTGATTGCCCGGCTGATTCACGACAACAGCGCATCCGGCAAGACGGCGCACCGATGAGCAACCAGGCCGCCGCCCAGTTCACCCCGCCGAGCCTGTTGCTGACCACCATCGGCCTGTCGTTGGCGACGTTCATGCAGGTGCTCGACACCACCATCGCCAACGTGGCCTTGCCGACCATCTCCGGCAACCTGGGGGTGAGCTACGAGCAGGGCACATGGGTGATCACCTCGTTCGCGGTGAGCAACGCGATCGCCTTGCCGCTGACGGGCTGGCTGAGCCGGCGCTTTGGTGAGGTGAAGCTGTTCATCTGGGCCACGTTGCTGTTCGTGCTGGCATCGTTCCTGTGCGGGATCGCCCAGTCGATGCCGGAGCTGGTGGGCTTTCGTGTGCTGCAAGGGGTGGTGGCGGGGCCGTTGTACCCGATGACCCAGACCTTGCTGATTGCCGTGTACCCCCCGGCCAAGCGGGGCATGGCCCTGGCACTGCTGGCGATGGTCACGGTGGTGGCGCCGATTGCCGGGCCGATACTGGGGGGCTGGATCACCGACAGTTACAGCTGGCCATGGATCTTCTTCATCAACGTCCCCATCGGCCTGTTCGCCGCCGCCGTGGTACGCCAACAGATGCGCACGCGGCCGGTGGTGACCAGCCGTCAGCCGATGGACTACATCGGCCTGCTGACGCTGATCGTCGGTGTCGGCGCGTTGCAGGTGGTGCTCGACAAGGGCAATGACCTGGACTGGTTCGAGTCGTCGTTCATCATCATCGGCAGCTTGATCTCGGTGGTGTTCCTGGCGGTGTTCGTGATCTGGGAACTGACCGACCGGCACCCGGTGGTGAACCTGCGGTTGTTCGTGCACCGCAACTTCCGGGTCGGCACCATCGTCTTGGTCGGGGGGTATGCGGGGTTCTTCGGTATCAACTTGATCCTGCCGCAGTGGCTGCAGACGCAGATGGGCTATACGGCTACCTGGGCGGGGCTGGCGGTGGCGCCCATCGGGCTGTTGCCGGTGATCATGTCGCCCTTTGTCGGCAAGTACGCGCACCGGTTCGACTTGCGCCTGTTGGCAGGGTTGGCGTTTCTGGCCATTGGCACCAGTTGCTTCATGCGTGCCGGGTTTACCAGTGAGGTGGACTTCCAGCATGTGGCGTTGGTGCAGTTGTTCATGGGGATTGGCGTTGCGCTGTTCTTCATGCCGACGTTGAGCATTCTGCTTTCGGACCTGCCGCCGCATCAGATTGCCGACGGCTCGGGGCTGGCGACGTTCCTGCGTACGCTGGGGGGGAGCTTTGCGGCGTCGTTGACGACCTGGATCTGGATTCGCCGGGCTGATCAGCATCATGCCTACTTGAGCGAGAACATCAGCCAGTTTGACCCGGCGACTCGGCATACGCTCGAGCAGCTTGGGGGGGCTAGCCCGCAGCATTATGCGCAGTTGGAGCAGATTCTGAATGCGCAGGCTTACATGATGTCGACGGTGGACTACTTCATGATGATGACGTGGGTGTTTGCTGGGTTGATCTTGTTGGTGTGGTTTGCGCGGCCGCCGTTTACGGCCAAGGCTGGGCCGGCTTCGGCTGGGCATTGATTGGTTGGTCGGTGATATTGGTCGGTGATATTGGTCGGTGATATTAGTCGGTGATATTGATCGGTTGGTATTGATATCTGGCGGAGTCCATTTGCGAGGGTGACGCTTAGTCACCGTTCCGCTCTTACAGCGGGTCACTTTTTGGCAAACGCCCCAAAAAGTAACCAAAAAGGGCTGCGCTCCATCATACGGCCCCTACGCTGCGCTTCGGGGTTCCCTCGCTCCGGCGCCTTCCGGGCCCGCGCGGCCTACGGTTTGCTGCGCAAACCTACATCTCGCGCCTTCGGCTACGCCGAAGGGTGCTGCGCACCTGGCCCTCCAGACGCCTGCGCTCGGCCTCCTGAGTCGCTGAAGATCAAGATCAAGATCAAGATCAAGATCAAGAGCTGGATCAAGAGCCAGATCAAGAGCGGGGGGGATAGCACGCTTTGCAGGGTTGATGTCATTCCCTTGAGTTGGTATTTCCCCTATTGTCCAAGCTCCACTTTCAAACACATTGGCAGACCCATGGAGAATGTCATCGTCATCACTGGCGCCAGTCGAGGTATCGGCGCCGCCACCGCGCTGCTGGCAGCACAGCAGGGTTATCGCATCTGCATCAACTATCACGCCGACGACCAGGCCGCCGAGCATATCCTCAGCCAGGTGCGGGCATTGGGCGCCGAGGTGATCGCCGTGCGCGCCGACGCCAGCGTCGAGGATGAGGTCATCCAGCTGTTTCAGCGCGTCGACCAGGAACTTGGTCCCGTCACTGCACTGGTCAACAATGCTGGCACCATTGGCCAGCAAAGCCGCGTCGAGGAGATGTCCGAGTTTCGCCTGCTCAAGGTGATGAAGACCAACGTCGTCGGCCCCATGCTCTGCGCCAAACATGCCCTGCTGCGCATGGCACGCCGGCATGGCGGGCAGGGCGGGGCTATCGTCAACGTCTCTTCGGTGGCCGCTCGCCTGGGCTCGCCCAACGAGTATGTCGATTACGCCGCCTCCAAGGGCGCACTGGACACCTTCACCCTTGGCTTGGCCAAGGAAGTGGCGGGGGACGGTGTGCGAGTCAATGGCGTGCGCCCAGGCTACATACACACCGGCTTCCATGCGCTTTCCGGCGACCCCGACCGCGTCGCCAAACTCGAACCCGGTTTGCCCATGGGCCGTGGTGGCCGGCCTGAAGAAGTCGCCGAGGCGATCATCTGGTTGCTCTCGGACAAAGCGTCCTATTCCACCGGCAGCTTCGTCGACCTTGGCGGCGGGCGCTGAGGGCTATCAGCCGTCCAGCAACTGGCCGACCTGCTCGGCCAGCGCCTCAAGGGTGAAGGGCTTGGTCAGCACACGCATGTCCGTGTCGAGGTCGCCTTGGCCAAGCGCCGTGCTCTCGTCGTAACCTGTGACGAACAGCACCTTGAGGCCGACGTAGCGTAGGCGCAGCCGGTCGGCCAACTGGCGCCCGTTGATGCCACCCGGCAAGCCCACGTCACTGACCAGCAGGTCAGGTGGCGGCTGGTTTTCCAGCCCGGCAATCGCCATGGGGCCATCCTCGTACATTTCCACCTCATGGCCCAGGTCATGCAGCACTTCTGCAATGACCAGGCGCATCGCGCTTACATCCTCGACCACGACGATCCGCTTTGCGGCGCCGCTGCTCGGGCGCGCTGCCGGCGCCAGGGGCTTGAGCGCGGCAGGGGCATATTGCGCGTGGTACCTCGGCAGGTACAGCTGCACCTGTGTGCCGTGCCCAAGCGTCGATGTGATTTTCAACTGCCCGCCGGATTGCCGCACAAAGCCGTAGGTCATCGACAAGCCCAGGCCTGTGCCGCGGCCCAGTGGTTTTGTGGTGAAGAAAGGGTCCACGGCGCGGCTGAGCGTGTCATCCGTCATGCCGCCACCCGTGTCCTCGACACTCAGGCACAGATAGTCGCCAGGTACCAGTTCCAGCTCGCTGGCGTGGTCAAGCGTGAGCGAGGTATTGCACAGCGCGATACGGACCCGGCCCCCATTGGGCATGGCATCGCGGGCATTGATGCACAGGTTGAGCAGGGCACTCTCAAGCTGAGGAGGGTCGATACGTACCGCCCAGAGGGCGTCTTTGCACTGGTAGTCGATTGCGATGTGGGGGCCGGTGCTGCGGCTGATCAGGTCCAGCATGCCGCTGACCAACTCGGCGACATCCGTCGGGCGAGGTTGCAAGGTTTGCTGCCTGGAGAACGCCAGTAGCCGATGCACAAGCGCAGCTGCCCGTTGCGCAGCACCGTGGGCGCTGTCGAGCAGCGGGCTGATCGTTGCTTTGCGCGGGTCGGCTGCAAGCCTGTCTCTGGCCAGTTCCAGAGCGCCGAGGATGCCGCCGAGCAGGTTGTTGAAGTCGTGCGCGATGCCCCCCGTCAATTGCCCCACGGCTTCGACCTTTTGCGCCTGGCGCAACGCTTCCTCGGCCTTCTGGCTCTGCGCCACGGCCAGTTCCACGCGCTGTTCGAGCTCTGCGTTGAGGTGTTGCAGGGCGCTTTCAGCGCGCTTGCGTGCCGTCACGTCACGAAAGATGACCGCAACCTGATGATGGTGAGCAGGCTCAATACGGATTGCCGCAAGGCCCAGGCAGCGTTCGGTGGCCAGCAGCTCGTGCTCGAAATACAGGGGGTTGCCGGTGCGCTCCACCGTACCGAAATAGTCGAGCCAGACCTCGGCCTCGTCGGGGATCACTTCACGCAGGGTGCGGCCCACCACATCGGGCAGCCCGGCATGGCGGCAGTAAGCGGGGTTGGCCATCAAGTGCACGTAGTCGCTCAATGGCCCCAGAGGGCCGTCGATGAACTGGATGATGCAGAAGCCTTCTTCCATGTTCTCGAACAGGAATCGGTAACCTTCCGCCTCCTGAGTGCGCTCGTGCAACCGCGACAATTCGCTGCTCAACTCGGTGTTGCGTCGTTCGAGTTGATCAACCCGTTGGCGTAGAAAATTCAATTCATCGGTAGTGCTCAAGCGAGAGTCACTGGGCATCCTTTGCGCTCCATCGCTATCCGGTGGCCGTTAGTTAATCAGCCAGGTCGAAAGGTTTGGTCAGCACGCTGGAAGCCTCCAGTGGCTGACCGTTGCTGAGTACGGCGCTTTCATCGTACCCGTAATGAACAGTACTTTGCTGTGCGGGTGACGTACGCGGTATTGGGCAATGCCGCCACTCAAGTGGCCAACGGCCTCCATCTTCTGGGCATGACGCAATGCCTCCTCAGCCTTGAGCAGACGTTGTTGGGCCGTGACCCGTTCGCTGATGTCGTAGGCGAACAGGTAGGCGCCTTGAACAACGCCATCAGGGGCACGCAAGCAATTGAAGCACAGCTCGTAATGCCGCTGTGCAGCCCCATTGCCTAAATGCTGGGTCAAGGTGAACTGTTCGCCCGACAGCGCACGTTGCCACAAAGGCTTAACGCGTTCACGGCGAGGGCGAAAAGCCGCTCAACGCAAATGCGCGTCAACGCCCAGCAGGCGATCGATGCGCTGCGCAAGTGCCTTGAGCTCGAACGGCTTGCAAAGCACTTCGGTAGGGCCGGCAGGCAGACTGCTGGCCACGCTGCTGGTGATGTCATAACCGGTGATCAGTATCACCGGCGCCTCACTGGCAAGGCTTCGGTAGGCCCCGGCGAGTTGCTGCCCATCGATGCCGCCGGGCAGGCCGACATCGGTGACCAGCAAATCCGGCAACGGCCCCTCCCGCAATGCATTGAAGGCGCTAAGGCCGTCCTCGCAAACCTGGACCTCGTGCCCCAGTTCTTGCAGCACTTCGCTGAGCACCAGGCGCATGGTCGCCTGATCTTCAACCAGCATGATCCGATAAGGCCTGTGTTGCGGCTTTTCGAGGATCTCTTCGGGTGCCACACAGGGCGCTGGCGGGGTGATGCTTTCGTCTCGAGGCAGATACAGGTGAACGGTGGTGCCTTGGCCCGGCGTGCTGTCGATGCGTAACTGGCCGCCCGACTGGCGCACAAAGCCGTAGACCATCGACAACCCAAGGCCAGTACCCTGGCCCATGGGCTTGGTGGTGAAGAAGGGATCAAGCGCACGCTGCATAATGTCCTTGCTCATGCCTATGCCGGTGTCGTCCACGCGGATATGCAAGAACTGCCCCGACGGCAGGTCCATGCGGCTCGCCTGGTCTTTGTCGAGTTCGGTGTTTTCGCAACCAATGCGCAATGTGCCGCCCAGCGGCATGGCGTCGCGGGCGTTGATGCACAGGTTGAGCAGGGCATTTTCCAGCTGCTGAGGGTCGATGCAGATCGACCACAGTCCTGCCTGGGTCAGGTCCTGGAAGTCGATGTGCGAATCAATCGAGCTACGGATCAGGTCGTTCATGTCAGCCACCAGCAACTGCACGTCGACCGGTTGCGCCAACAGTGTCTGCTGGCGCGAAAATGCCAGCAGGCGTTGCACCAGCGACGCCGCGCGCAATGCGTTGTGCTTGCCGACGTCGAGCATCCTGGCAGTGTCGAAGTAGCGCTGTTGGCCCAGGCGTTGCTCGGCCAACTCCAGTGCGCCAAGCATGCTCCCCAGCAGGTTGTTGAAGTCATGGGCAATGCCGCCGGTCAACTGGCCGACCGCTTCCATTTTCTGCGATTGGCGCAGGGCATCTTCGGTTTGGCGCAGGCGCCCCTGCTCGGCAACCCGTTCGGTGATGTCATAGGCGAACATGTAGCCACCCTGAATGCGCTGCTGCTCATCGCGCAGCGGGTTGTAGCGGATTTCGTAGTGGCGCAGGTCGTCAGGTGGCCCGAGGGAGATGGTATCGATGAACGCTTCGCCGGCCAGCAGGCGCGGCCATACCGGGGCCAACCGGCCCATGATGTCCGGTTGGTTGGCAAGGAACTGCGGAATGTAATCGCCGATCTGTGGCACAAAACCGCGCAAACGCTGGAAGGTTTCGCGGGCAGTGCGGTTGATTGCCACCAGGCGCATCTTTCGGTCGGCCGCAAACACGTTGGCCAGGCTGCTGTCGACCAGTTGACCGAGCAGTTTGTTGTTGGCCTGCGCGATGTCCTCGCGCTCGGTCAGCAGAGCTTCCAACTCTGCGACACGTGCCTGCAGCTGCTGGTAGGAGGGTTGAGTGACTGGCGGCATGCTGTTCGATCCGTTGAACAATTCGCACAAACTATAGTCGTGTCTCAATGCCCCCAGCCATCAGAATGAACGAATGATGCGCCCCAGGGTCTCCATCGCCCGTTCGGCACCGTCATGCCAGGGGCTACCGTAATTCAGGCGGATGCAATTGCCGAAGCGTCGAGTTGGCGAGAAGATCGGCCCGGGCGCAACGCTGATGCCTTGGGCCAAGGCCATGTGGAACAGCTTCAGTGCGTCCATCTGCTCTGGCAGTTCGAGCCACAGGAAGTAGCCGCCGGAGGGCTGGCTGACCCGCGTCTGTGCCGGAAAGTACCGGGAAATGGCTGCGAGCATGTTGGCTTGCTGGCCTTCCAGGGCGTAACGCAGCTTGCGCAGGTGGCGGTCATAGCCACCGTGCTGCAGGTAGTCGGCGATGGCTGCCTGGGCGGGCATCGAGGCGCACAGCGAGGTCATCAGCTTGAGCCGTTCGATCTTCTGGGCGAAGCGCCCGGCGGCCACCCAACCGATCCTGTAGCCGGGCGCCAGGCTCTTGGCGAACGAACCGCAGTGCATCACCAGGCCCTGCGTATCGAAGGCCTTGGCTGGCTTGGGCGCCTGTTGCGCGTAATACAGTTCGGCATAGACGTCGTCTTCAATCAGCGGCACCTGGTGGCGTGCCAGCAGCTCGACCAGCGCCTGCTTCTTGGCCTCCGGCATGCTCGCGCCCACCGGGTTCTGGAAGTTGGTCATGCACCATACGGCCCTGACCGGGTGCTTCTCCAGGGTCTGCGCCAGCACGCTCAGGTCCATGCCCTCGCGCGGGTGAACGGGGATTTCCACCGCTTTGAGTTTCAGCCGTTCCAGCACCTGCAGGCAGGCATAGAAGGCCGGTGCTTCGATCGCCACCAGGTCGCCGGGTTCGGTCACGGCCTGCAGGCACAGGTTGAGGGCTTCGAGTGCGCCGTTGGTGATCAACAGCTCTTCCATCGGCAGCATGAGCCCGCCGACCATGTAGCGCAGGGCAATCTGCCGGCGCAGCTGGGGGTTGCCAGGGGACAGGTCGGTGACCACCATGCGCGGGTCCATTGCGCGGCTGGCGCTGGCCAGCGAGCGCGACAAGCGCTGCAGCGGGAACAGTTCGGGGCTTGGGAACGCCGAGCCGAACGGCACGGTGTTGGGGTCCTTGATCGAGTCGAGGATGGAGAAGACCAACGCGCTGACGTCGACATCGGTGGACTCGCTGACCGGCTGCAACGCCTGCGGCTCACTGAACTGGCGCGGTGCATGGGCGTTGACGAAATACCCCGAGCGCGGCCGTGCGCGGATCAGCCCGCGCCGCTCAAGCAGGTAATAGGCCTGGAACACCGTGGACGGACTGACCCCGTGAGTCTGGCTGGCATAGCGTACCGAGGGTACGCGCTGGCCGGGGCCCAGCACACCCGAGCGGATCAGTTCGGCAATGTCGTCGGCGAATCGTTCGTAGCGTTTCATTCTGGCCTTCTGTCGAAGCCTGGCAGGCAAGGTAGACAAACAGTTTAAGGGATCAGCGGTTCATCGGCGCGACGAAGCGGCTTTGGGCAACACTGCGTACAGCAGGTTCGTCGCTGTCCTGCACCTCGAAACTCAAGGTTTGCGAGCTGCTGGTGGGGCGCTCGGCGAGCATCGCCACCGAGACAGGCAGTTCGCTCATTTCGCCGGCCGGGATGATGAACTCGGTCTTGCCCTGCAGGGTGAAGCCGTCGGCGTCCAGCAACCGCAGGTGATAGCGCTGGGTGCTTTCGGTCTTGTTGATGACTTTGAGCAGGTAGATGTTCTCGATCTGGCCCAGGGCGTTTTCGCGGAACAGGCCACGGTCCTTGATCACGTCCAGCGACACCATCGGGCGCCACTGCAAGGCAAGCACCAGCGCGCCGACCATCACCACCAGCGCGGCGGCATAGCCCAGCAGGCGCGGCCGCAGCCAGTGGGTGGTGCCGCCCTGCAGGCTGTGTTCGGACTTGTAACCGATCAGGCCGCGGGCGTAACCCATCTTGTCCATGACCCCGTCGCAGGCATCGATGCAGGCCGCGCAACCGATACAGGCCATTTGCAGGCCGTCGCGGATATCGATGCCGGTGGGGCAGACTTGCACGCACATCGTGCAGTCGATGCAGTCGCCCAGGCCTTGGGCTTGGGCGTCGCTGCTTTTCTTGCGCGGGCCACGGGTTTCGCCCCGACGCGGGTCGTAGGCTACCGCCAGGGTGTCTTTGTCGAACATCACGCTCTGAAAACGGGCATACGGGCACATGTGCAGGCAGACCGCTTCGCGCAACAGACCGGCATTGATGTAGGTGGCGGCGGTGAAGAACAGCACCCAGAACAGCGCGACGCCACCCAGTTGCAGGGTGAACAGCTCCGCCGCCAGGGGCTTGATCGGGGTGAAGTAGCCAACGAAGGTCAGGCCGGTGAGCAGGCCGATGGCCAGCCACAACCCGTGCTTCAGTGAGCGGCGGGCCAGCTTCTCCAGGCCCCACGGGGCTGCGGCGAGCTTGATGCGTTGGTTGCGGTCGCCTTCGCTGATCTTTTCACACCACATGAACAGCCAGGTCCAGGTGCTTTGCGGGCAACTGTAACCGCACCACACACGGCCGGCGTAGACAGTGATGGCGAACAGGCCGAAGGCGCAGATGATCAACAGCGCCGACAGCAGGATGAAGTCCTGCGGCCAGAAGGTGGCGCCAAAGATATGGAACTTGCTGCTGCTCAAGTCCCACAGTACGGCCTGGCGGCCGTTCCAGTCGAGCCAGACGGTGCCGAAAAACAGGAGAAACAACAGCCCGGCGAAGCCGATGCGCAGGTTGCGGTACAGCCCGGTGAAACTGCGGGTGTGAATGCCGCTGTCGACATGGCGTTTGGCGGCGGTGACTACGGGCGCGGCAATCTCGGTAAATTGAATTCTATCGTTCATGGCTCGGTGCTCATCAGGCCTCGATCAGGCATGAGCACTATGGCCCCCGAGCTGTTATCAGCACAGGCTCAGGTTTTGCGATAAAAACCGTATCAGATGCGCAGCTGTAGGCCGCCAGGCCTCATATTACCGAGCCTGGCACGCTTGTCTTCAGATGCCTGCGGCTATCCACCGCACCCGCCACGGTCAGGGCATCGGCCTCTGCCTCGGTGATTGGTACGCGTTGCCCGGCGAGCAGCGCCACCGACATGCGCAGCTGTTCGTCGGTGATGATTTCGATGGCTGGGCCATCGCCTTCCAGATGCACATCCTCGCCGATGAGGGTGCAGCGGCGGGTGCTTTCGTCGATTTCAACCGGCATGGGAACATCCTCTTGGTGGCGGTTACAGGTTGTGACCGCAGCACATGGCAGGTTGCTGCATCGTTCCGCCGGGCGGGCGGCATCGCACTTGTCAGCGCGCAGCGGGTCAACCCTCAGAAGGGCCGCACGCCAAGCCCGGTCGAGGAGCATCACTATGAACCCCTGGTGGCACCCCATCTGGCAGGCCATACAAGCCGAGTTCGCCGACATCACCGACGAGCGCGAAGTGACCCAGGTCCTCGTGCGCCTGCTGATGGCCGCGCTGCTCGGTGCGGTACTGGGTTTCGAGCGCGAGCACAAAGGCAAGTCTGCCGGCGTGCGCACGCACATGCTGGTCTCGCTTGGCGCTGCACTGTTTGTGTTGTCACCGAGCATGGCCGGCGCTGACGAGCAGGCGCTGAGCCGGGTGATCCAGGGCATTGTCGCCGGTATCGGCTTTCTGGGCGCGGGGACCATTCTCAAGGGTAACGGCCAGGACACCAGCCATGTGAAAGGGCTGACTACCGCTGCCGGGTTGTGGATGACCGCCGCCATCGGCACGGCTGCCGGCATGGGGCGTGAGGCCACGGCATTGATCAGCACGGTGCTGGCCTTGCTGGTGCTGGGCACGATGCCTTTGCTGGTGGAGAAGGTCGAGAATGTGGATGAGGCGAAGCAGGAGGAAGAGGAGGAGCGCAGGAAGCACTGAGGGGAGCCTAAGCTCCCCTCAAAGTGATGTTGCCTGCTCTTTTTTATTATTGAAGACTGGCCTTTTGTTGTTTTTGTAAGCCTGTCTTTGTGTTGCGAGCGACCCCCATGCGGGGTCAAGAGCAAACGTATTTTTTTGAGCGCTGACCTGCTTTCACCATGTCTGGTCCGGTGCTGACTGCTGCTACCTTGAGGTAGTTTATTGTTCTGTGTCAGACCGCGGGGCGTACCCCTGAAAAGCGTGCCTACTCCAAAAAAATCTGCTTGCTACGCCTCTGCCGTGTTGTTCTTGTTATGTCAGAGCCGTTACCTGTTGTTTTTATTGGGTGTGTCGTTTTTCTTGTTCTTGTACCAAAGATATAGCAGGGCCCGTGCCAACTTTTGCAAACCCTTTAAAATCAATCACTTAAGCGCTTAGGGCAAAAACACCGGACCTGAAATTTTGTCGATTTGTTTCCCTGTTACCCGATTTTTTGCTGTGAAACGTGGGGGAGGTAACACTCCACCCACATTCGTGTGACACCCGTATGACTTACTGCGCGCTGCGTGCCCGCGCCACCCGCGAGCCGTTGGCCCGGCCAAGCACCTGGCTGATGCGTTGCCCCGCAGCAATCAGGCGGTCCAGGTCGATGCCGGTCTCGATGCCCAGCCCCTGGAGCAGGTACAGCACGTCTTCGGTGGCGATATTGCCGGTGGCGCCTTTGGCATAGGGGCACCCCCCCAAACCCGCTACCGAGCTGTCGAACACGCTGATGCCTTCAAGCAGGCTGGCATACACATTGGCCAAGGCCTGGCCGTAGGTATCGTGGAAGTGCCCGGCCAGCTGCTGGCGGGGCACCTGGGCCGAGACGATGTCGAACAGCCGACGGGTATCACCGGCGGTACCGGTACCGATGGTGTCACCCAGCGACACTTCATAGCAGCCCATTTCATGCAGGGCTCGGGCGACCGGGGCAACCTGTTCGGCGCTGACCGTGCCTTCATAGGGGCAGCCCAGCACGCAGGAGACATAGCCCCGCACGCGCACGCCGTGGCTGCGCGCGGCCTCCATGATCGGCTCGAAGCGTTTGAGGCTGTCGCTGATCGAACAGTTGATGTTGCGCTGCGAGAACGCCTCGGACGCTGCGGCGAACACCGCCACCTCCTTTACCCCTGCCGCCAAGGCATCTTCGAAACCCCGCAGGTTGGGGGCCAGGGCTGCGTAGGTAACACCGGGCTTTTGCTGGATTGCGGCGAAGACTTCGGCGGAGCCGGCCATCTGCGGTACCCACTTGGGCGAGACAAAACTGCCGACTTCGATGTAGGCCAGGCCCGCCTCGGTGAGGTCGTCCACCAGGCGTACCTTGTCGGCGACGCTGATGGGCTGGGCTTCGTTTTGCAGGCCGTCGCGGGGGCCGACTTCGACCAGACGGACTTCTTTGGGCAAGGGCATGGCGGGTTTCCTGTGGCGGGTCAACGGTTGTCTTTATTGTTCAAGGTCGCGGCGAGGGCTTGTTCACAGCGCTCCTGGGCGGTGTCGAGTTCGAGCTGCATCTGGTGGATGTCCAGCATCTGCTGTTCCAGCTGGGCGCGTCGTTCGGCAATTTTCACCAGCATACTGTTGAGCTGCTTGAGATTGCCGCTGGTGGGGTCGTACAGCTCGATCAGCTCGCGGCATTCGGCGAGGGAGAAGCCGATGCGCTTGCCGCGCAGGATGAGTTTCAGGCTGACCTTGTCACGTGCCGAATAGATGCGTTCCAGGCCGCGCCGCTCGGGGCTCAGCAAGCCCTGTTCCTCGTAGAAGCGGATGGCGCGGGTGGTGATGTCCAGCTCGCGGGACAGGTCGGAGATGCTGTAGGTCTGAAGGCTCATGCTGGGGCTCGGCGTGGAGTATGCAGGTATCCTGAATGCAGGTTGACGTATACGTCAAGCAGGGCTTGAAGGCGTGTGAGGGTTTCTAATCTGGCACGCCTGTGCGCCGATACGCATTGGGTGTCTGCCCACTTAGTCGCTTGAAAAACCGCGCAAAGTAAGTCGGATCGGTAAACCCCAGGGTATCCGACAACTGCCCGATGCTCATGCGGCTATAGAGGAGGTTGCGGCGCGCCTCCAGCAGCAGGCGCTGATGCACCACCTGCAAGGCGGTCTGCCCGCTCAAAGCGCGGCACAGCTGGTTCAACTGCAGGCTCGAGACGTTCAGCCGCGCAGCAAAATCCTCCACGGACAGGTGCTCGCGGTAATGCGCCTCGACCAGGCGCAGGTATTGCCCGAGCAATTGCCGGTCTCGTTCGTCACGGTTGCGTGGCGTCTGCCCCAGTTGCTGCTGGCGGCTGATCCACACCATCAATGCTGTGACCAGCGCCTGTAGCATCGTCGCCCGCGCTGGGGCATTGCCCTGGTACTCCTGCTGCAAGGTGTCGACCAGGCTGCGCAAGCGCTGACGGTCCTTGCCCAGCGCATAGCACGCTGGCGCGGCAAGCATGCCCAGCGGCGCGCCCAGTTGCTGCTCAAGGCCCGCCACCAGCGCGGTGCCGAAGGTCAGCACATGCCCTTGGATGTCGGCACTGAAGCGAAAGCCGTGCACGGTCAGTGGCGGTACTACCTGGATCGAGGCTTGGCTGATCGCGCGGCGAACACCTTCGATCTCCACCTCGGCTTGGCCACGTTGCACATACAACACCTGGAACAGCTCGGCGTGCTGGTGCGGTTTGATTTCCCAGTGGTGCAGGCGGCTGCGTGCCGGGATCGACTCGCAGTGCAGCAGGTCGGTGCCGGGCCACGCCTGGTTTTCGCCATACAGCTGGAACAACGGAATGCCGGGGAGGGTGGATTTCATGCGGGGATGCCTGTCCGTTAATCGAACGTTTTTTGTAAAAGTGCAGGTTTTGCATGGAATAGCACACTTAAACGGCTGCCGTTGCCCGTAAAAATGCAGGTGCAAACCCTAACAGCAGATGCCCGGCCACTGCCAGTCCAGGCCGGCATCGCCCGACTAGAGACAACAACAATGAAAACTCAGGTTGCAATTATCGGTGCAGGTCCGTCTGGCCTGCTGCTCGGCCAATTGCTGCACAATGCCGGTATCGAGACCGTCATCGTCGAACGCCAGACCCCTGAATACGTGCTTGGGCGCATCCGTGCCGGGGTGCTTGAGCAAGGCACCGTCGACCTGTTGCGTGAGGCCGGTGTATCGGCGCGCATGGACCGTGAAGGCCTGGTGCATGAAGGTGTCGAACTGCTGGTCGGCGGGCGTCGCCAGCGGTTGGACCTCAAGGCCCTGACCGGCGGCAAGACAGTGATGGTCTACGGCCAGACCGAGGTCACCCGTGACCTGATGCAGGCGCGTGAAGCCAGTGGGGCGCCAATCATCTACGCGGCGAACAATGTGCAGCCGCATGAGCTCAAAGGCGAGCGGCCTTACCTGACGTACGAGAAGGACGGCCAGGCCCACCGCCTGGAGTGTGACTACATCGCCGGTTGCGATGGCTTCCACGGGGTTTCCCGGCAGAGCATTCCCGAGGGCGTGCTCAAGCAGTACGAGCGGGTCTATCCATTTGGCTGGCTTGGCTTGCTGTCCGATACGCCCCCGGTCAATCACGAATTGATCTATGCCCACCACGAGCGGGGTTTCGCGCTGTGCAGCCAACGTTCGCAGACGCGCAGCCGCTATTACCTGCAAGTGCCGCTGGACGATAAGGTCGAAGCCTGGTCAGACGAGCGTTTCTGGGACGAACTCAAGGCCCGTTTGCCCGCCGAGGTTGCGGCTGACCTGGTCACTGGCCCAGCCCTGGAAAAAAGCATCGCGCCGCTGCGTAGCCTGGTGGTCGAACCGATGCAGTACGGCCACCTGTTCCTGGTCGGTGACGCTGCGCACATCGTCCCACCCACCGGTGCCAAAGGTTTGAACCTGGCAGCTTCGGACGTCAACTACCTCTACCGCATCCTGGTCAAGGTGTACGGCGAAGGGCGTACCGACCTGCTTCAGCAATATTCGCCGCTGGCCCTGCGTCGGGTATGGAAGGGCGAGCGTTTCAGCTGGTTCATGACCCAGCTGCTGCATGACTTCGGCAGCCACAAGGATGCCTGGGACCAGAAGATGCAGGAGGCAGACCGCGAGTACTTCCTGAACTCCCCAGCGGGGCTGCTGAACATTGCCGAGAACTATGTGGGGCTGCCGTACGAAGAAGTAGTCTGACCTGCCATTGCGCAAACGAATTGTGCCTGCCTCGAAATTAGCGAGTCAGTAGCGCCTCCATCTCCCGGTAACCCCGCTGGCGCGCATGCTCCAGCGCGGTAACCCCGTCCTTGTCGGCAATCTGCCGATCCGCCCCCGCAGCCAGCAGCCGGCGCACAATCTCCACATGCCGCGGCCCGCCATCCCCCAGGATCACTGCCTCCATAAGCGCGGTCCAGTGCAGCCGGTTCAGGTGGTTCACGTCCACCCCGGCGTCTATCAGCATCTGCACGGTCTCGACGTGCCCACGCTCCGCCGCAGGGATCAACGCAGTTCCCCCGTATCGGTTGGTGCTCCGGAGGTCGGCACCGTGGCTCAGGGTCAGCCGCAGGATGCCGTTCAGGCCCCGGGCGCCGGCATACAGATAAGGGCTGTCATCAATATTGTCCTTGGCGTTCACGTCGGCACCGGCCTCGATCAGCGCTTGGGCCGCCGCAACCTGGTTGCCGTGAGTGGCCACCAGCAGGGCAGTGCGCCCTTGCTCATCACGGCTTTCCAGTCGGGCACCTTGTGTCAGCAACTGTTGCAAGGTGCGCACGTCATCGTGACTGGCAGCGTTGTGCAGGCGGTTGTCCAGGGTGGTGTTCTCGGCGTGGGCGGCAAGGCTGGTGAACAGGGCGAACAGCATGGTTGCGAGTGGTATACGCATGGGATGGGCTCCTTGGTGACCTGTCTGCATCCTAGAAAAATCACACCAGCTCTTGAAGTTAAGTTTGCGCATGACCGACAGTGGTCTGCTGAATAGACAAGGCAGGAAGCAAAACGATGAAGTTCTCTACACCGCTGATGAGCGCGCTGTGCCTGGCGGTCGCGAGTGGGTGGGCCTGTGCCGACCAGGTGATGCCCGCACCACCCGAGCTGGCTTCCGGCTATCGCACTGGGCTGCAGCCGGTGCACGCCAACCGGCATATGGCCGCCGCCGCCAACCCGCTGGCCACCGAAGCGGGGCGGGCGATGCTGCGTGCCGGCGGCAGCGCCATCGACGCGGCCATCGCCATGCAAATGGTGCTGACCCTGGTCGAGCCGCAATCCAGCGGCATCGGTGGTGGGGCTTTTATCCTGTACTGGGACGGCAAGCGCGTGCAGGCTTTCGACGGCCGCGAGACTGCCCCGGCGCAGGTAACGGAAAAACTGTTTTTGCAAGCCGATGGCTCACCGATGCCGTTCAGGTCGGCGCAGATCGGCGGGCGCTCAGTGGGGGTGCCCGGGGTACTGCGCGCGCTGAAACTGGCTCACGAGCAGCACGGCAAGCTGCCTTGGCAGCAACTCTTTGCCCCGGCCATTGCGCTGGCACGTAACGGTTTCCCGGTTTCCGAACGCCTTCACACCCTGGTGGCGGGCGACCCGTATATTGCCCGCTCACCCTCCATGGCCCGCTACTTCCTGGATGAAAAGGGCAAGCCGTTGCCGGTGGGCACGAGGTTGCGCAACCCCGAGCTTGCGCAAACCTTCGAGCAGATTGCCGCGCACGGTCCCCGAGCGTTCTATACCGGTGAAATCGCCGGGGCCATCGTGGCCAAGGTGCGCAGCCATGCCAATGCCGGTTACCTGTCGTTGCAGGACCTAGAGCAGTACCGCGCCAAAGAGCGCGAGCCGGTGTGCGGCCCCTACAAGGCCTGGCGTATCTGCGGCATGCCGCCGCCATCGTCGGGTGGGGTGACGGTGTTGCAGACGCTGGGCGTGCTTGAAGCCATGCAGCGCGCCACGCCACAACGCGATCTGGCAGCATTGCGGCCGCTGGCGAACACGTCCCCAGCAGGCCTGGAGGCATCGCCGCTGGCCGTGCACCTGATCGCCGAGGCCGAGCGCCTGGCCTATGCCGACCGCGCTCAGTACCTGGCCGACAGCGATTACGTGCCGGTCCCGGTCAAGGGTCTGATCGACGCTACCTATCTGGCCAGCCGAGCAGCGCTGATCGGCGAGTACAGCATGAAGCGCGCCCGCCCAGGCACCCCGCAGGGCGCGGACCTGGCCATGGCCCCTGACCGTTCACCGCTGCGCATTTCCACCTCGCATCTTTCTGCAGTGGACGACAGTGGGCAGGCCTTGGCGATGACCACGTCGGTGGAGGCCGCGTTCGGCGCGCATCTGATGGTCAAGGGCTTCCTGCTGAACAACCACCTGACCGACTTTTCCTTCCTGCCGCAGGCGCATGGCAAGCCGGTGGCGAACAGGGTCGAACCCGGCAAGCGGCCCTTGTCGGCCATGGCGCCGACCCTGGTGTTTTCACGTAACTCGGGGGAGCTGGTGGCCAGCCTCGGTTCGCCCGGTGGGTCGCAGATCATCGGTTACGTGAACAAGGCCCTGGTCGGCTTGCTGGACTGGCAGCTCGACCCACAGCAGGCCAGCAGCCTGCCCAACTTCGGCAGCCGCAACGCCGCTACCGAGGTGGAAGCACAGTTGACCAGCCCGGCGCTGATCCGCCAGCTGGCGGCCTGGGGGCACGAGGTCACGCCCATGACCATGACCAGTGGCATGCAGATCATCCAGCGCGATACCAACGGTTGGTCAGGCGGCGCCGACCCGCGGCGCGAAGGCGTGGCGCTTGGCGATTGAGGGCGCGCGTTGCGGGGCATCAGGTAGCGTGGTAGAAATCAACCTTGTCATTTAGAAGTTGAATATCAAGATGTCTATCAGCGTGAAATCGAATAGAGCCCTGTTCGACCTCGACCTGCTGCGCGCTATTGTCGTGGTGGCCGATTGCGGCAGTTTCACCACCGCCGCCGCGCGGCTGCATTCGACCCAGTCCACCATCAGCCAGAAGGTGCGGCGCCTCGAAGAAATGGTCGGCCACCGTCTGCTGGTGCGCGGCAACCGTGATGTGCTGCCGACCGACGCCGGGCAGACCTTGCTCGGCTATGCCCGCCATATGCTGGCCTTGAACGACCAGATGCTCGAAGCGCTGGCCGGGGCGATGGTAGGTGTCACGGTGCGCCTGGGCGTGCCCGAGGACTTCGTCGGTGGGCGCACCACCAATGCCTTGTCGGCGTTCAGCCGCCTGCACCCCCAGGTCAAACTGGAGGTGACCAGCGGGCTGTGCCGCGACCTCAGCCAGGCCTATGACAATGGCGAGCTAGACCTGGTGCTGCTCAAACAACGGCGTAACAGCCGCGAAGGGGTGGCGTGCTGGCCAGAGCGCCTGCAGTGGATAGACAGTGCACGCATGCCGTCTTTCGAGCTCGACCCGATTCCGTTGGTGACCTTTCCGCCGCGCGGTTTGTACCGCGACGACATGATCACCGCCATCGAAGGCATGGGCCGGCGCTGGCGTATCAGCTTCACCAGTTCCAGCCTCAGCGGCATCCAGGCTGCGGTAGCCGATGGCATGGGTATCAGCCTGCTGCCACCTCGGGCGGCAACGCGTGAACACCAGGTACTGGGGGGCGAGCAAGGGCTGCCCGAGGTCGACAGTTACGAGATCGTCATCGTGCACCGGCCCACGGCGGACGTGATGGTCAAGGCATTGGCCGAGGTCATGACACAGTTGCTGGCTGGCGGCGGGATCTAGAGCCCGGTGCAGGCTCGTGGAGGTAAAGTGTTTCAGGCTATGGCCGGATGGAATGCCTGAGGGGCTGTGCAGTCCCACTTGTTATCCGGGTACGACACCCATCCTCCCCATGCCATGGAGAAACAACATGAAAGCAACGCTTTTCATCGCATTGCTGGCCAGCGCCGGCCTCGCCCAGGCCGCCGAAAAGGTGGAGCTCAAGCTGGCAGGCCCCGACGGCCCAGGCAAGTCGATAGGCACCATCAGCATCGAACAGAACAAGTACGGCGCGCTGTTGACCCCTGATCTCAAGGGCCTGCCGCCTGGCGTGCACGGCTTTCACTTGCACCAGAAGGCGTCGTGCGCGCCTACCGAGGAAAACGGCAAACCTGTGCCTGCAGGTGGCGCGGGCGGCCACTGGGACCCGGATTCGACCCAGGCGCACAAGGGTCCGTTCGATGACAGCGGCCACCGTGGCGACCTGCCGGCGTTGTACGTCGGTGCCGACGGCAAGGCCACCTACCCCGTGCTTGCGCCCCGCCTCAAGGCCGAGGACTTCAAAGGCCATGCGCTGATGGTGCATGCCGGTGGCGACAACCATAGCGACCACCCTGAAAAACTGGGCGGTGGCGGTGCACGCGTAGCGTGTGGGGTTGTGCAGTAATAGGTGTTCGCCACAACATTTTCAGCGCCTGTGAGATCGAGCGCCGCCCGCGCGGCGCTCGATATCCGCCCCCCTAAAGAAACCAAGACAGGCACCGCTAGCCCCAATCACCTCACAGACGATCCTCAAAACTCAGCAATACACCCCAGATCAGTCAACCGCCCCCGTGCGCCCCTCGGTGACAGGTGAATCCCGGCGATCATACAGCGCACCGAGCCGCCGGCCATTTCAATGGTCGGTACATCCAGCGGCACCAGCCGCGCCGAACGCTCGATGCGTTGACGCTGCTCACCGGTAAGGCTGTCGAACGCTTTGCGCGAGAGCGCCAGAATCCGACCATCGCTGCCCGACAGCTCGATGGCGTTACCTGCAAACTGGCTGATCTGCTGGTTGCTCAGGTTGATGACATCCCGGCCCGACTCGATCAGCCGCATGCGCACCTCCTGTGCGCGGGCGGGGTTGGTGAACGTGCCAAAGCCGACCAGGGCAAACTCGGTGGCTACGCACATCAGCACGTTGGTGTGATAGATCGGCGTGCCGTGCTCGTCTGCCGTGTCGAACACCATGGGCTCGAAGTTGAAGTGGGTGCTGAAACGCTCAAGGGCGATCGGGTCGGCGCGGTTGGAGCGTGCGGTATAGGCAACCCTGGACAGATGGTCGAACACCATCGCCCCGGTACCCTCCAGAAACAGCTCGTCCTGCTCCAGGCCGGAATAGTCGATCACATCCTGCACGCGGTACTCATGCTTGAGCATTTCGATGACGTCCGCGCGGCGCTCGCGCCGACGGTTGCGCGAGTACATCGAGTAGATCGCGACATGGCCGCCCGGGTGGGTAGAGAACCAGTTGTTGGGGAACACCGAGTCCGGCGTGTTCTGCTCGCCGAAGTCATCGAACAGGTGCACCCGCACACCCTCTGCTTCGAGCCTGCCTGCTGCCTGGGTAACCTCGTCGCGCGCCACATTGGCCAAGGCCTGGGCGGTGATGTCGGGGTGGGTGCTTTGGAACGAATTGTCTGCTGCTGTTTCCGGGTTGGGGGTGAAGGCGTGCGGCCTGACCATGACCACGGCCGCAGGTGCTTGAATGGAACGCGTTGGAAATGCCATCTGGAATACCGAGAGTAGGAGAGTTATGCAACGCGTCGGATACGGCTTTTTGCAGCGCGGCCGCGGGTGTGGCTGAACAGGTCTTTAGGGTCTTCGTCCACCCACGGTACCAGGTCTATCTTCGAACCCATGCCGCGCTTCTCGGCTTGCTGTAGTACGTACCGTAGTACGGTGTAATCTTCCAGCGCGAAGCCCACCGAGTCGAACACTGTCACCTGGCTTTCACTTTGCCGGCCTTCGGTTTCACCGCGCAGTACACGCCACAAGTCAACGACCGGGAAGTCGGCGGGCAACTGCTGGATGTCACCTTCGATGCGGGTTTGCGGTTCGTACTCGACGAACACGCGCGCATTGCGCAGTACGTCGGCATGCAGTTCGGTCTTGCCTGGGCAGTCGCCGCCTACCGCATTCAAGTGCATGCCAGGTTCGAGCATGTCGGGGGTGATGATGGTTGCGTAGGCCTTGTCGGCGGTCACGGTGGTGATGATGTCGGCACCTTTGACCGCTTCTGCCACCGAGCCGGCTTTGCGAATGCTCAGGCCCGTGTATTCCTTGAGGTTGGCAATCAGTTTGGCGGTGGCCAGCGGGTCGGTGTCGTAGGCGACGATTTCTTCGATCCCCAGGTGCTTGTGGAAGGCCAGCGCCTGGAATTCGCTTTGCGCGCCATTGCCGATCAGCGCCATTTTCTTCGAGTTTGGCCGGGCCAGTGCCTGTGCGGCCATCAGCGAGGTTGCGGCGGTGCGCAGGGCAGTGGCGATGGTCAGTTCCGACAGTAACACCGGGTACCCCGTGGCCACATCGGCCAGCACGCCAAATGCCATGACCGTATGCAGGTCTTTGGCAGTGTTGGCCGGGTGCCCGTTGACGTATTTGAAGGCATATCGATGTGTGTCCGCGACTGGCATCAATTCGATAACGCCGACGTCCGAATGGCTGGCAACGCGTGCGGACTTATCAAAGTCCTGCCAGCGTTTAAAGTCTTCGCGCAGGGCGGCGGCCAGTTCACCCATGAACGGCGCTACGCCAATGTCATGCACCAAGTCGGACATGGTTGGAACATCAATGAAATACGTCATGCTCTTGCACCTTATTGTGTGCGTTCTCACCCGTTGCCGCAGGGTGCACGCTTACGATTGTTGAGGGGTTGCCAGCACGACAATTTTGATGAAAGGTTGCGTCAAATTGAAGAGCGCAGGTTGCCAGTTTCGTCAACTTTCTAGACAATCTGTTACCCCAGAATAACAATCTGATTACTTGGCAGGCACCATGGACACTGTAGATCGGGAACTGATCGCGCTATTGCGTGATAATGCGCGCACGCCCATCCTGACCCTGGCGAAGAAGCTCAAGGTCGCCCGGGCAACGGTGCAAAACCGCATCACCAAGCTTGAAGAACAAGGGGTGATCATCGGTTACACGATACGCCTGAGGTCTGATGCCCTGGACCAGGGCGTGCGGGCGATTACCAGCATCGGCATCAGTGGCCATCACGCGGCGGAGGTCAAGCACGCGCTACGCGGGCATCCCAATGTCGTGGCCATCCACACCACCAATGGCCGCTGGGACCTGATGGCCGAGCTGCGGGCCGACACCCTCGAAGCCTTCGACCGGGCGCTGAACACCATCCGCTCGATACCGCACATCGAAAACACCGAGACCAGCATTTTGCTCTCCACCTACAAGATGTGATCAGGTCGATAACCCAATTGGGTAGCGGCGTAGAGCAAACTGTCACCCGGGCTTTTCACTGTGCAACATATCCCATTTCGTGTGCGCACTCTGTAGCGTTCCGATTGACCTTATCGGCTGGCAAAATGAAACGGCTTCAGCGCCATGTATTACACGTTCAACACTGTCTTGCCAGGCATCTCCCCGAATAATGGGCGTGCACTTGTGGTGGGCTTTCAATCACTCTCAGGCCTGATAAAAAGTTCATCTGGGCGTGCTTATCCATCTGCATTAATACCCCTACCTCCTGACGCTTGTTATCAAGGCGTTTGCACTTTCGTGCCAACTAACGGCCGCAGTGGCGAGGGTGAGGGTTTTACAGAAAAAGAATAAGAGGTCAACTATGCATCCAACGTGCAACTCGCAAGACGCGACTCCGGAGGCTGGCCGCACACTGAAGCGACGGCTGGAAAACAGGCATATTCAGCTCATTTCGATCAGTGGCGCGATCGGTACCGGGCTGTTCATGGGGGCGGGCAAGATTATCGCGCTATCAGGCACCTCGATCATTCTGGTGTACGCCATCATCGGCTTTTTCGTGTTCTGCATCATGCGTGCGATGGGGGAGATGCTGCTCGCCAACCTGCACATGGAGTCGTTCGCAGACCTGGTGCATAACTACCTGGGGCCGCGTGCCGGTTACATCCTCAGTTGGTCATACTGGCTCAGCTGGGTGGTGGCGGCGGTGGGCGATGTGGTGGTGGTGGCAGGTTTCGTCCAGTACTGGTACCCCGGCGTGCCCACCTGGCTACCGGCTTTTACCACGATGTTCCTGCTGCTGGGCCTGAACATGCTTGCCGTGAAGGCCTTCGGCGAAGTCGAGTTCTGGTTCGGGCTGATCAAGATCGTCGCGATCGTGTTGCTGGTGGTGACGGGGCTGGTGATGGTCGCCACGTCGTACACCTCCCCAGGCGGCGTCACAGCCTCCTTCAGCCACCTGGTGGCGCCCGGTGTGGTCATGCCCCACGGCATTCTCGGTTTCCTTGCCGGGTTCCAGATCGCGATCTTCTCGTTTGTCGGCACCGAACTGATCGGTACGGCGGCAGCCGAGGCCAAGGACCCCGAAAGGACCCTGCCCAAGGCGATCAACACCATTCCGGTGCGTATCCTGCTGTTCTACATCTGTTCGCTGGTGTGCATCATCAGTGTGGTCTCGTGGGCCAACGTGCCTGCCAATCGCAGCCCATTCGTCGAGCTGTTCCTGCTCGGCGGCCTGCCGGCTGCTGCCGGGATCATCAACTTTGTCGTGTTGACCTCTGCGGCCTCGTCCGCCAACAGCGGTGTGTACTCGGGGTCGCGGATGCTCTATGGCCTGGCGCATCAACAGCAGGCACCCACGGCATTCGGGCGCCTGTCCGGGTCGGGTACGCCGGTCAGGGCGTTGATGTTCTCGGGGGTGTGCATGGCGATTGCGCTGACGCTGCTGTTCGTGATCCCCGAGGTCATGACCGTATTTACCCTGGTGTCGACCATTTCTGCGGTGATGATCATCGTCACCTGGTCGTTGATTCTGATGTCCTACTTCGCCTACCGCCGTCAGAACCCCAAGGCACATGAGCAGTCTAGGTTCAAGCTGCCGGGTGGCAAGACGACGGCGGCCATGGCGCAGCTGTTTCTGATCTTCGTGTTGTGCCTGCTGGCCCTGGAGCCTGATACGCGTACGGCGCTGTATGTCATGCCGCTGTGGTACATCGGTTTGCTGCTGGCCTACCGGCGCCGGGTCAAGGTGTGTGCCCGGCAGATGGCTGCCACGCTGTCCTGAAACCCCTGGTATCGGCGAGCGGGCCTCAGCGTTGGCGCTCGGCCACCGCCCGCAGGGTGCGCAGGGTGACCACCGGCGCATCCACCACGAAGCGGTTGGCCAGCCAGCCGGGCACATCCCCGGCAGGGTCTGCCTTGAGCTGGTAGGTAACCTCGGTTTGCCGTTCACCCAGCGGTTTCATCACCCATTCGCCCGTGAGGCGCTGCACGCGTATCAGCCCGGCCACCTCGGGGACCTTGCCGGGGTCGGCGCGCAGGTGGCGCAACAGGGTGCCATCGTCGCGCAGTTCAGTGGTGACCTTGAGCACGATATCCCGCGGCATCGTCGGCCACGGCAGGTCGGTGGTCAGGTACACCCAGGTACTGTCGCCGTCGACCTCCAGCAGGCGCATTTCGGCACAGGCGTACAGCCATTTGCACGCCACCCGCAGGTTTTCCTGCAGGTCGGTGAGCGTGCGCACGCTGGCCTTCATGGTGCTGACACCGCGAAATTGCTGGTAAGGGGAGCCGGCAGCGGCACTGAGGTAGACGCGGATGCCTTCTCTGTCGTAGGCCAGGTTCCAGTCGTCGGCTGCCTGAGCAGCGCCGGACAGCGCCAGCAACAGGGCGGCAAGCATGCGATAGCGGTTCATGATGAGCACCGCGCAGGGCAGGGGTGATCAGTATGAGCGGCAAACAGAAAGCCCGCCAGGTGGCGGGCTTCGGACCATCAGCCTGGGCTCAACGCTGTGGGTTGAGAGTCAGGTGCACGTGGCGGTTGACGTCCTTGTACAGCAGGTAGCTGAAGTTGCCTGGGCCACCGGCGTAGCAGGCTTGCGGGCAGAAGGCGCGCAGCCACATGAAGTCGCCGGCTTCGACTTCGACCCAGTCCTGGTTCAGGCGGTACACCGCCTTGCCTTCCAGCACATACAGGCCGTGCTCCATGACGTGGGTCTCAGCGAACGGAATGACGCCGCCTGGCTGGAAGGTCACGATGTTGACGTGCATGTCGTGGCGCATGTCGGCCATGTCGACGAAGCGGGTGGTGATCCAGCGGCCTTCGGTACCCGGCATTTCAATGACAGTGGCATTGTCGCGGTGGGTGACGAAGGACTCTGGCAGGTCCAGGCCTTCAACCTTCTGGTAGTGCTTGCGCAGCCAGTGGAAGGTGACGTTGGCCTTGCTGTGGTTGCGCAGGCTCCACTCGGCGCCTGGGGCGATGAAGGCGTAGCCGCCCTGGGTCAGGGTGTGGTGCTTGCCTTCCAGGGTGATATCGAGCTCACCCTCGACCACGAACACCACGGCTTCGGCGTTGGGGTCCAGTTCCGGGCGCTCGCTGCCGCCTTCCGGGGCAACTTCGACGATGTACTGCGAGAAGGTCTCGGCAAAGCCGGTCAGCGGGCGGGCGATGACCCACATGCGCATCTTGTCCCAGAACGGCAGGTGGCTGGTGACGATGTCACGCATCACGCCCTTGGGGATGACGGCATAGGCTTCGGTGAACATGGCACGGTCAGTCAGCAGCTCGGTTTGAGCCGGGTGCCCACCGTGGGGGGCGAAGTAGGAATGATTCGACATGGACGATCTCGACTTGTTGTTCTCTCCCCGTGCCGTGAACCGCACCGGCCGGTGCGGCGCAGGGGATGTGCCGACAGAATAGGGTCGAGCGCGTGCCATCTACAAATTAAATGTTGGAATACCCGGTATTTGCCGGCTGAATGCTAACCTGGCGCCCTGCATGTTGCTCTGGCAGGCGGTTGCCCTGGCCGAACAGCTTGTGGCGCAAGGTGCCGTCCTGGTAGTGCAGGGGGTAGCGGCCGCGACGTTGCAGCTCGGGTATCAGCAGCTCGACCACATTGGCCAGGTCATCAGGTTGCACGGCGTAGGTGAGGTTGAACCCGTCGATGCCGGTCTCGTCCAGCCAGCTTTCCAACTGATCGGCAATATCACTGGCTGCGCCCACCAGCACCGGGCCGCGGCCCCCCAGGCCAACGAACTCGGCGGCCTCGCGCACGGTCCAGCGGCGGTTGGGGTCGGCTGCGGTGAAGGCGGCCAGGGCCGCGCGGCCGGCATCGTTCTCGACATATTCGATGGGGGCATCCGGGTCGAGGCCGGCGAAGTCGATGCCGGTCCAGCCCGACAGCAGGGCCAGGGCGGCGTCCAGGTCAACGTAGCCACGGTACTCGGCGAAGCGCGCTTCGGCTTCTTCACGGGTGGGGGCGACGATCAGCAGGGCCTGGGCGTAGATCAGTACCTCGTCGCGGCCACGCCCGGCAGCCTCGCTGGCCTGGCGGATGCCGTCGACATAGCGGCGCAGCACCGTGGCCGTAGGCCCGCTGATGAACACGCACTCGGCATGTTGCGCGGCGAACTGCTGGCCGCGTGCCGAGGCCCCCGCCTGGAACAGCACCGGCGTGCGCTGCGGCGAGGGCTGGCACAGGTGCATGCCAGGCACCTGGAAGTGCTCGCCGGCATGGCTGATCGGGTGTACCCGGGCAGGATCGATGTAGCGGCCGCTGTCACGCTCAAGCACCACCGCATCGTCGTCCCAGCTTTTTTCCCACAGTTTGTACAGCACCTGCAGGTACTCCTCGGCCAGGTCGTAACGCTGGTCGTGGCCAAGCTGGCGAGCCAGGCCCAGGTTGCGCGCGGCGCTGTCCAGGTAGCCGGTGACAATGTTCCAGCCGACTCGGCCATTGCTCAGGTGGTCAAGCGTGGACATGCGCCGGGCAAAGGGGTAGGGGTGCTCGTAGGTCAGTGAGAAGGTCACGCCAAAGCCCAGGTGCTCGGTGACCCCGGCCATGGCCGGAACCAGCAGCAGCGGGTCGTTGACCGGCACCTGTACGCCGCCGCGCAAGGCCGCTTCGGGGCCACCCTGATAGACGTCGTAGATGCCCAGCACATCGGCGATGAACAGCGCATCGAACAGGCCGCGCTCCAGCAGGCGGGCCAGGTTGGTCCAGTAGTCCAGGCGGTTGAAAGCCACGCTGGTGTTACGCGGGTGGCGCCACAGGCCAGGGGACTGGTGGCTGGCAGCGTTCATGCTGAAGGCGTTGAAGCGGATCGGGCGGGGCATGGCGGTCAGTCTCCAGTCACGGCAGCACGGAAGCCGGGTAGACCGCATCGGCTACCTGCAGCTTGCGCGGAATCAGGCCCAGGCCTTGGAAGGTGTCGGCCAGCTTCTGCTGTTCGGCGACGATCTGCGGGGTAATGGCGACGGCGTTGTAGTTACGGCGTTCGCTGGCCACTTGCAGCACGTCGGCCTTGATCCCCAACTGCGGCGCCAGCAGCGCGGCGACTTGCGCAGGCTCGGCGTTGGCCCATTGGCTGACCTTGCCCAGTTCGCCGAAGAAGGCCTTGAGCAGCGGGCGGTGCTGGTCGGCGAACGCAGCAGTGGAAAGGTAGAACGTGCGGTTGTTGGTCAGGCCGCTGCCGTCGCGCAGGTTCTTGAGCCCTGGCTGGCTTTCTGCTGCCGCGAGGAACGGGTCCCACAGGGTCACGGCCTGGACGCTGCCCGATTGCAGGGCCGCCACTGCGTCGGCGGCATTATTGACGTAGGCGGGGGTGATGTCCTGGTAGCTCAGGCCGGCTTGTTCCAGCGCGACGGCTAGCAGGTACTGGGCGTTCCAGCCGCGGCCAGTGGCTACCCGCTTGCCTTTGAGGTCCTGCACGCGGGTGAGGTGGTCTTGCTCGCGTACCACCAGGCCGATACCGCGTGGGTAGGGTTGTTCGGCGGCCAGGTAGACCACCGGTTTACCAGCGGCCTGGGCAAATACTGACGGGGCGTCGGCGGCGTGGCCGAGGTCGATGGCGCCGGTGCTCAGGGCTTCGAGCAATTGCGGGCCTGCGGCGAACTCGTGCCAGCTGACGGTCACGCCTTGCGGGGCGAGGGCTTTCTCCAGGGCGCCGCTACCTTTGAGAATATTGATGCTGTTGAACTTCTGGTAACCAATACGCAGGGTCTTGGCGTCTTCGGCCAGGGCATTGGACCAGGGCAACAGGGCGCTGGCGACACTGGCCAGCAGGCCGCCGATTAGCAGGCGACGCAGGGGCGAGAAGGTACGGACGGGCATGAGGCGTATTCCTTGAATGGGGTGGCAATCGATGCGCCCAGACTAAGGAGGTGGCGTTTGGCTTTCAATTTGTTTATTCCATTTAGTTAGAATGTTTGGTTATTTTTATATCCTTTTTGTAATTCATGATTCAGCACCCGTTACACGGCAAATAGCAGTGTGCTATGACCTTTTTTTCACATCTTCTTGCTAGGATCCCCGCACTCTCGAGGAGCCCTTTTTCATGCCGCACATCCTGCGCAAACGCAGCACCCGCATCGCCCTGACCGCCACCGCCAGCCTGCTCGCTGCCACGCTGGGCTTCTTCGCCTGGCAGAGTTTTTACCCCGTCCAGGCTGCCAGCGGTTGGGATGTCGAGGTGTTGCACCGCGATGTGACCAAGGCCGCGTCGTTGTTGCCGCAGGCCGACGGCAGCCTGCTGGTCAGCCGCGAGCTGGACGACGGCCGTGGCAGCATCCTCAAGATTACTGCCCAAGGTGACCGTGTGGTGGTGATTGACAACCTGTCCAAGCCCGACGGCATGGTCGCGGCCGAGGGCGGCTGGGTCTTCAGCCAGGAGGGTGGCCTTGCGCCGGTCAGCCTGTCTCGCGACGGCCAGGTCACCCACCTGTTCGAAGGCGAGAGCGTGCAAGGGTTGTGGAACGATGGCGATCACCTCTATGCGATCGAAGACCGCAAGGGCAATGGGCGGTTGATGCGCTATGACTGGCGCAGCGGCCAGCTGGATGTGCTGCGCACAGGGCTCAGCGAAACCGAAGGCCTGACCCGCTGCAACGATGGCCGCCTGCTGTATACCGAGAAAGCCAACGGCAAGGTTCGCGCATTGTCCGAGGACGGCCAGGACCCGGTGGTGGTCGATGGCCTGCGCAACCCGACCTTCCTGTTTTGCGACCAGCGCGGCTTGTGGATCAGCGAAGACAACACGCACCGCGCCCGCCTGCTGCGCATCGACGCCGATGGCACGCGCCAGACGGTGCTGTCGTTCCTCAAGGCGCCCCAGGCAATCGTTGCCGATGGCAAAGGTGGTTACCTGCTTGCCGAAGGCGGGCGTAACCGCGTACTGCACCTGTCCCCTCCGGTAGAGCGCAATACCGCGCAGCGCGACTGAGGGCTCAGTTTGGCAGGCGCGGTTTGCGCCCTGGCAGCAGGCCCAGCACCAGCAGGCAGCCGACCAGCACCACCGCGCCGCCCGCCAGTTGCAGCAGGCTCAAGGCTTCGTCGAGGAACATCGCGCCCACCAGTACCGCGACCAACGTCACCACGAACTCGACACTGAGGGCACGGGTGGCGCCGATGCGCGCCACCAGGCCGAAATACAGCACGTACGTGGTGGCGCTCATGACCGCGCCGCTGATCATCAAGTACAGCCAGTCGCTGGCTTGCGGCACGCTGGGCACCGGCACCACCCACAGCAGGGGCAGGGTCAGCAGGCCGCCGGCCAGGAAGGCGCCGCCGGTGACGGTCCACGGGTCCTGGCCGCGCAGGTGCAGGCTGGCGTAATTACTGCCGAACGCGGCGCTCAAGGCACCGAACAGCGAAGCGATGCAGCCGTGGATGAACACGTCGCTGACCGGCTGGGCCGGAAACCCCACCAGCATGGCGATACCGACGAAGCCCAGAAGCAGGCCCGCCAGGCCCTGCAAGGTGATTTTCTCCAGCCCCCAGACACGGCCGATGATCATCGAGAACAGTGGGATGGTGGCCACGAAGATCGCCGCCATGGCCGTACCGATCCGCGGGGTGGCATAGGACATGCCGATCAACTGCCCGGCCACGGTGGTAGCGCCGATCACCAGCAGCGGTTTCAACAGCGGGCGCAGGCGCAGGGTGCGGCCGAGCAAGGCTGCCAGAATCGCCAGGGTGCTGCCGGCAATCAGCGCCCGCAGGCTGACCGCGCCGACCCAGCCGAAGGCGTGCACCACCTTGAGCAGGACCAGAAAGGAAAACCCCCAGGCAATGGCCAGAAACAGGTAGGCGGCAAAGTCACGCGGTTGCATGGGGCAGGGTCCGTCCAGGGCAGAGGGACGCAGGCTAGCGGGTTGCGGGGCGCGACTTCAAGCGCCGTCGGCGGTTTGCTTGTAACGCCGTTTCGTGGCTACCCGACCAACAGCGTGCTTCCCTGCATGGCCGCGCTCACGGATAATCACCGTATTCCAATAAACAGCCTGTGAGTGGGTATGAGTGATTCCGTAGTCAGCCTCGGCCAGCCTGAGATCGAAGGGGTGCGCAAGTCGCGCAAGAACAACCCCGAGAAAACGCGCGAGGATATCCTTCAGGCCGCCATCAACGAGTTCGTCCAGCAGGGCCTGGCCGGCGCGCGCGTCGATGCCATCGCCGAGCGCACCGCCACCTCCAAACGCATGATCTACTACTACTTCGGCAGCAAGGAGCAGTTGTACGTCGAGTGCCTGGTCAAACTCTACGGTGATATCCGCAAGACCGAGCAAAGCCTGGACCTGGAGTCGCTGCCGGCCGAGCAAGCGATCCGCCGTCTGGTGGAGTTCACCTTCGATCACCACGACCGCAATGTCGATTTCGTGCGTATCATCTGCACCGAGAACATTCACTACGGCGAGTACGTCAAACAGTCGCCGGTCATTCGCGAAATGAGCAGCCTGGTGCTCGAAGCCCTTGGCAGTACCCTGCGCCGGGGCGAGCAGGAAGGCGTGTTCCGTGCCGGTATAGAGGTCATCGACCTGCATATGCTGATGAGCTCGTTCTGTTTCTACCGGGTGTCGAACCGCCACACCTTCGGCGAGATCTTCCAGATAGACCTCGCCGACGAAGCCATCAAGCAGCGCCACAAGACCATGATCGGTGACGCGGTCATTCGCTACATCCGCGCCTGAGCGGTGTCATTCGCCCAGCCGTTGCTCGCGTGACGGCGGGTAGCCGAAGTATGCGGCGTAGCACTTGCTGAAGTGCGACACCGAAACGAACCCGCAGGCCACTGCCACGTCCATCACCGACAGGTCGGAGTACTGCAGCAGGCGGCGGCTCTTGGTGATGCGCAATTCCATGTAGTAGCGCCGCGGCGAGGTGCCCAGTTGGGCCTGGAACAAGCGGTCGATCTGGCGCCGCGAGCGCCCGCTGTAGGCGGCCAGCTGATCGAGGCTGAGGGTTTCTTCGAGGTTGTTCTCCATCAGCTCGACGATGGTGCGCATGTGCAGGCTCATGGACTTTTTCGCCCCCGGGCCGACCTGGCGATAGCGCGCGCCCGAGAACGACAGGATTTCTTCGACGCCTTCGGCCAGGCCGTCGCCGTAGAGCCTGCGAACCAGGCCGAGCATCAGCTCCATGGCGCCATTGGGGCTGGCGGCGCTGAGGCGGTCACGGTCGAGGGTGAAACTGGCCGGGGTAATGCGGGTTTGCGGGCTGCGCTCCGAGAGGCTGGCGCGTTGCTCGGGGTGGACGCTGCAGCCATAGTCATCCAGCACGCCCGCGCGGCCGAGGAACCAGGCGCCGTTCCACAGGCCGCCCAGGGCCATGCCATGGGCCGCGCAGTCGTGCAACAGTCGATCGAGTTCAGGGTATTTGAGCGGCGTACGCAGGCCGCCGCAGATGATCAGCAGGTCCAGCTCGCGCAGTGCTTCGGCCGACAGGTCGCTGGCCACCAACTCCAGCCCCAGGTCGCTCAACACCCGGTCACCGTCCAGCGACAGTGGGGTGAACTGGAAGCTGTCGGTGCGCAGCAGGTTGGCGGTGACCAGCACATCCATGGCCACGGTGAAGCTGGCCATGGAGAAGTGTTCCAGCAATACGAAGTCGACCCGATAGGGCGCTTGGGCATTTGCGGTGGTGGACTTGAGCCGCAGCATGTTGCTGGTGCTGGTCTTTTTGCTGAACTGACGTGGGGTGGGCACTCTGGACTCCGCTTCCTGGCTGGCCTGGGGAGTGTGCTCGGTGGCAGGGGGAAAGACAATCTCCGGGGTGGGGGTGTCGTATTTGAGGTCGTGTTCAGGCAATTGGGCGGGGGGAGTGCATGGCTTGAATTTTCCAGCGCCTGCCACAGCCCAACGCATTACACGCCAATGGGAGAGCGCTCATGGAAATCGGAACGATCTGGATCATCCTCGCAGCCGTCGTGATTCTTCTGGAAATCTGGGCCATCTGGCACATCATCGGCAGTGACCGGCGCGCCGAGCGCAAGATGCTATGGGTCGTATTCGTGGTCTATGCACCGTTGCCAGGCTTGCTGTTCTGGGCTTGGCGCGGGCCGCGCGCAGTGAAGGGCAGGGCGGTACTGCAGGAAAAGTAATAGCCAGAGCATCAGGCGCGGGGGCGCCTGATGCGGCCACCGTCAACGCCTCAGGGCAGGATGCTGAAACGGATGGCCTGGCCCAGGCCATCCACCATCAAGCAGCCGTGAAACCTGACGCGCGACAGCACACGCAAGCTCTTGAGCTCTTCGTGGATGCGGTCGCGTATCTGCTTCTCGGCCTCGTCGATCCGGTCCGCCGTCGTCGCATGGTAGAGGTGAACCACACCCAACAGCGTGGTTTCAATGTGCTCAACGGTATCCCAACCGATCTTGCGCAAATGCAGGCGTGCGCTCGCGGCTTCGTCCTCATCGCCTTCATGCCGTGGGTTGATGGTGTAGGCGAGTTGAAAATGATGCTTGGTCATTGTCGCTTTCCTTGTTGCAGGCTGGCCTCCGTGCCGGGGCTTGCAATCTAGCGGCTGACAGACCTCTCTGAAAACACACACGTGGTTCAATGCTCCGACTTCGCTATCAGAGAAGTCTTACGGCGTTCTTGACCCCAAGCTAACGCGAGGTCTGATACTCGGGCCTTTCTTCCCCCGTGCGAGTTGCTGTATATCGCCGGCCAAGATACCGCTACCGCGCTTGGCGCTGGACGGGATGTTCATGGAAATCGAGGCCGTGGCGGCAACGGACTGATCAGCGCCTCAGGCTAGAAGAAACTGCGCTGCGCCTTGAACGTGACCACACTCTCGCAATACGCATTGATACCGGCATAGGCATCGCAACCGGTACCGCTGAGGTTGGAGTTGCTGTAGATCAAATTGAGGTCGATGCCCAGCCAAGGCCGCGACAGCTCCAGCGACCAGTCGGAAAACGCGCTGACCTGGCTGCCATCGCCAATCGTGAACGGCGTGCCCAAGCGATGATGGGCCAGCTTGACGGTAAAGTCGGCGTCGAGCAGGGGCAGTTGACCGAGGTCGGCGAACAGGGTGCTGGTGCGGTTGTCGGGGTTGTCACGCAACGCGCCACCAAAACGGCTGCCGTATACCGAGATGCCCCCGTAGACGGCGTAGCTGTCAGGGCCTGAGAGGTTGGGTTGGCTGTAGTGGATCAACCCCACTTCATAGCCCAGGGTGCTGTCGAAGTGGTGCTGGTAGCCCATGTAGCTGTCCAGGCGCAGGGTGGAGTCGGGCGACAGGCCCATGCTCGGGGCGTATTGCCCCAAGTACCAGCCGTTGAGGTGGCTGAGGTCGAGGCCGCCATGAAACGCCCCCACGGCGCTCGGCGAAATAAGCCCCTGGGCCATGCTACGCGTCGGTGTAGTGCCAAGTTTGAAGTCGAAATCGCCCAATTGGCGCTGTATCTGCTGGGCCTGCAGCGCGGCGCTGAACAGCAGCGCCGCGCTCAGCAACAGAAGGGGCCTGGTCATGGTCACCGTCCTGGAAGGCTTGCTGTAGAGCGCCCAAGGATACCCGTGTCGGCCAAGGGTGCAAACCGTTCGGCGCGTCACCCAGGCGGCAGGGCTAGCGCTGATCGTGCGTTTACGCCCGAGCGTCGCACATTCTCTTCTAGAATTGCCTGAACACTTTCCACTCCAAGGCCCAGGCCATGCGCAGACTGTGGCGAAAATACCTCGACCTGCTGGATGCGGACCTGAGCACCAAGGTTTTTGACAATTTCAAGAACCTGTTGGTCTGCGGCCTGCTGTTTGCCGCCGGTACGGATGCCCTGCACAACAGCGACCCCGTGTTCCTCGGGCTGTGGGTACCGAGCGTGACCGGCTGGGGGTTGATCATCGTGTCGGCATTGCTGCTGCTGTTGAATGTCAGCGATACGCTGCACCGCTTGGCCAAGCTGCCGTATCACACGGCGCTGCAGGTTGCGCTGTGTTTGCTGTACCTGGTTCTGGCGTCGCGGGTGGTGGAAATCATCTGGAATTTTCGCGCGCACTGAACGTGGCCAGGCCTAGCCTTGGCTGGAGGGGGAGCGTTCGGCAACCTCTGTCACCACTTGATCGCTGCCAGCGCGCTGGATCACCAACCGCCGTTGTTCGTATTCGTCCAGGGAAAGGCCCTGGCGTTGCAACGCTTCGAGTTGCAACTGCCGGGTTTCCTCCGCGGTGTAGGCGCGCAGTTCAGGGTGGCTGGCGCAGCCGCTCAACACGGTCATGGCGGTGGCAATCAGGGCAGTGAGCAACAGGCGGGCCGAGGTGTTCATCGAGCAGCTCCAGAGTTTGGGGGGCGCAGGGATCGAAGTGATGGAGCAAGGTTATTGGGCATCCTCGATCAGTAGAAATTGCCTTGCTCGATAGTGACTATCGACAGCACCTTCTGGCGGGCAATACGGCTGAGCTTTGCTACCGTTAACCCACGCGGTTCGACCACATAGGGATAAGTCATGCGCATGCCATTGTTCGGGGTCTTGTCGGCGGTGCTGTGCCTGCAAGGCGTACCGGGGCTGGTCAAGGCCGAGGATGCTGCGGCGCCGCAAACCGCCGCAGTCGCCGCCAAGGAGGCGGTGTTCACCCAGGAGCAACTGGACCAGATGCTGGCGCCCCTAGCTCTTTACCCGGATGCGCTGCTGGCGCAGGTACTGATGGCAGCGACCTACCCCGGGCAAGTGGCCGAGGCGGTGTCTTGGTCCAAGGCCAACCCTAAGGCCACTGGCGACGCTGCGGTCAAGCAAGTGGCCAACCAGGCCTGGGACCCGAGTGTGCAGGCGCTGGTGGCCTTCCCGCAGGTGCTGGCAACCCTCGGCCAGGACCCGGTCTGGGTCCAGCGTCTGGGCGATGCCTTCCTCGCGCAACCCGACGATGTCATGAATGGCGTGCAGCGCCTGCGTCACCAGGCCCAGGCTGCCGGTAACCTGCAGAGCAACCAGTACCAGCAGGTGACTGTGCAGGCGGCACCGGCGCCCAAGGCCAGTGCTCCGGCCAGCAGCGCGCCGACCACCATCATCATCGAGCCTGCCGAACCGCAGGTGGTGTACGTGCCCAGCTACAACCCGACCACCGCCTACGGCACCTGGGCCTACCCGGCCTCACCGCCGGTGTATTACCCGCCGCCGCCGATGTATTACGCAGGCTCCGCACTGGTGGCGGGGCTGGCGTTCGGTACCGGCGTTGCGATTGTCAGTTCGCTGTGGGGCAATTGCGACTGGGGCCACAACGACATCGATATCGACGTCAATCGCTACAACAACATCAACGTCAACAACCGCATCAGCAACAACCAGAACAAGTGGCAGCACAATGCGGTAAATCGCGAAGGCGTGCCATACCGCGATGCACGCAGCCGTCAGCAATATGGCCGGCAACTGGACGGCGCCGCGCAGCGCACCGCCTTCCGGGGTGACGACGCCCAGCGTGCCCAGGCACGGGACAAGGCGCGCGCCTCGATGGACAGGGCAGGCATCGAACGGCCTGCCACCAGCAACCGCGAGGCGCGCGACCGGGTGCGCGAGGCGCAGGCGAATACCCCACGGCCTGCCGAGCGCCGAGCGCAGGCGGGCAGTAGCCGTGACAACCTGCAGGCCAGGCAGCAGGTGGCGCAAGCGCGGCCGGCCAACAGCGCTGGCCGTGCCCGCAATAACGCCTTCGATGGCGTGCGCTCGCCATCGAGCACCCGTGCGCAGGCCGACCGAGGTCGCATCAGCCAGTCGTTTGCCCAGCGGCCGCACACTGCGCGAGCCGCCGGGCATCAGATTTCCAGGCCCAGTGCGCCCATGCGCCGTGGTGGAGGTGGCCGTCGATGAACCGTCGATCAGGGTGGGTTGCCTGCGCCCGTTGCTGGTTGTTGGTCGCAGGGATGGCGAGCTCGTGCCTGGTGACGGCGCAGGAGGCCTTCCCGACGCCCGAAAAGGCCGCCGAAGCCTTCGTTGCAGCGCTGGGCAAAGAGCACGCCGACGAGACACGCCTGGCACAGTTGCTGGGGGATGACTGGCGAACCTATATCCCCAGCGGCGGCGTACAGCGCAGCGACGTGGATGCGTTCCTGCAGCAGTACCGCGAAGCGCACCGCGTTGAAAGGCCCCATGAGCACCAGGCCATCCTGGCGGTGGGGCACGAACGGTGGACGCTGCCCATTCCCATCATCCAAGGCAGCCGCGGTTGGCGTTTCGACCTCAAGGCCGGCAGCGCCGAAATCCGCGCCAGGCGCATCGGCCGCAACGAGCTGGCGGCGTTGCAGTCGGTGCTGGCCTACCACGACGCGCAGCTCGATTACGCCGCGCAGGACCGCAATGGCAACGGTGCGCTCGAGTATGCACAGAAGATCCTCAGTACGCCCGGCAAGCACGACGGCCTGTACTGGGAAGATGCCGGCGATGGCCAGGTCAGCCCATTGGGGCCACTGTTCGGCCGGGATGTGGTCGGTGATGACTGGTACGGCTACCGTTTCCGCATCCTCGAAGCACAAGGCCCGTCAGCGCCCGGGGGCGCCTACAGCTACCTGATCGGCAACCAGATGAGCCGTGGTTTCGCCCTGGTTGCCTGGCCTGCCAAATATGACGACAGCGGGGTGATGAGTTTCATGATCAGCCACGACGGGCAGGTCTTCGAAAAGGACCTGGGGCCAGAAGGAGAGAAGCTCGCCAAGGCCATGAAGCGCTTCGACCCCGACGACAGCTGGAAGCTGGTCGATACCCCTGTTGGCGGCTGAAGCCGGCGCATCCTTGCGCTGCCGCATTCAGTGCGTGCGCACCGCGCGCACCTCGCGTGCGGTACAGCCATAGCGTTGGCGAAAGGCGCGGGTGAACTGGGCCTGGTCGGTGAAGCCCCAGCGAAACGCCAGCTCGCCGATCGCCAGGTGGCAGTGCGGGTCGCGCAGTTGCTGGTGCACCGCCTCCAGGCGCTGTTGGCGCACCCATTCGCCGAGGGTGTAGGGCGTGATCGAAAACAGTTTATGCAGGTAGCGCAGTGACAGGCCGCAGGCATTGGCGATGGCTTGCGGTGAAAGCTCGGGGTCGCCGAGGTTTTGCAGTACATAGCGCTCCACCCGGGTCAGGTGCAGCGTACTGAGGTTGGAGCCTTCGCTGCCCAGCACGCGCTCATCCTGTTGCAGGGCCAGCAGCAGAGTCGCACTTGCTTGCTCCAGCAGCAGGTGGCGTGCCGCTGCGGGGCTGGCGTCGAAGTGGCGCGCGCAGAGGTCCAGCTGCTCGACGAAGATGCGCCCCAAACCTTGGCTGGCGTCGAAGCAGTGGCGGGTGTAGCGCCTGTGCCCGAGCAGGTTTGCCTTCAGCGCACGCTCCGGCAGCTTCAGTACCCACAGGTCATTGTCCGCGCGGTAGTGGAAGCGGTAAGGGGCGTCGCCGCGCTCGACGATAAAACCGCCAGGGCGGCAGCTCAGTTGGTGGCCATCCTGCTCGAAATGCACCTCGCTGCGGCTAGGGACGGTAACCAGGTAGAACGCGTCAGAGTCCTGGCCGATGTGTGCCTTGTTGCGTGAATAGCCGAGCTGGCTGGAGCGCAGGCGTGACAGGCTGAGCGGGGTGGTGGGCGTGCTCCAGCGCTGCAAGTGGCCGTCGAATGGCTGTTCGGCGGCAAATTCCAGGCTCAACGGGAAGTACGTATCACTGATCGCTTCGGCCCAGCGTGCCTGGCGTTCGGGCTGCGCCCAGCCGTGGGTCGAGAGTTCTGTGGGCATGGTGGGTCCTTTTTCAAAGAGGGCAGCATTGAAAAAAGGAACTGCAGGCAAGCTACTCAAGCAGCTCTTGTTATTGTGCAAAAAAGCCCGGCTGCGCAAAGCGGCCGGGCAGGTATCACGCCCATGATCGGCGCGTGCCGACCTTCAGATCAAGCGCCGCGTGTCACCCGGTAGGTGGCAGACGGCTCCAGGCAGGCTTGCCAGCCTGGCGGCACGACGATGTTGGTGGTGTCCTCCTCGATCACACAGGGTCCCTGCACGGTCTGCCCAGGCAGCAGGCGGTTACCGTTGAACACCGGGGTGCGTTGCCACTCACCGTCTGCACTGAACCGCATCGGGCGCTCGCTGTCCGGGGTTGCTGCCGGTGGCTGGGCCGGCCCTTGCAGCGTTGGCTGTGGCGGGCGGGGCAGGTGACCGATGACCGAGCACTCCAGGTTGACCAGCTCTACCGGGCTCTCTGGTTCGCTGTACGAATAGAGCGTCTGGTGGCGCACGTGGAAAGCCTCGATCAGTGCTGCCAGGCCGTTGCTGTCCAGGGCGTGGCGTTCCAGCTGCACGCTGCATTCGTGGATCTGCCCTCGGTAGCGCATTTCCAGGGTGTAGTGGCAACTGCTGGCCTGGTCGCCGAAACCGTCTTCGCGCAGGTTCGCCAGGCCCTGCTGGCGCAGCTCGGCGAGGGCATGGTTGAGCTGCGCCAGGTCAGCGTGCTGCGCGTCCAGGCGCATCGACAGGCTGGTCAGCTGGTCATAACGCACATCCGAGAGGATCTGGCCGAAGGCGCACAGCCCTGAGGCCACTTTGGGGATCAGCACGGTGTGCATGCCGATTTCTTCGGCCAGGCGCACCACGTGCATGCCCGCCGCGCCGCCCGCCCCGATCAGGGCGAAGTCGCGAGGGTCGTGGCCGCGTTCGATGGACACCCGGCGGATACCGTTGACCATGTTCAGGTTGACCAGGGTGGTAATGCCAAACGCGGCGCGTTCCACGCTGATGCCCAGCGGCTCGGCGACCTTGATGCGGATGGCGTCCAGCGCCGCCTGGCGGTTCAAGCGAATGCTGCCACCGAGCAATGCGCCATCGGGCAGGTAACCCAGGGCCAGGTTGGCATCGGTGACGGTGGGTTCAGTGCCGCCTTTGCCATAGCACACCGGGCCGGGCGTGGCGCCAGCGCTGCGTGGGCCGACCTGGAGCATGCCGAATTCGTCGAGGTGAGCGATGGAGCCACCACCGGCGCCCAGGGTTTCCACCTGAATCATCGGCACGCCGATACGCTGACGCAGAAAGTCCACGTCCTTGTTGAAGTTGGTGCGCCCGGCGTTGGTCAGGGTAATGTCGAACGAGGTGCCCCCCATGTCCACCGTGATGACGTTGTCGATGCCGAACGGGCGCGCTACCGCGAGCCCGGCCTGGGGCGCCGAGGCAGGCCCCGAGTTGATCGCGTTGACCGCACGCTCACGCATCAGGTGGCCGGGTGCTAGGCCGCCGTTGGACTGGAAGTAGCGTACCGGTTGCTGCGCGCCCAGTTCCTCGAACAGGCTGTCGATGCGTGCCACGTAACGCGCCATCACCGGGCTCAGGTAGGCGTTGACCACGGTGGTGGAGGTACGGGTGTATTCGCGGATTTGCGGGAACACTTCAACGCCTGTGCAGACGAACACCCCGGGCAGCGCCGCCCGTACAAGCTCGGCGGCGCGCTGCTCATGGCTGGGGTTGCGCACCGACCAGAGGAAGGAGATGGCCACCGCCTGCACGCCTTCGGCACGCAAGTAATCGATGGCCTCGTGTATCGCGCGTTCGTCCAGCGGGGTGTGTTCGCGGCCATCACCGAGGATCCGGCCGCCGATGGGGCGGCGCAGGTGTCGCGGGGCAAGCATGTGCGCCGGCGGGTAGTGGGCGTCATAGCGGTGGCCCTCTTCTTTGTGGCCGAGGCGGATCTCCAGGCTGTCTTCGTGGCCTTCGGTGCACAGCAGGCCGACCTTGACCCCGGTGCGCTCGATCAGGGCGTTGAGGGCGACCGTGGTGCCGTTGATGCACAGGTCGCAGTTGGCGATGATCTCGGCCGGCGTGCGGCCGGTGGCGTCGGCGATCTGCGCCAGGCCGGCGCGAATGGCCAGGGTGCCATCCTGCGGCGTGGATGGGGCTTTGAACAGCTGCACGCCACCGTCGCGGTCAGCCAGGATGAAGTCGGTGAAGGTGCCGCCGGCGTCGATGCCCAGGCGATATTGATTGCGCATGATGGGTCTCCGGTCAGTGCAGGTCGCGGGCAAGGCGGGTGGCGGTTTCGTCGAGCTGGCCGTCGGCATCGACGATTACTGCGTAGTCCAGGGCTGCGCCCTGGGGCGACACCAGGCCGTTGCGCAGGTCTTGCAGCACGGCAGCTACCGGGCGGCGCAACGGGTCGCCGTAGCCACCACCGCCAGGGTTGATGTTGATGATCCGCTCGCCGGGCTGCAGGGTGAGCATGGGGTTCTGGGTGTAGTGGTCTTGTGTGCCATCAGCGTGCTGGTGGATCAACCGGCCGAGCTTGGGTGCGAGCAGGCCATTGCGTGCTCCGGCTGCGCCGGCCGTGGGCAGTTGGCGGCCTTCGCCGAAGCCGACCACGGTCATCGCGTGTTGCAGCGGTTCGATCTCCAGGCGGGTGCCGGAACCGCCGCGAAACTCACCGGCACCGCCACTGTCGGCCATCAGGCTGTAGCGGTGGATAAGCACCGGGTAGGCGTGCTCGAGCAACTCGATGTCGCCGCTCATCAGCGCGCCAAAGCAGCACAACGGCCCGCATGCGTGCCAGCCATCCATGACCTTGTTGGCGCCGGCGCCGGCAATGATCGAGGCCAGTACCATGGTGACGTACTCGCTGTTGTCGTTGCGCGGGTCGTGGCCGGCGATGTTGATGCCGCTGGTATGGCCCCACGAGGCGGTGACCCGCTGCGGCGAGGCTTGCTCCAGCGCCGTGCGCACGGCATCGGCCAGGGTTTCCATCGGGGTGGTGGTGCAGTTGACGTGCGGTGCCGGCTCCTGGGCGTTGCACAGGGTACCCTTGGCGCCGACATCGACCGTGACGCAGCGATACAGGCCTTCGTTGTAGGGCGGTGCGACCTGGGCGAACATCATCAGCCCAAGGTACACGCCGGAAACCGAGTTGCCCTCGTAGGAGTTGATGAAGTAGGGCACCTGCGGTGGGCTTTCGATACGCACGTGGGCTTGGTCGCCACGGATCTCGACATGGGCGGTGATGGCCAGCTCGCCCAGGCCGTGGCCGGAGTCTTCGAGCACGGCGGTGCCGCTGTACTGGCCGTCCGGCACGTCGCGCAGCAGGGCGCGCATGTGGCGGTCGGCCATGTTCTTCAGCTCGGCAATGCACGCGCGAACTTGCTCGACGCCGTACTTGTCGAGCAAGTCGAGCAAGTGCCGTTCACCGACTTTGCAGGCCCCGTACTGGGCATTGAGGTCGCCTTCCTGGTAAGGGCGGGCGCGCATGTTGGTGAGCATGAAGTTGATCACGTCTTCCCGGCGCTTGCCCTTTTCCCACAGCTTGACGGGCGGGATACGCAGGCCCTCGGCGTAAATCTCTTTGGCGTCCGGGTTGTAGCCAGCGGGTACCGGCCCACCGATGTCGGTCAGGTGGCCCTTGCACACGGTCCAGAACACCAGCTCGCCCTGGTAGTACACCGGCTTGTACATGCAGCAGTCGAGGATGTGGCTGCCCTTGTACGCCGGGTCGTTGTGGTAGATCACGTCACCTTCGGCGATGTCGTCACCGAAGCATTCGGCCACGCACTTCATCGCGGGGATCAGCGAACCCAGGTGGATGGGGATGTCCTGGCCTTGCAGGATCATTTCGGGGAGGTGGTCGAACAGCGAGTTCGAGTAGTCGTGGGCCAGGTTGAACACACTGGAGCGGCCAGTCTTTTCCAGGGTCAAGGTCATTTCCCGCTGCGCTGTCTCCAGCGCACCCCGGACAACCGCAAGGGTGATCGGATCTACTGTTTTCATGGGTCACCAACGTTTCTTGTTGTGCTTTGGGTGCGTGCCGCAGAGCTCGGCGCGTGGTGACAGGCTACGGGGGGAGGGGGGCGGCTGACTTGTCGGTGGGTGTACTGCTTGTTGCGCGTGGGTGCACGGGTGCGGGCAATTATTCCGCTGGGGTTCTGTGGCGGCGGCCTATCGGCCCAGCAACTGCTGCACCAGCCACTGCCCGGCCGGGCCGAGGGCGCGGCGGCGTGACCAGGCGATATCCATGTCGACCCGCCGCGGGTAACCGGCCACCTGCAATTGCACCAGGCCGCTGCCAAAGCGGGTGACTAGGGCTTTGGGCAGTTCTGTCCAGCCAAAACCACGGTCGGCGAACTCCAGCAAGGTCAGGTAGTCCGGTGCCGACCAGGCTTGGCCGCGGTCGTGATGCAAGCTGGGGGCGTAGGTCTTGATGTACAGCTGGCGCACGCTCTCCAGCTGCTGGCGCTGCACCGTGCGCAGGGCCGCCAGCGGGTGGTCGGCGCTGACATACACGCAAAACTCCGCCTGTTCAGGCAGGCGCGCCACGGCGACGTCGGCAGGGTAGTGGGGCTGTGCGGCCAGTATGCCGATCTGGGCCATGTCCAGTTGCACCAGCTCGATCACATCAGCGTCTTCAGACGGGCCGCAGCGCAATTCGGTGTGCGGGTAGCGTTCGGCAAAACCAGCCATGACTGCGCTTTGGAACGTGACGCTGTAGCTGTCCGACATCACCACCGAGACCAGCGCTTCGACATGCTCGGCCAACCTGAGCGCCAGGGCGTCGAGCCCGGCGCTGGCATCGAGGATCGCTTCGACGTGCGGCATCACCTGTCGGCCTGCGGCATTGAGCGTGGGGTGGCGGCCTCCTCGGTCGAACAGAGTGCAGCCGATATCGGCCTCGAAATTGGCAATGGCGATGCTGACGGTGGACTGGCTTTTCTTGAGTTTGCGCGCCGCCGCAGAAAACGAGCCGAGTGAGGCAGCTTCCACAAAGGCAAGCAAGGCTTCCGGTGAGTAGCGCATAGGTATTGATAAAATCGATGGGTGCTATGTCGCGAGTATCTGTTCTATCAAAGAAAATAGAAAGCACGTCTTAAGCAATCGATGGAATTAGTAATGAAAAAGGTCTCTTTCACCGAGCGTATGGTCCATGCGGTGGGTTATGAAGTGTTCGCCGTGCTGCTGTGCGCACCGCTGTTGTCCTGGGTGCTGGGTAAGTCTTTGGCCACCGCGGGCACACTGGCGGTCACCTTGTCGGTAATCGCCATGGTGTGGAACATGGTCTACAACGCAGTGGTCGACCGCTTCGTGCAGACCGAGCGGGTTGACTGGAAAGCCCGGGCGCGCGTGGTGCATGGCCTGGGCTTCGAGGCGGGGTTGGTGGTGTGGTGCCTGCCTGTAGCGGCCTGGATGCTGGATATTTCGCTGCTGCAGGCGTTCATGGTCGAGCTGGGCTTCTTTGTGATCATCCTGCCCTACACCGTGGTGTACAACTGGGTGTTCGACAAGCTCCGGCACCATGTGGCCCAGCGCCAGGCAGCGGCCTGAAGGCCGCCGCTACGACCGCCCGATGCCCTCGGTGTGCATGATTTGCGCAATGATTGGCACCGGGGTCATCAGGTGCGAGTGCATCATGGCACTGGCGCGTTTGGCATCGCGGGCCAGGATCGCCTCGACCAGCGCCGAATGCTCCTGGCGCTTGAGCTCAAGCGCCTGCTCGGAAAACACCGTCTGCGTCAGCCACAAATGGCGGTAACGCTCAGCCTGGTCGAACAGGTAGGTGCGGGCCTGCAGCAGGTGCTTGGAGCCGCACCCCGAGGCGATGGCGGTGTGAAACGCCTTGTGCCGTTCATCCCACACATCCAGCCGTTGCTCGCGGGTTTTCACCTCCACCACTTTGGCCAGGGTATGCGAACAGGCCAGCACCGACGCTTCCCAAGCGTCATCGCCGCGTTCGATGGCCAGGCTGATGATCATGGCTTCCAGGTTGGCGCGGGCATCGTAGATGTCGTTCATCTCCGCCAGTGACATGGGCGCGACACGGTAGCCTTTCTGGCTGATGACAATCACCAGGTGCTCGGCCACCAACTGCGAAAGCGCCTCGCGCAGCGGCCCCACTCCCAGTTCGTAGCGGTCCTTGAGGGTGCTCATCAAGAGCTTCTCCCCAGGCTTGAACACGCCGCGGATGATGTCCTTCTTGAGCCTCTCATACCCGCTGAATGCTGAGTTTTGTCGGGGAGCGAGCGCTTCCAAAGTCCTGTTCCTCAAAACGTTTTGCCGATCATACCGAAACCGTTGGCGGACGAAAAACAATGGACATACTGTCTAAGTATCTTCGTTTTATAAAAATGTAGACATTTTCCGTGGGTGGCGATATTTTTGCTTCGCCCGCACTGATCCAGATCACGACTGGACCGTGCTATCTCCTTTTTCTGCCAGGACCTCGCCATGAACGCTTTTACGCAGATCAACCAACCTGTGCTGCCGCTGCCGCTCGAACCGCGTGGTTACACCATCGCCCCGTCGAAGCAGTCGCCTCGTCTGCTTGAACTGACCTTTGCCCGCGAGACCGTGCAGGCGTTCGTCGAGGCTGTGGCCCAGTGGCCGGTGCAGGCGCTGGAATACAAATCGTTTCTGCGTTTTCGGGTGGGCGAGATCCTCGACGAGCTGTGCCAGGGCACGCTGCGCCCGGTACTGCTCAACACCATTCTCGACCGCGCCAGCGGCGGCATGCTGATCACCCCGCTGGGGCTGGATGACGTGAGCCAGGCCGAGGACATGGTCAAGTTCACCACCGCCTGTGCGCACCTGATCGGCCGCTCCAACTACGACGCCATGAGCGGCCAGTACTACGCCCGCTTCGTGGTGGTGAACAGCGACAACTCCGACAGCTACCTGCGCCAGCCGCACCGCGTCATGGAGCTGCACAACGACGGCACCTTCGTGAACCAGATCACCGACTACGTGCTGATGCTGAAAATCGACGAAAGGAACATGGAAGGCGGCAACTCGCTGTTGCTGCACCTGGACGACTGGGAGCAGTGCGAGGCGTTCTTCCGCCACCCGCTGGCGCGCCGCGAGATGCGCTGGACCGCGCCGCCCAGCAAGAACGTGGCCGAGGACGTGTTCCATTCGGTATTCGACAACGACGCTGAAGGCCGGCCGACCATGCGCTACATCGACCAGTTCGTGCAGCCGGAAAACTTCGAGGAAGGCGTCTGGTTGAACGCCTTGTCCGAATCGCTGGAGGGCAGCGACAAGAAACTGTCCGTGCCGGTGGCGGTGGGCAGCTTCGTCTTGATCAATAATCTGTTCTGGCTCCACGGCCGCGACCGCTTCACACCGCACGACGGCCTGCGCCGCGAGCTGATGCGCCAACGCGGCTATGTCGCCTTCCCCAAGCCGCTGTACCAACGCGGCCAGTAAACACGGCGCGGGAGGTAACACTGTGTACGATTTCATCATCATCGGCGGTGGCATTGTGGGCATGTCCACCGCCATGCACCTGATCAAGGTGTACCCGGACGCCAAGATTCTCCTGCTGGAGAAGGAGTCCGGCCCGGCGCGCCACCAGACCGGGCACAACAGCGGGGTGATCCATGCCGGGGTGTACTACACCCCCGGCAGCCTCAAGGCACGCTTCTGCCTGGAAGGCAACAAGGCAACCAAGGCCTTCTGCACCCAGCACGGCATCGCCTTCGATGAATGCGGCAAGCTGCTGGTGGCCACCAACGACCTGGAAATGCAACGCATGAAGGCGTTGTGGGAACGCACCGCGGCCAATGGCCTGGAGCGCCAGTGGTTGTCGGTCGACGAGCTGCATGAGCGCGAGCCCAATATCGTCGGCCTGGGCGGGATATTCGTGCCCTCCAGCGGCATCATCAATTACGCCGAGGTGACGGCGGCCATGGGCCGTGAGTTCCAGCGTGCCGGTGGCGAGATCCGCTACAGCGCCGAAGTGATCGGCCTCGAGGAGCGCGCCAGCGAAGTGGTCGTGCGTACCCGCAGCGACGAGGTGCACAGCCGCTTCCTGGTCACCTGTTCGGGGCTGATGGCCGACCGCGTGGTGAGCATGCTTGGCATCCGCACCCACTTTGTGATCTGCCCGTTCCGTGGCGAGTACTACTTGCTGCCCAAGCAGCACAACCAGATTGTCAACCACCTGATCTACCCGATTCCGGACCCGTCCATGCCGTTTCTGGGCGTGCACCTGACGCGCATGATCGACGGCACCGTGACCGTGGGCCCCAACGCGGTGCTGGCGATGAAGCGCGAAGGCTACCGCAAGGCCGACGTCAGCGTGGCGGACATGTTCCAGACCCTGACCACTCCCGGCATCCTCAAGGTGCTGGCCAAGAACCTGCGCCCGGGCCTGATCGAGATGAAGAATTCACTGTTCAAGGGCGGCTACCTCAAGCAGGTGCAGAAGTACTGCCCGAGCATCACCAAGGATGACCTCACACCTTACCCGGCGGGTGTCCGGGCACAGGCGGTGTCACGCGATGGCAAGCTCATCGACGACTTCCTCTTCGTCAATTCGGCGCGCAGCGTGAACGTCTGCAATGCGCCATCGCCTGCCGCCACCTCGGCCATCCCGATCGGCGCCTACATCGTCGAGAAGGTCTGCGCACAAGTCGCCCTGCAGGGGGGCGGCTTGCCCAAGCCAGACCTGGCCGGCAAGCAGCGCGCTGCCGGCTGAGCAGGCCGGCAACCCCAGCGGATCTGCGTTTCGTTTTACTCAACCCGCCTGGCCCTACTCACCATTTAGGGCCGGGTGGGCTTTTTCGCGCCCGTGTTCGCTAGACGGCGCAGCGCGGGCATGACAAGAACAAGAAGGTAAGGCCATGCAAACAGACAAGAACAATTTGAGTCATGGGTTGAAATCGCGGCACGTCACCATGTTGTCCATCGCCGGGGTGATCGGCGCCGGCCTGTTCGTCGGCTCCGGTCGGGCCATCGCCGAGGCCGGGCCCGCCACCATCCTCGCGTATATGCTGGCCGGTGGGCTGGTGGTGCTGGTCATGCGCATGCTGGCCGAAATGGCGGTCGCCTCACCGGATACCGGCTCGTTTTCCACCTATGCCGACCTCGCCATCGGCAAGTGGGCCGGCTATACCATCGGTTGGCTGTACTGGTGGTTCTGGGTGCTGATCATCCCCATCGAGGCCAACATTGCCGCCACCATCATCAACACCTATGTGCCGCAGATGGAAATCTGGGTGCTGTCGTTGGTGATCACGCTGCTGCTGACGGCCACCAACCTGTTCAGCGTAAAGAACTACGGCGAGTTCGAGTTCTGGCTGGCGCTGGTCAAGGTCATTGCCATCGTCGCCTTCATTATTCTGGGCGCCTGCGCCATTTTCGGCCTGCTGCCCAGCGCCGGCGTCAGCGGTGTTTCGCGCCTGTGGGACACCGGCGGCTTCATGCCCAATGGCTTCGGCGCGGTACTCAGTGCCATGCTGATCACCATGTTCTCGTTCCTTGGGGCCGAGGTGGTGACCATTGCCGCCGCCGAGTCGGACGAGGCGGGCAAGCATATCTCCAAGGCCACCAACTCGGTGATCTGGCGGATCACGCTGTTCTACATCCTGTCGATCTTCATCGTCATCGCGCTGGTGCCCTGGACCGACCCGCGGTTGGCCACCGAGGGCTCCTACGTCACGGTGCTGGATACGCTTGGTGTGCCGCATGCCAAGGCCATCATCGACTTCGTCGTGCTGACCTCGGTCACCAGCTGCCTGAACTCGTCGCTGTACACCGCGTCGCGCATGGTCTATTCGCTGAGCCGTCGTGGTGATGCCCCGGCCTGTGCCCAAGTGACCAGCCGCAGCGGTACGCCGATTGTCGCGGTGCTGCTGTCCACCGGTGCGGCGTTTCTGGCGGTGATCGCCAATTACCTGGTGCCGGCCAAGGTGTTTGGCTTCCTGATGGCAAGCTCCGGCGCCATCGCCTTGCTGGTGTACCTGGTGATTGCCATTTCCCAGCTGCGCCTGCGCAAGCGCCTGACTGCGCAAGGCAAGACACTGAACTACCGCATGTGGCTGTTCCCATGGCTGACCTGGGCGGTGATCCTGTTCATCAGCAGCGTGCTGGTGGTGATGCTGTTGCGCCCGGACCATCGCCTTGAGGTGGTTTCCACCTTGGTGCTGGCGGTCTTCGTGGTGTGCTCGGGGTTGCTGATCACGCGCCGACGGGCGCGGGTGGCGCCAGGCAGCACCGTGGGGCAGGGCGCCTAGGCGGCCGGTAACAGACGAACGTTGCATCTCAGACGAGCAAGATCCATCAGGCTGTGAGAGGATGGCCGCCACCTCCACGGCTCGGCCACAGGACCCCAGAACTCAAGCCTGATGAAGACTCCAAAAAGAATCGAACCCCTGATCGAAGACGGCCTGGTCGACGAAGTACTGCGACCTCTGATGAGCGGCAAGGAAGCTGCGGTCTACGTGGTGCGCTGCGGTACCCAGGTGCGCTGCGCCAAGGTCTACAAAGAGGCCAACAAGCGTAGTTTCCGCCAGGCTGCCGAGTACCAGGAAGGCCGCAAGGTACGTAACAGCCGCCAGGCCCGCGCCATGGCCAAGGGCTCCAAGTACGGCCGTAAAGAGGCCGAAGATGCTTGGCAGAACGCTGAAGTGGCGGCCCTGTTCCGCCTGGCCAGCGCCGGTGTGCGGGTGCCCAAGCCTTACGATTTCCAGGATGGCGTACTGTTGATGGAGCTGGTGACGGACGCCGACGGCGACGCCGCCCCGCGCCTCAACGATGTGCACCTGGAAGCCGAAGAAGCCCGCGAATTCCACACATTCGTCATCCGCCAGATCGTCCTGATGCTCTGCGCAGGGCTGGTGCACGGCGACCTCTCCGAGTTCAACGTGCTGCTCGGCCCTGACGGCCCGGTGATCATCGACTTGCCACAAGCGGTGGATGCAGCCGGCAACAACCATGCCTTCAGCATGTTGCAGCGTGATGTGTCGAACATGGCCCATTACTTCGGCCGCTTCGCCCCGGAGCTCAAGGACACCCGCTATGCCCAGGAAATGTGGGCGTTGTTCGAAGCGGGCGAACTGAAAGCGGACAGCCCGTTGACCGGCGTGTTCGCTGACGACGACGAGCAAGCCGACGTGGACGGCGTGCTGCGTGAAATCGAAGCCGCGCGGTTCGATGACGCCCGCCGCCGCGCCGCCTTGGCGGACGCCGAGCGTGGCCCGGTCAAGGGTGAAGAACCCCCTCCGCCCTGGATGCAGTAGTCCATTGGGGCCGCCTGGCGGCCCAACCCTGTGGCGCTGGCGAGGTTCAGTTCGCTGGCGGCACAAACCCGTTGCGCTGGTAGAACCGCTCCAGCTCATGGGCCTCAGGCTCTACCCCGGTGAAAATCCGCAGGTACTCTGGAATGAAGCGCATCCGCAGCGCCAGCGGTTCGTAGGTTTTCATGCTGATGTAGCCGATCTGCGCCAGGTAGATCGAGCGGGCGCGCGTGGCGGCGGCGTCCTCGCTGAAGCCAAAGCGGTCGAACATCTGTTTCAAGGCCTCCATGCGCAGGGCGTCGGCCTCGACGATCTCGGCGGCCACCTGTTCCGACTGCAGGGCCCAACTGCGCATGGCGAATTCGAACTGCGAATCGAACAGTTCGCTGTTCAGCCAGCAATCGAACACATTGAGTATCGCCTCGCTGATCGACGCCGCATACGCCTGTGAATGGCTCACCAGGTTGCTGGTGTTCTTGCGCTTCCACTGCTCGATCAGCGCTGCCAGCAACGCCTCGCGGTCCTCGAAGTACCAATAGAAACTGGTGCGGGCAAGGTTGAGTTTTTTCGCCAGCGGCAATACCCGCACAGCATCCACCCCCGATTCCTTGAGGGTTTCGTAAGCGGCGTTCAGCCAGCTTTCGAGCGAACCGCGGGCGGCGAGTTCTGGGGTCTTCGAAGTCATGTTCATGGGCGCATTCTTCCGTATCCATGGCAGGCTGGCAAGCGCAATGTACACCTGTGTCTAATTAATTGACACCTGTGTACATGGGGGCTAATGTCGTTTTTGCCTGATGCCCTGAACGCGAGAACAATCATGTCAAATGACCCGTTGCTTCAGCCGTACCAACTCAAGCACCTCACCTTGCGCAACCGCATCATCACCACCTCCCACGAACCGGCCTACCCCGAAGACGGCATGCCCAAGCAGCTGTACCGTGCCTACCATGTCGAGCGCGCCAAGGCCGGCGTGGCAATGACCATGACCGCCGGCTCCGCCGCCATTTCCCGAGACAGCCCGCCAGTGTTCAACAACGTGCTGGCCTACAAGGACGAGGTGGTCGGCTGGATGAAAGACCTCACCGACGAGTGCCACGAGCATGGCGCGGCGGTGATGATCCAGCTCACCCACCTGGGCCGGCGTACCCGCTGGGACAAAGGCGACTGGTTGCCAGTGGTGTCACCGTCGCACAACCAGGAGCCGGCGCACCGGGCCTTCCCCAAGCGCCTGGAGATCTGGGACATCGAGCGCATCATCAAGGACTACGCCGACGCTGCCGAACGCATGCAGGCCGCCGGGCTCGACGGCATCGAGCTGCAGGCCTACGGCCACCTGATGGACCAGTTCTGGTCACCGCTGACCAACGAGTTGCAGAACGTCTACGGCGGCTCCCTGGAAAACCGCCTGCGCTTCACCTTCGAAGTGCTCGCCGCGATTCGGCAGCGGGTGGGCGACGCGTTCATCGTCGGTATCCGCTACACCGGCGACGAAGTGCTGGCCGGCGGCTTGACCCGGCAGGAAGGCCTGCAGATTTCGCAGTTGCTCAAAAACAGCGGGATGATCGACTTTCTCAACGTGATACGCGGCAATATCGCCACCGACGCAGGCCTTACCGACATCATCCCGATCCAGGGCATGCGCAACGCCCCGCACCTGGACTTCGCTGGCGAGATCCGTTCGCTGACCGGCTTCCCGACCTTCCATGCGGCGAAAATCCCGGACGTGGCCACGGCCCGCCATGCCATCGCCGCAGGCCTGGTGGACATGGTCGGCATGACCCGCGCGCACATGACCGACCCGCACATCGTGCGCAAGATCATCGAAGGCCGCGAAGACCAGATCCGCCCCTGTGTCGGCGCCAACTATTGCCTGGACCGCATCTACCACGGTGGTGCCGCCTACTGTATTCACAACGCCGCCACCGGGCGCGAAACCAGCATGCCCCACGACATCGCCAAGGCGCCGGTGCGGCGCAAGGTGGTCATCGTCGGTGCCGGCCCGGCAGGGCTGGAGGCGGCGCGGGTGGCGGGCGAGCGTGGCCATGAAGTGGTGGTGTACGAGGTGGCCGACAAGGCCGGCGGGCAAATCCGCCTGACCGCGCAGTCCGAGCGGCGCAAGGAAATGATCAGCATCGTCGACTGGCGCCTGGCCCAGTGCGAGCGCCTGGGCGTGACCTTCCACTACAACGTGTGGGCCGACAGCCAGATCATCCTCGACGAGGCCGCCGATGTGGTCATCGTCGCCACCGGTGGGCTTCCCCATACCGAAGTGCTGGAGCACGGCAACGACCTGGTGGTGTCGAGCTGGGACATCATCTCCGGCGACGTGAAGCCTGGGCGCAACGTGCTGGTGTATGACGATGCCGGGGACCATGCCGCCCTGCAGGCCGCCGAGTTCATTGCGCAAAGCGGCGCACGCACCGAGATCATGACCCCCGACCGAACCTTCTCGCCAGAAGTCATGGGCATGAACCTGGTGCCCTACATGCGCACCCTGCAGCAACTGGACACGACCTTCACCGTCACCTGGCGGCTGAAGGCGGTACACAAGGGCGAAGGCGGCCTGCTGGCCAGCATCGGCACCGACTACAGCGAGCTGCGCCAGACTCGGCAGGTCGACCAGGTGGTGGTCAACCATGGCACCCGCCCGCTGGACGAGCTGTATTTCCAGCTGTGCCCGTTGTCCAGCAATGAAGGGGCGGTGGAGTACATGGACCTCATTGCCGGCCGCCCGCAAACCGTGGCCCGGCGCAACGACGGGCGCTTCCAACTGTTTCGCATCGGCGACGCGGTGGCCTCGCGCAATACCCACGCGGCCATCTATGACGCGCTGCGCCTGGTGAAAGACCTCTGATCGGTACGCTGCACCTTAAAACAATAAACCCAGCACCACCCGCTGTTACTGCCCTGGCTCCAACAACGACAACGATATCCAGTGGAGAGTGTAACCATGCACATCGGTACCCAATCGACCGAGCAGCCCTGCCTGCTCGCCCCGTCATCCCTGCAGTTTCGCACCGACGCCAGCGTCACCGGCCATGCCCTGGCACCGGTAGACAGCGGCCTGCTCGCGGCCCAGGCCGCCATCGACCGCAAGGCCCTGCGCGAATACCGCCTGCAGCGTATTCGCCAGCAACTGCGTGCGCACGACTATGGCGGCATTCTGCTCGCCGACCCGATCAACATCCGCTATGCCACCGACACCAACAACCTTGGCCTGTGGGTGATGCACTCGCCCAGCCGTTATGTGTTCGTGCCCACGGAAGGGCCGGTGGTGCTGTTCGAGTTCACCAGCAGCCGGCACAACAGCGAGCACGTCGAGACCATCGACGAGATCCGCCCGGCGCTGCCCTGGTTGTACTTTCTGGCCGGCCCCAGGGTCGATGAGAAGGCGACCTTGTGGGCGGCGGAAGTGGCCGAGCTGATGCTGCGCCACAGTGGCGGCAATCGCCGCCTGGCGGTTGACCGTTGCGACCCTTGGGGGGCCGAGAAGCTCAAGGCCAAAGGCATCGCGCTGTTCGACGCCCAGCCGTTGATGGAGCAGGCGCGGCTGATCAAGTCCGCCGAGGAAATCGCCAGCCATCGGGTGTCCATGGCCGTGTGCGACCTGGCCATCGCCCGCATGCGGGCCAGCCTGGTGCCGGGTATTACCGAAAACCAGCTGTGGAGCATCCTCCACGGCACCAACGTGGCCCAGGGCGGCGAGTGGGCCGAGAGCCGCCTGCTCAGCTCCGGTCCGCGCACCAACCCGTGGTTCCAGGACGCCACCGACAAAGTCATCGAGGCGGGCGAGATGGTCTGCTTCGACACCGACATGGTCGGCCCCGGCGGCTACCTGTCGGACATCTCGCGCAGCTTCGTCTGCCCTGGCAAACCAGTGACCGGGGCCCAGCGTGCGCTGCTCGACATTGCCTCGCAGCAGGTCAGCCATAACCTCCAGCTGCTGCGCCCGGGGCTTTCATTCCGCGAGTTCGCCGCGCACTGCTGGCCGGTGCCGCAGCGGTTCGAGCACAACCGCTACATGATGATGCTGCACGGGGTGGGCCTGGTCGACGAGTACCCCAGCGTGGCCTACGCCGTGGACTTTGCCGAATGGGGCTACGACGGCGTGTTCGAGGAGAACATGGTGGTCTCGGTCGAGAGCTACATCGGCGAGCAAGGCGGGCGCGAGGGCGTCAAGCTTGAAGAGCAGGTGCTGATCACCGCCCAGGGTGCGGTCAAGCTGTCGAGCACGCCGCTGGTCGACGACGACCGCTATTGAGGGGAGGGCCTGCACATGAACCCGATGAGTATCCCCCTGCGTCAGGTGCCGCCAGTGCCTGCAGTGAAGCCTGCGTTTCTGCGCCTGGAAGCGCTTTACAAACAGTTTGGCAAATACGAGGTGCTGCACGACGTCAACTTCGAGATGAGCAAGGGCGAGGTCGTGGCCATCATTGGCCCCAGCGGCTCGGGCAAGAGCACCTTGTTGCGCTGCATCAATCAGCTTGAGCCGCCGACGCGTGGGCGTATCCGCCTTGATGAGCTGGACATCGACGCCGCCACGCCGATGGCGCGGGCGGACCTTTTGAAACTGCGCCGGCGTATCGGCATGGTGTTCCAGTCGTTCAACCTGTTCCCGCACCTGACGGTGCTACGCAATGTCAGCCTGGCGCAGGTCCGTACCCTGGGGCGCAGTGAGCGCGAGGCCGATGCGCGCTCGATGCAGTTGCTGGAGCGCGTGGGCCTGGCGGACAAAGCCGGGCATTATCCGGCGCGCTGTTCGGGCGGGCAGCAGCAACGCATCGCCATCGCCCGCGCCTTGGCGCTGGAGCCGCAGTTGATGCTGTTCGATGAACCGACATCGGCACTGGACCCGGAGCTCGGCCTGGAGGTGCTGGCGGTGATGAAGGAGCTGGCCGGGGAGGGCATGTCGATGATCGTCGTGACCCACGAAATGCACTTTGCCGAGACCGTCTCCGACCGCGTGGTGGTCATGGCCGAGGGCCGCATCATCGAACAGGGCCCGAGTGCCCAGGTGATGCGCCAGCCACGCCATGAACGGGTGAGCAAGTTCCTCCAGGCCGTGAGGAACCGCTGATGAACGATATCCTCATGATGCTGCTGACGGGCGTGCCGTGGACCGTGGGTGTGACCGTCTGCGCCTTTGCCGTCGGTGTGGTGCTGGGGTTCCCGCTCTGTGCGCTGCGCATGTCACAGGTGCCGTCGTTGCGGGTATTGGGCGCGGCACTGGTGCTGACCTTGCGTTCGATCCCGCCGATCGTCTGGCTGTTCTTCATCTTTTTCGGCATTGGCGGCGGCTATGTCACGTTGTCGCCGTTTGTCGCAGCGGTGGTCGGCCTTGGCCTGATTACCGCCGCGCAGATGGCCGAGGTCTATCGGGGCGCCTTTGCGGCGATCCCCGATGGCCAGTATGAAGCGGCCCATGTGCTCAACCTGTCAGCGCCGCAGCGTTTCTTCGATGTGGTGTTGCCGCAGTTGGTGCGCATTTCCATCCCGACAGCGGCCACCTACGCCATCGGCCTGCTCAAGGACTCTGCAGTGGCGTCGACGCTGGGTGTCGCGGATATCAGCTTCCAGGCGTACCAGGTTTCGCAGCAGACCTTCCTGGGGCTGGGCGTGTACAGCGCGGCTGCGTTGGTGTACCTGGTGCTCAGCGTGCCGGTGGCGCTGGCTTCGCGCTGGTTGTCGAGCACCTTGCAACGGAGGATCAGCCTATGAACGCGCTGCTGACACTGTGGGCGCAGTGGTTTCCGGAGTTATGGAAGGGCTTTGTCCTGTCGTTGCAGGTGACCGCCGTCAGCCTGCTGCTGGGCATCGCGCTGGGGCTGCTGCTGGCCCTGGGCGTAGTCGCCAGGGGCAAGGCCATACGCTACCCGACGTTGATCATCGTCGAACTGGGGCGGGGTGCGCCGGCATTGATCCTGTTGCAGTACTTCTACTTCGGCCTGCCGTCGGTGAACCTGACCTTGACCTCGTTCTGGGCGGCCGTGCTGGCGTTGGCGTACTGCACGGCGGCGTACACCAGCGAGATCATCCGCGGTGGCATCGAGGCGGTTGCCCGTGGCCAGCACGAGGCGGCTGATGTGATTGGCCTGAACCGGGTCGATGCCCTGCGCTATGTGATCCTGCCCCAGGCCTTGCGGGTGGCGCTGCCGTCGTTGCTCGGCTTCTCGATCATGATGTTCCAGGCTTCTTCGCTGTGTTTCACCATCGCCTTGCCTGAGATCGTCAGCCGCGCCTCGGCCATCGGCTCCTCGACGTTCCAGTACATGCCGGTGCTGGTGCTGGCCGGGCTGATGTACGCGGCAGTCTGCGCGCCGGCCAGCCTGGGCGTGGCTGCCCTGGAGCGACGCCTGGCGCCCGGCGTGCAACCTGCTTGCTGATGCTGCTTTTTCATTCACTTCCTGAAAGGTACCCGTGATGAAACCATTCAAGCGCGTTACCCGTTGCCTGAGCCTGTGCCTGGCCCTGGTCGGCAGCGCCCAGGCCATGGCCGAGTGCAAACCCACCCATACGTTCGAAACCCTGACCCCAGGTGTGCTCACCGTCGCGGCCTGGGTCTTCCCGCCGTACTCGATCCCTGGCACCGGCCAGGCACTGGGCGGCGTTGATGGCGAGATCATCAAGCAGATCGCGGCCCGGGAGTGCCTGACCATCAAGGCCAGCGTGCTCGACCCCTCGGCGGCAATCCAGTCGGTGGTGGCCCGCCGTGCCGACGTGGTCATTGGCGACTGGTACCGCACGGCGGAGCGCGGCAAGGTGCTGGGGCTGTCGGCACCGTTGTACCTGGACGTGATGGGCATCATCTCGCCCCAGGGCTATGCCAAGGTCAGCGAGCTGGAGGGCAAGCGCGTGGGGACGGTGCAGGGCTACCTGTGGGTCAGTGACCTGAAGACGGTGCTGGGCGACGACCTGGTGCTGTACCCCAACCCGGTGGCCATGGCCCAGGACCTGGCCTCGGGGCGCATCGAGGCCGGCATCGACAGCCATGCGGTGGCCGTCGCCTCGCAGCAGAAGGGGGCGTACAAGGGCGCCAGCATCAAAGTGTCCGAGCCGGATCCACGGGTCAAGGCGACCGAGCAACCGGGGCAGACCAGCATCCCTTACATGCTGAGCAACGTCGAACTGGGCAAGGCGCTCGATGCCAACATCCAGGCGTTGCATGGCAGTGGCGAGATTGCCCGCATACTTGAGGCGCATGGGCTGGATCGGCAGGCGGCAGATGTGGGGGCGCCGCGGTTGGTGGAGTGAAGTGCCTATACCGGCCTCTTCCCGGGTTTACCCGGGAAGAGGCACGGCTAATCCAGGCTATTACCCTTGATGCAAGACACAATCTCTTCATTCAGCCTTTTCACTGGGGCTCAACAGGCATATGGTGTACGCCGTCCATATTCCCTGGAGCTGTCATGTCCAACCGTTTCCCCTCCGTTCGTCCTCGTCGCTTGCGCCAGAACGAATCCCTGCGTTCGATCTTCCAGGAAACCGAGTTCCGCCTTGAAGACCTGATCCTGCCGATCTTCGTCGAAGAAGGCATCGATGATTTCGTGCCGATCACCAGCATGCCGGGTGTCAATCGCATCCCTGAAAAACTGCTGGCGCAAGAAATCGAGCGCTACGCCCGTGCCGGCATCAAGTCGGTGATGACCTTTGGCGTTTCGCACCACCTGGACGAGGTCGGCAGTGACACCTGGAACGAAAACGGCCTGGTGGCGCGCATGGCGCGGATCTGCAAGGACACCGTGCCGGAAATGGTGGTGATGTCCGACACCTGCTTCTGCGAATACACCAGCCACGGCCATTGCGGTGTGGTGCACGACCACGGTGTGGACAACGACGCCACCCTGGTCAACCTGGGCAAGCAGGCCGTGATCGCGGCCGCCGCCGGCGCCGACTTCATCGCGCCATCGGCGGCGATGGACGGCCAAGTCCAGGCGATTCGGGGTGCGCTGGATGCCGCAGGCTTCCATGACACGGCAATCATGGCCTATTCGACCAAATTCGCCTCGTCGCTCTATGGCCCGTTCCGCGAGGCCGGCGGTACCGCCCTCAAAGGCGACCGCAAGAGCTACCAGATGAACCCGATGAACCGCCGCGAAGCCGTGCGCGAATCGTTGCTCGACGAGCAGGAAGGGGCCGATGTGCTGATGGTCAAACCGGCCGGCGCCTACCTTGACGTGATCGCCGACATCCGCGCTGCTTCGCGCCTGCCACTGGCGGCCTACCAGGTCAGTGGTGAATACGCGATGATCAAGTTCGGCGGCCTGGCCGGTGCCATCGATGAAGGGCGCGTGATGCGTGAAAGCATCGGCGCCATCAAGCGGGCGGGTGCCGACCTGATCCTGACCTACTTCGCCATGGACCTGGCGCGCGAAGGTATCTGATAGGGCCGGCTGCCTTGTGGGGGCGGCCTTGCCGGGGCGCCGGACCGGTCGGAAAGGGGCGCGTAGCGGCCCCAGGTTCTGTGGCGCAGCAAAAATCGCCGGGGCCGCTACGCAGCCCTTTCGCGACGCAAGGCCGCTCCTACAAGCCCCCAGCCCGCCCTGAAACTACAAAAATTCATTAAGCGCTGAATTATTTAGTGTCCCTTAGTCTCTGATGCCATAGAGCATTCAGCGACAGGGATATAAGCATGAAATCTCGCAAGAAAAGCGTCAAACCGATCGGCCTGAAAGACATCACCATCGTCGACGACGCCAAGATGCGCAAAGCGATCACCGCCGCCGCCTTGGGCAACGCGATGGAATGGTTCGACTTCGGCGTCTATGGCTTCGTCGCCTACGCACTCGGCAAGGTGTTCTTCCCCAACGCCGACCCCAGCGTGCAGATGATCGCCGCCTTGGCCACGTTCTCGGTACCCTTCCTGATCCGCCCGCTGGGCGGGTTGTTCTTCGGGGCACTGGGCGACAAGTTCGGCCGGCAGAAGATTCTCGCCGCCACCATCGTGATCATGTCGTTGAGTACCTTTGCCATCGGCCTGATACCGTCCTATGCCTCGATCGGCATCTGGGCGCCGATCCTGTTGCTGCTGGCCAAGATGGCCCAGGGCTTCTCGGTAGGCGGTGAATACACCGGGGCTTCGATTTTCGTCGCCGAGTACGCGCCCGACCGCAAGCGCGGCTTCCTCGGCAGCTGGCTGGATTTTGGCTCCATCGCAGGGTTTGTTCTCGGTGCGGGCGTGGTGGTGTTGATTTCCACCGTGCTGGGCGAGGAGCAGTTCCTTGAGTGGGGCTGGCGCCTGCCGTTCTTCCTGGCCTTGCCGCTGGGCATCATCGGCCTCTACCTGCGCCACGCGCTCGAAGAGACACCGGCATTCCAGCAGCACGTCGAAAAGCTCGAACAAGGCGACCGCGAAGGCCTGGCCTCCGGCCCCAAGGTGTCGTTCAAAGAGGTGGCCACCCAGCACTGGCGCAGCCTGGTGACCTGCGTTGGCGTGGTGATCGCCACCAACGTCACGTACTACATGCTGCTCACCTACATGCCCAGCTACCTGTCGCACAACCTGCACTACAGCGAAGACCACGGGGTGCTGATCATCATCGCGATCATGGTCGGCATGCTGTTCGTGCAGCCGATCATCGGGCTGCTCAGTGACAAGTTCGGGCGCCGGCCTTTCATCATGGTCGGCAGTGTCGGCCTGTTCGCGCTGGCTATCCCAGCCTTCATGCTGATCAACAGCGGCGTGCTTGGGCTGATTTTCGCCGGGCTGCTGATCATTGCCGTGCTGCTGAACTTCTTCATTGGCGTAATGGCCTCGACATTGCCAGCGATGTTCCCAACGCACATTCGTTATAGCGCCCTGGCCAGCGCGTTCAACATCTCGGTACTGATCGCCGGCCTTACCCCGACCCTGGCCGCCTGGCTGGTAGAAAGCACGGGCAACCTGTACATGCCGGCCTACTACCTGATGGTGATTGCGGCCGTCGGCCTGGTCACCGCCCTGACCATGAAGGAAACCGCCAACAAACCCCTGCGCGGTGCGGCGCCTGCCGCGTCTGACATCGAGGAAGCACGCGAGCTGCTGCAGGAGCACCACGACAACATCGAGCAGAAAATCGAAGACATCGACACGCAGATTGCAGAGCTTGAGGCCAAACGCAAATTGCTGGTGCAGCAACATCCGCGTATCGAGTAAGGTACAAGGCCCTTTACTCAGTAGATAATTTATATGGCCGAGGGCTTTTCGGCGCTACCGCCACTCAATGGCTTGCGGGTGTTCGAGGTGGTATCACGCCACCTCAACTTCCGCCTGGCAGCGGACGAGCTGGGGGTTACCCAGGCGGCGGTGGCGCAGCAGGTTCGCGGGCTGGAGGCGAACCTTGGGGTCAAACTGTTCGAACGGTTGCCCAGGGGCCTGAGCCTTACCGGCGCCGGCCAGCGCTACAGCGCCGATATCCGCAGTGCGTTCGCCTTGATCGCCTCGGCTACCCAGGCGCTGCGCCCCGATGGGTCCCACCTGACGGTCAGCGTTACGCCCACCTTTGCGGCGAAGTGGCTGATCCCTCGGCTGGCGTCACTTGCACACGACCACCCCGATATCGACCTGCAGGTACTGGCCACTGATCGCCTCTCGCAGTTCCGCCCTGAGGGCGTGGATATCGCGGTGCGCTACGGCCGCCCGCCGTTCGGCCCGGCCTTGCATGTCGAACCTTTCCTCAAGCAACGCATCGTCGCCGTGGCAAGCCCTGGGCTGCTAGCGCAACTGGGCAAGCCGGCCTCCCTTGACGACTTGCACCGCTTCGCGCTGCTGCACGATGCGCACAATTTCTGGCCAACCTTTATCGGCGAGGTCTTTGCGCAGCCGCTGTTGGCTGGGGCCAAGAATGTGCGCTTCAACCAGACATCGTTGGCGATCGATGCTGCAGTGGCCGGGCAGGGGCTCGCCTTGGCCAGCGACTTCTTCGTACGCAACGACATTGAAGCAGGGCGGTTGGCCTTGGTGTTCGAGCAGCAATTGGTGCTGGAGCAGGCGTTTTACCTGGTCTGGCCGCGCAATGCCTATCAAGCGCCAGCACTGGAGAGGGTGCGCAGCTGGTTGTTGCAACAGGCGCAGGCATCTGGTCAGTAGTTTTTCTATCGTCTATTGCATCAAGGTCGATGGCCGTATCACGCGCAGCATCTGATCAGCGTGGCATGTAGCCCAGTTGCCATGAGCGCGGAATGAACCGCGTCACCAGGGCCAGCAGGCACGCCAGCGCGCAACTGCCCGCCAGCGCCTGCAAGCCCAAGCGGTGCTCCAGCCAGGCGCCAAGGGCGGCGCCCAGCAGCATGCCGGCCCAAGGCACCAGCTGCACCCGCCAGCCATTGCGCCGCTCGCCCAGCACCCAGCGGCCCAGGCCGCGGCCGAAGCGGGACAGGGCACCGGTGACATAGGTCAGGCCGATGGGCAGGCCATTCACCTGCTCGACCACCGCATTGATCATGCCCATGGCCAGCGTCGCCGCAAGCAACGCCGGAAAGGTCGCGGCCAGCGGCCAGGCCGCAGCGCCACCCAGCAGCCCCGCGACCACCAGCAGTACCGGCCAGGCCCGGCGCCGGAAGCTGCGGGCCAGCAACACGCCCAGTGCATTACCGGCGACGAAGCCGAGTACCGCCCCGCTCAGGCGCAGCACCATGGCCGCATCCGCCTCACTGATCGCGACGGCCAGGCGGGTGGTGTTGCCGCTCATGAACGAAACAAAGTCGCCCAGGGCCAATAGGCCGATGGCATCGGTCATGCCGGCCAGCACCGACAGCCCGGCCACCAGCCCCAGGCCCACCCGGCCTCGCAGGCTGCGCAGCTTCAGCCGCCGCGCACTGTGCGATGTCAACGCGTTGGGCAGCATGTTCAGGGCAACAGCTTTTCGCGGGCCAGGGTACCCTTGAGGGTGCGTTCGACCACATCGACCAACACCATGGTCTGGTGGTCCACTTCGATGTTCAGCAGCTCACCGGCCTGGTAGTTGGCGAAGGTGGTCTGGCGCAAGGTTTCGGGGATCAGGTTGATGGTGATGACGGTGTCTTCGACATCAGCGACGGTCAGGCTGCAGCCGTTCACACCAAGGAACCCGCGGGGGAACACGTACTTGGCCCACTCGGGCGGCATGCGGAACTTGATGAACGCACCGGTAGGTTCGATCGACAGCTCGACGATCTCGGCGGTGGTGGCGATGTGGCCCGCCATCAAGTGGCCGCCGATCTCGGCGTTCATCTTGGCCGAGCGTTCGATGTTCACGCCCTGGCCAGCCTTCAAGCAGCGCAGGTTGGTGCGCTCCAGGGTGGCGTTCATGGCGTCGAATTTCACCTGGGTGCCGTCGATCTCGGTAACCGACAAGCAGGTACCCTCGACACTGACGCTGGCGCCGATCTTGAGTTCGTCGAGCAGCTCCGGGGTGAGGTCGAGGGTGAACTGCTTGTGGCCTGGGTAGGTGTTCACCGCAAGCAGAGGGCGGACGGCCTGGACGATGCCGGTGTACATGGAAGTTGCTCCTGGGCACGGGAAAATGAAGTCACCCGGAAACTAAGCCTGTGAAGCGGTAAAAGCAAGGTGGCCGCGACCGTTCAGACATGCCCGCTGCTGTTCACGATGCGCAGGCACAGTGCCTCGTAAGGGTCCAGGTTCACCACCAGCCGCCCATCTTCGGTCAAGTCGCCCTCGACCGTTTCATTGATCATGTCCACCACCGGCCCCGGCGTGAAGCCGGTCAAGTGCAGCGCTTCGCTGATCACCGTCTGGCCAAAGTTCAGCGCGCTGATCTGCACCCCGCGCCCGGCCGGCAGCTCGTGCACCATCACCAGCAAGCCAGGGCTACTGACCTCGGGTACCAGCACCTGGCGGCTGGTGGCGATACCGTAGGCCTGGCGCACGGCAAGCAGCTTCTTCACCTTGCTGGCGAATGAATCGGGGTGTTCCAGCTGGCTGTCGAGGCTGCCGTAAAGCGCGCGGGCACGGGGCATGCCGCGCACCGAGGCCTCGGCGTGCGGGGCAAGGCCGGCCAGGTCGTAGCCGCCGCGGTGGATCCAGCGGGTGTCGCCATCGAGCATGCGTTCTGCCACCGCCTCGGCGGGCAAGGGCAGGGCTCCGACCAGGTCCCAGCCGGACAGCGCCACCACGCCAGGCTGCATGGCGTTGTACATCACCAGCAGCAGGTGAATCTTCTGGATACGCTCGATATCCGCTGCGTTGATCTGATCGAGGTCGCGGATGCCGAGGGCGGCCGTGATCAGGCTGGCGGTGGTGCAGGCGATGCCGTTGGTGACGAAGCGCAGGTTGTAAGGGGCATGTTCGCCCGACAGACGTTCGTAGATTTCTTCGCGAATGTGCTCGCGCAGGATGTTGCCGGGCAGGGTCTGGCCCTTGTACAGGTACATGTCGTGGGCGTGCAGGGTCCAGAAGTGCACCAGTTCGACGGTCAGCTCGTCATGGTTCTGCAAGGCATGGATCAACGAAGCCGGGTCGATGCCGAAGCTGTGCATTTCCTTGAGCATCAGGCGCAGGAATTCGGTGTCGCCGGTCAGCAGCGCGTGCTGGTAGGCCGGGCGGGTGATGAAGTCGTAGGACAGGTCGGCGCCGCCCTTGGACATCAGGGCAATGTCGTCGATCGTCAGGTTCAGCTCCTGGAAGCTGAAACCGCCCGCCTTGCGAATCATGCCGCCAATCAGCTGGTTGCCGACGATCGACAGGGGGTGGCTCTCGGACCAGGCAGTGCCCTCAAGGCGGGTTTCCACCCCGAGAAAACCATTGGCGTCCAGGCGCAGGCCACGCGCGCCAAGGCAGTCCAGCGCATGCAGGGCATCGCCGATGATCATCTGCTGGGCGGCAAATGTCGGGTCGAGCCAGTTGAGCGACGGCTGGCCTTCCTTGAAGTAGTGCAGGTACACCCAGCGCCGGGTCTTGCCGTCGACGCCGGTGACCGGCGGGGTGACGCTCCAGTCGGTCTCCTTGACCCCAGGTTCGAAGAAGATCACCCGCTGCAACTGGCCGACGATGTAATGGCGTGCCTTGAGCGCATCGCACACGGCCGGCAGCAGGTTGACCGAATCGCGCCCTGCGGGTACGTCGGGCAGCAGCGGCCAGTCTTCCTCGCGCACCTCGACCATGTGGTAAAGCCCGGGGTAGGGGCCGTGGGCCAGTTCTGCCAGGCGGAAGTCGGCGCCTTTGCCAGTGTGCGAGGGGATCAGGTCATCGATGGTCACGGCGTTGTGCGCCGCAGCCATGCGGCTCATCTGGATCAGCTCCTGCTCGCTGCCGTAGAGCGGGTCGATGTCGAAGCTGATGCGGTCGAAGTTGCCGTCCACGCTGGGGGTGAACTCGTGGCCGCGCACGCCGCCTGACTGCTTGATCGGGCCGGTGTGCACGCCTTGTATGCCGATCTCCGACAAGCGCTTCCACAAGGCTTCGTGGGCCAGGGCCGAGAGCACCGAGCAGTCATCGGGGGCGATGATAGCGTCAGGGTAGACAGTGAGCCACACCGAGGCGATCTCGGTTGCGCGGCGGGGCTGGGCCTCGGCATAGGGGTTTTGCCACAGGCGCGATTGCCCCGAATACAAAAGGGCCCGCTGCTGGGAGGCTTTGAGCATGGAACGGTCTTCGAGCCACTGGATGTATGACGGGTCGGGGTGAGTCATCTCGCGTCCTCTCTGTGTGTCGGCACCGGCCACAGTTATGACGGCTTCGCACGCGGAACGTTCGCAATGCCTGCGCGATGCGGTGTATACGACGGCTTCTTTCAGGCAGAACCTAGTATTTTTGCCAGGTGACAACTTCTTTTTTCAGCTCACAAAAACGGTGCCATATAGGCAGTGATTAATACCCGAATACTCAAGGGCCTAGGTTCTGTACGAAAAGTATGGTCATTTATCGTTGTGGGAGCGGCGGTGCGGCGATCCCACAAAACTCTTCGTACAGAACCTAGGCAACTAGCGCCACGACCCAACTAGGGAGTCAATGATGAGTCGATTTTCCGAGATATTCATAACGGGTTACAACAAACAGATTATTGATAAGTTGAAGCTCAAGCAGGGCGACCGGTTGAAGCTTGGCGATTCGCCTAACAAGGTATGGTTTATCGGTGCTGATGATACCGGAATATCGGTTGACTACACTGGCCAGGAGGGGCGCCATGCAATAAATCACAAATATTTCGATAGCGCCACTTTTTGTTCAGAATTTGATATCGAGGGGACCCCAGCTGAGACGATTAGTCTCTACAGCACCGATCCAAATCAATACGGCCTCTACGATAAGACTTACGGTAATCTTCTTACCCGGCTGGTGGGCGCTGGCGCCCAGGCAAAGTCGATTGCAGACGCGAAAGACCTGGCAACCCTCAATACGTTCGTACTGATCGAACTTAAAAACGCTTTTCCCCGCGCCTTTAATCCGTTGCGTGACCGGGGTCGCCCGACCAGCGGAACACATCCATATGACCTTGAAGGCTGGGGAGGCCCGACCAGCCGAACACTTCCAGATTACCTTAAAGACTACGGGGTGCTGGGTTTCTTGAAAAAAACTGACTCAACGCCTGGTTCCCGGCAGACGGTTACAATATCCTTTGATGAAGCACTGACATCCTTTCACAAGAAACTTACCGGCACGTATGACTTTCTCAACAATTTCTCTTTGCCTTCTGGCGAAATACGTATCCCCCTAAGTGATGTCAGGGCTCTCTACGCCTTGACCGATCTGGTTGGCACTGAGCCGATCATACAGGCGCGCGCTGAACATGAAGAACTGCTCCAAGCTGGGGCAGTTGTCGTGAAAGAAAGGGCGTGGAACAATATCACTCCAGCGTCGGGACCCTGCCTGGTGTGGGCAAAGTCTCCGCTTAGCGAGCACGAAGGTTACAGCGGCAGTTATGGTTACGTCAGCGCGGGCTCCGACCGGCCACCGACAGTGACAGTCACTTGCAGTCCCGAACAGAAAAAAACCTATAAATCGCTGAGCGCTGAACACGCATTGATTGCGAAATTTGCGCCGCTGGAAACGCTAGAAATACCGCAGTCCAATATTGCAGCAATCTACAGTTTGTCGGGCATTGCCTCCCTTTCCGCACCCGGCGCTCCCGAAACCCGAGCACTCCAGTCCATTACCCCCTATACCCTGACAACCCAGGCCGACGGCTACCTGCCTGAGATGAGCGACTTCCTGCCCGAACGGGTTGGCAGCATCGACGGCGGCTGGAGCACCAGCAGCACGATCAAGGCAGGCCGCGACCTGGCCGAGGGTGAGGTGTTGAGCGCCTTCCTCATCGACCGACTGGGTGGCGATATCCGCAAAATCGATTACACCGCTCGTAAGGGTAAGCTTTCAGCCAAGCAGTGGCCAAAAGCCTTCGCCGATCATCTGGCGGCTGCCGGCGAACCGATCACTGCCGGGAACTGGAGCGACGACAATACCTTTTCCACCGCCACCGAGCCCCTGCGGCTGTGGAGCCCGGTACGCTATCGCACGTTCAGCAACGCGCCGTTTGCCGCCAACCTCGTGCAGGCACTGGCCTGCGACGAGTCGGTTAGCCTGACCGTCGGCCAGACGCTGTGCCTGCAAGTTCGCGACCTCACTACCCAGGCACTTTATGAACACCATTTCTTCACGCCGTCGGCCGAACAAGGTGGCGTGAACTGGCCGCGAGCCCTTTGCCAACAAGTCAATCGCGACAGCCGTCTGCTGCGCGCGGGCGTCCTCGACGGCTGCGCTGTGACGCCCGCCGAAAGCGGCAATGCCTTCTGGGTGCCACAATGCGCCGAACTGTGCGTGACACTCACCGAGGCGCGTTGGTGGCAAAGCCAATCCGTGGATGGCACTCAAGCACTGGCGGCAGGGCAAACCCTGCAAGCCTGGGTGTACGATGCCTTCTCTGGCCGACTGCTGGCTGAGCACCAGTGGTCGCCCGAGAATAGCAAAAGGGCCGCGAACAAATGGCATAAGGCATGGGCCACCGCCCTCAATGCTTCCCCGGTTTCCGACTATTTGCGCGTGGCCACGGACAACCCGGGCGCCAACCAGGCAGACGGTCCGGGCAACCTTCACCTGTGGCAACGCGGTGATGCGCTGCGTATCTTCACCACGCTACCCAGCGATGCCAACCGCCTGACAGGCCCTACCCTGCTATCAGCCTGGCAGGCCGATACCAAGCATGCGGTGCTGGCCACGGTACGCCATCCGTTCAGCCACCAGTTGCTGCACTGCGCGCTGTTCAAGCCTCAGGCTGTCGATACGGTCAGTGACCGGGACACCTGGTTGCAGGCCTTGGCTGATTTCCTCAAGGCGCAGGGTTGGCCCGAAGTGCAGGTCGGTGCAAGCGACGAGCCGCTGTCCGTTCCTCGCTTCAGCGAGTTGCAGGTGCTGCTGGAGAATGTCGGCGATGGCGAAACCTGGAGCGACGGCGACTACGTCAATTACCTGCTCGAGACCGACCACCTGCCCGGCCGCCTCCCCGTTGAGCAAGCAAGCTTCACTGTGACAAAGGGCGCCGGCACCGTGCAGGTCGATGTCCAGGCGCTGAACGGGGAGCTGGAATTTCGCCTGACCAAGGCCGCGTTCAAAAAAGGCTACCGGGTGGCAGCCTGCACGCCACGCGCCAGTGAGCACCTGCAGTGGCCAGTGGACGTGACCGACAGCAAAGTCACTTGGGCAGGGCCGATCAACAATGGCGTCTACGACCTTTATCTGACCTATCCGGAAACTGCTCGCGACAGCACCGCGCTTACCGTGGGCCATATCGGCGCGTTCCACCCCGACCATTTCTGGCACGGTGTGCAAGCCGTCAAATTCACCCCACCTGCCGCCATGAAGGCCTATGAGGCAATCAGCTTCCTGTGCGAGGACTACGGCAATACCAACCATTCCGAAGTCTTCGATACCAGCAACCAGGACCGCACAGGCGTGGACGAACGCAGCGGGCTGTTCCATGCCCACTATCCGATCGCGACCCTGCAAGGCTTGTTGGGGCTGGGCCCGGTATGCGACTTGACCTTGCACTATTCGGCACTGCGAGCCAACGAAGCAGGCCTGGGCGATGGTTGGGCCTGGCGCTTCTCCCGCATCATCACCAGTTCGACCCAGGAAAACGACAACCGCCTGCTCACACTCGCCGACGGTACGCCAGTGGTGTTCAGCGCTGAACAGTGGACCCAGCTGGGCGAAGGCCAGGCCATCAAGGCCAAGGGCTGCCGAGTGAGCTGCAACAAGGATTACAGCCAGTTCACTGTCGAGTTCGCCAGTGGCCGCCAGGAGATCCTGAGCAAACCGGACGCGCCAGGCAGTGATGAGGTCGAACCTAACGACGCATTTCGCAAGAAAGTGCTCCAGGCCTTGAAGGCGATCAAGGCCAAGAGCGAGCCGGAGTTTCCGGCCTGGCCGAGTGAGTGGCAACAAGCGGTGCTGCTGGTCCTTAGCCCTAACACGTATTACGCTAGCGCGGCCATCGATTACAGCGAAGCCGTCGCGGCCTGGAAAGAACACGGGAACACCAAAGAGCTGGACAGGCGTATCGCGCTGTATGAGCTGCCGTTCGTGCAACTGCTACCTTCACGCATCGTCTCGCAGTATGGCGAAGCGCTGGACCTGCAGTGGAAGCGCCAGAACGGCCAGTTCTTGCTGATGAGCATCAGTAGCGGCGAAACCAAGCTATTCAGCGCCGAGTATGTCAAGCCTGAGGTCAAGGCCGGTGGCCAGGTGAAGATGCAGCTGTGGCCGGGCAGCCCCGAAGCGTTCAAGGTCGAGCTCACGCTGCAGCACTACTTGCTGCGCACGCTCAAGCGCATGCAAGGCGAGCGCATTGTGCAACAGGTGGATTGCGGCTACGACGACGACCCGACGCTGGACAGGGTGCTGTGCCGGCTGCAGGAGCAGGACGGCTCTGTCGAATGCGTCCAGTACGTCAAAGAGGACGCGAAGCTGAAAAGCTCGCCTGCCTTGCCGCGGGTGGCGTTGCATGCGCTGCTGCCCGGTGGTGGGCAGCAGAACCATATTGACCGCTACACCTATACCGGTAGCTTCCAGCACCCGGATGACCAGGTGTTCATTGCGGCCGTGGAAAGCGGCCCTCATGCCAACGTGGTGCATGACCTGCACGCGTTCGGATTGGACCTTGAGGGCAGGCGAATCCCGCTGCTGCGGGGCTCGGGCACTGCTCAGGCGCATTGGCTGGAATTTTCCCTGCCTCAGGGGTTGGCCACAACCACCTTCCGCTACACAGGGTGGGGCGATGAACTGGTCCAGATCTGCAAGCAGATGGTCATCAGGGTGAAAGGGAAGCAGCTCGAAGTTACAGCCAGTGCCACACCGGTCGAACGTCAGAAAGCCGTACTGCAGTTGCTCTTGCGGTACTCGACAAAGAACCGCAAGAAATTGCAGCTGGCAATCGAGCATATGCTCAGCCTGGCGCCCAAGGCACAGCGCGAAACCCTTGGCAAAACGGTGGACGCCACCACGCTCTTGACAGACGCACAAGGCACCCCCCTGCGCCTGCATGTCAAAGGCTCCCATTCGGTTTATTACTGCTACTACGGTGACCAGGCGCAAAACCAGATCGCGCTGGGCGAGGTGCAGGGGCTGGACGAGGTGCCGACCCTGGAATGCCCGTTCGTGCCGGCCTATGCCAACGCCCCGCTGATGGCGGAATACCAGTGTGACGACTATGGCAACCCGCAGGGCCTGAAACTGTACGGTTATCGCAAAGTTACCCGCGCCGGCCGTGATTACCTGGAGCTGGCCGAAGTGGTGCTGGTGGATGGCATACGCGGCACGCTGGCCAAGGAAGTGCTCGACAAGACAACCACGTGGCAGCTGGACAATGCGGATGCCGTGTGGCACCAGATCAGCACCACCACCTCGGCTCCTGCCAGCAAGAAAACCCCCAACGAGCAAAGCAAGGTCAAGGAGTGGTCGATCACCAACAAGCAATCGACCCATCTTGACGGCGAAACCGTTGAGCTGACCAATGTGCAGACATTCATCGACAACCCCACCCAGCCCGGTATTCAGGTGATTGTCAGCGCAACGACAGCCGCCGGCACAGCCCAGGTCAGCAAGGAAGTCCGCTCGCGCCACAGCAGGCGCGCCCTGCAAAAGGTAGAAAAGGGTGTCGAGACGCATTGGGAGCGCGATGCCTCGGGTCGGATAACCAAAGAAACCCGTTACCTGCTGGCATCCAGTCATACCAGCAAGGCGACCAAGCAGGTACCCGACGAACGTATTGAGTCGCTATACGACGACACCGGTAAAACGGTGGAACGCACCCATAAGGATGGCAGCCAGACCCGCTCGCACATTGACGGCCTGCAGAGGGCGTGGCGCACCTCCTGGCGCAGAGCCGATACCGAGGGTTATGTGCCCTTGGAAGAACACTGCTTCACCGATCTGGACGAATCCTCCGTGCTGGGCAGTTGGGCGTGGGACTACCTGCCGGGAGGGCAAGCCGTGCGCAAGGGCACGTCTTTGATTGGATCAGCGGGTCGGCAGCCCTGGTTGGCGCAGGAATCAAATGCGGTGGCAGAGCTGTCGGCTACTGCCGAGGCGGATACGCGCGTGGCCGTACAGTGGTCCCCGTATCTCAGGCCGGGAGATCCCGTGCTCACTATCATACTTGCTGCATTTGCAAAGATTGACACTGAAAACCCACTTAAAGAATTCGACTACAATTGGGGCAGCGAGCCCATGCAGATAAACACAATTGCCCACGTATACCTTGAAATACTTGCCGCCTTAGAGAGGTATAACACATACGTTACGATAGGGCAGAAGGTCGGTATAGCTGACCCAGCTCAGCTAATGAAACAAATTCAGACCTTAGCCGGACTTGCAGGGATGGAAGGGCTGGAAGGCATCGAAGAAAAATCAATTTTCTACAATAAAATTTTTCCCGACACAAATCAGATATTAGATCGGATAGGGACCACCGATATTCTCGACACGCTTGAGCTATTTGCCATATACAAATTGCGTGAAGAGAATCGCTCACCCATAGCTGATTTAACAACTTTACTCAAGCCGAACTGCTTTGAGCACGTGTTCTTAGATGCGAAGATAAACCATCAAGACATGCAAGTCGAGCCCCTCTCGACGACTGCAGACTCAGCGGTACAGCTAACCGAACAACAAGGATTGGGGACCCAGTGTCTGTCAAAACGCACCACCACCAGCACCGCAAAAGCCGACGGCACCTTGCAACGCTCGATGCAATGGGCGGATGACGCCGGCACGCAGCACCTGCAACTCGACCAGCACTACGACGCTGACGGCCGTGTCACCCGCCACGTCCGCACCCAGGGCAAGCAAACCCAGGCTTACACGCTCGAACGCGACCGCCTCGGCCGGATAACCAAGGTGACCCGCCCCGATGCGACTACCATCGAGCGCGCTTACCACGGTTTCACCCACCACATCTGCACCTTGACCGTGGACGGCAAGGTCGTCGCGACGCAAACGCTCAGCGATGCCGGCAAGCTCACGGCACGCAAGGTCGGCAGCCGCGAGTATGGGGTTGCCGACCAGACCCTGACGCTGCCCGACAAAACCCGGCTGCAGACGCATCAGAGCGCCAATGGCGTGCGCTTGGAGGCCAATGACAGCGCACTGTACAGCGAAGCGGGCAACGGCGGATCGACCGTGCTCACTGCCGCAGCGGGCTCTGAACCCAGTACCAGCTGGCAACACACGATCAATAACGTGCAGGTGCCCGGCCGACGGATAATCCGTGAAAAATCGCCCCGGGGTACGGTCCAAGCCGCCGAATGGCAGAGCCTGCGCGGGCAAAGCATCGCCGTGCTGCGTGCCGACGGCCACACACGGCGGGAATTTCTCGACAACGAGGGGCGGTTGTTGCGCAGTTGCCAGGAGCACGAAGACGTTCTGTACCGTTACGACGAGCTTGGCCGCCTGCAGGCGCGCCAGGTGCACGCGCTGGCCGGCGCCGGGCAATGGCAGGTGCGCAGTGAACATGACAGCTTCAACCGCGAGACCGTGCGCACCTTCCTGCGTAATGGTGCCCCCTGTTTCAGCCAGCACATGACCTGGCGTGGCGACGGGCGCATGGCCAGCAAAGCCAGTTATCGGGATGGCGAACTGCTGCGCACCGAACGCTTCACTTATGACCTGCTCGACCGCCTTGCAAGCTATGCCTGCGATGCGGCGCAAGCCGAACACTGCCCCCAGGATGGCAACGGTACACCGATCAAGGCTCAGACATTCAGCTGGGATAGCCTGGACAACCTGACCCGCTGCACAAGCACCCCGTTCAAGGGCGATGCGGTGACGCAAATTTTCACCTACGCAGCAACCTCTGACCCCACTCGCCTGACCTCGATAAAAACCGGCAAGCAGACAACCGCCCTGACCTGGAACAGCAATGGCCAACTGCAGACGGACAGCGCGCGAAGGGCGATGGCCTACAATGCGGCCGGCCAGCTCAGCAGCGTCAAGGACAGCGACGGCGCTTTGCTCACCCGCTACGAATACGACGGCATGCAACGTCTGGCGGCGCAATACGACGAACAAGACCAGGCCACCGTCGAATTGCGATACCACGGCGCAGAACTGATCGGCCAGTCGAGTTTCGACAAGGCTGGCAAGCCCACCGGTCATATCAGCATTTCTCCCGGCCTGGCGCAGTACGACGGCGGCCATGTGCGCTGGCTGATCGACGACCCGCAACTGGGTATCGTCGGCCAAGTCCACGACGACGAGCTGCAAATGGCCCCCCTGCTGCCGTTTGGCGAAGGTGCGGCATTGGAGGGCCTGGTCAGTGGCTACAACGGCATGCGCCGCGACCCGGTGACGGGCCAGTATCATGCAGGCAACGGTTACCGCTGCTACGACCCCGTCCTTCGCCGTCATGCCCAGCCTGACTGGTTGAGCCCGTTTGGTGAGGGCGGCATCAACGACTATGCCCATTGCCCCGACCCAGTCAACCTGCATGACCCCAGTGGCGCGATCATGCTCAGCCGTTGGGGGCAAGAAAAAGAGCTGGCCAACTATGCGCAAATTTTCCGTGAGACCCAACCCATGCCGGTCGGCGGCCGTTGGCGCGGCTTGGCACTGTCGGCCGTACTGACGGTAGTTGGTATCGCTGCGTCGGTGATGACCGGTGGCGCCGCCTCGGTGCTGTTTATCGCGATGACGGCCTGCGCGATACTCTCGTTCGGCTTCGAGGTGGCCTCGGTACTGACGGAGGAGTCCAACCCCGAGCTATCCAGGAAGCTAGGCCATGTATCGCTGGCGTTCGCTGTGGCATCGCTTTTCGAAAGTGCGCTGGGCCTGATCAAGAAGATACCCGCGCTGTTCAAAGGTGCGATGCGGACTATGCGTCAGGTCGGCAAGAGGCTTTCGCGCCGCTGGTCAAGGATGGCGCGCAATACCGTAGTCCCCATGTACCCGATAGAGAACCGCTGGGCCATTGCCGCTGACGCCATCAGAGCGGCGCAACCTCCCCGTCGCGGAGCGTGGGCCGCGTTCAAGGCTGCCGGTCGCAAAGTGGTCAACTACCTGGGGGAGGCGCCTTTCAAAGACCTCGCCGATCCACGCTATGCGCGCATGGGGGCCTATGGCAAAGCCTTGCGCCAGGCGCACAGGCTGAACAACGTCGCGACCCAGTCACGGACCGTGAGTGCGATCGCTTGGGTAACGGGCAAGGGGGTCGAAAGCTACATCGTTCAAGGGTCAATCTTTGCCTTCATCGGCATCGCTACCAATGATACGTCCGCCCCCAGCACGCCGTGGGGGCGGTACACCGTACCGCTGGAGGATTTGTACAGCTGGAATCACGGGGGCGGCGGGCATCTTATCGCCTAAGTCGCAAAGTATATTGTCGGTTGTTGCACAACAAAGTAACAATCGACAATTGTTGAAACCGACGGTGTTCACGCGTATTTCGCATTGTTGGTTTTTTACTGAAACATTGACGGTATCCCATGCAGGAGCGAGCGCCATGAGTGATGTAAAAGTTGCAAAAGTCAAAATGTACAATACTGCCCTAAAAGCAGGATTTCTCGACTTCGAAGTCGATGAGGACGACGTCGTCCTGACAGCCGAGGCAGTAGGGTCGCTGAAATTGAAGAATGGCGACGAAGTAACATTTGACGTGAAGAAAGAGGGCGATAAGCATTACGCCATCAACGTACGGGCAAAATAAGCACACAAAAGCGGTGTCGGCGGGTTGGCCGGCGATTGCACTTGGCCAACCCGCAGTGCCCGGCCTTGCTCGGAGGCGGATATCCGGCTGCCTGAGCTCGTGGCTTCTTTGACACTATTTGATATCGGGTACAGGAGCGCTTCGCACGCCATCGCGGGACAAGCCCGCTCCCACAAAACTTTTCGTACAGAACCTAGTGTGGTGTTTCAGAAATACCACTGAAAATCATTTGCCCAGCGCTCGCGCCGCGCGAGCGACTGAGGCAAGGATGTCCTCGGCCTTCTTGTGCCACCGAAATGGCTT
>NZ_JABWRV010000024.1:0-102314 GCF_014269105.1 Pseudomonas sp. SWRI77 | reverse complement strand
GCCTTGTGTCGCGATAGGGCCGCAAAGCGGCCCCAGATTCTTCAGGCCAACTCTTCGGCCTGATCCTCACGCACAACCTTCCTCACCTCATCCAGCCGGCTGATGAACTTCCAGTCCGCCTCGTCGATGTAGATGCCGTTCGGCCCGCTGCCACCTTCCAGGTCGATCGCCACGTGCGCCGATACCTGTGGCTTCACACTCGCCAGAATCGGTACGAAGCCCAGCTGCAAGCTGGTCTCCAGCAGTGCCGCCTGGTTGCGCTCGTCGATATCCGCTGCTTCGTCCAGGTAGTACGGCAGGCGAATGCGCCCGGCCAGGTCACGGTCCATCAGGTGCAGCAACAAGTACATGTTGGTCAGCGCCTTGATGGTCATGGTGGTGCCGTTGGACGCGGCGCCGTCGATGTCGGCGTGGATCACCGGCTGGCCATTGACCTTGGTGATCTCGAAGGCCAGTTCGAACAGGTCCTTGAGGCCCAGCTGGTTGTGGTTGGCCGCCACCAGCCGTGCCAGGTACTCCTTGGCCTCTTCGTTCTTGTGGTCCTGGTCGGAGTTCTGCGTCAGGTCGAACACCGACAGTGTTTCGCCTTCCTCGTACTGGCCGGCGCTGTGGATGATCTGGTCGATGTGCTTGAGCGCTTCCTTGTTCGGTGCCAGCACCACGCGGAAGCTCTGCAGGTTGGACACCTGGCGTTTGTTGATCTCGCGGTTGAACAGCGCCAGTTGGTGCTCGAGGCTGTCGTAGTCGCTACGGATGTTGCGCAGGGTCCGGGCGATGTCGGTGACTGCGGCGCGGCGCGCCTTGGCCAAGGTCAGGGCCTCATCGGTGCGGTGCGCGTAGGCGTTGACCAGCAGTTGCAGGCGGCGCTCCATGTCGTCTTCGCTGTCGAACTTGGCCACGCCCTTGAGGCGCACCTGGGCGTACAGCGCCTCGATCTGGTTGTCCACCCGCTGCAAGCCCTGCCAGCTGTCCTGGTAGTCGTTGAGCATCGGCAGCAGGTTGTCCATCGAGTCGTCGACCGCTTCCATGAACGGCGTGCCGTAAGGCAGGTCGGCTGGCAGCAGCTGGCGGCGGCGCAGGGCGTCTTCAAGGGTGCGCTGCTTGGACTCCAGGTCGCCGAGCTGGCGGCCGACCAGTTGCAGCTTGGCCGACAGTTGCTGGACGCGCTCGGTGAAGGCATCGCTGGAGCGTTTGAGCTCGTCCTGGGCCGCTTCCAGTTGTGACAAGTGCTCCAGTTTCTCGGGTTCTTCGGCCGCCAGCGTTTCGCTGCGACGGAAGTCTTCCAGCGCCTTCTGCGCATCCAGTACGGCCTGGTACAAGGTTTCCGTCTGCGCCTTGGAGGCGGAGCGGTCGGCGGCCACGGCCTGCTGGGTCTTGAGCTGCTTGAGCTCGCGCTCCAGGCGGTCCTTCTGGTCGCGCAGGGCGGCGCGGTCGGCCAGCGCCTGCAGGGCCGGTGGGTCGATGTGCGAGATATCGATGGAAAGGCCCGGAGCCTCGAAGCGCTCGCCTTTGAAGCCATCGAGCACCGCTTCCAGCGACTTCACCCACAGGTCGCTGTCGTCCAGTTCGATGCCGCGCTCGCCCAGCGGCAGGCTGAACAGCGCGCCGTTGAACAGGCGCATCAGGCGGTCGACGTCCTGCTGCGAGAACTCCTCGCGCAGGCGGGCATAGCTGTTGTTGTCGGCGTGGTCGAGCTGCTGCTTGACCTGCTTGACGCGTTTTTCCAGGTCGCGTACGCGCTCGTCCAGGTCTTCGGCAGAGAACTGCCGCGACTGGGCCAGGGCGCCCGCCAGTTCGTCGTGGGCATCTTTGGCGGCCAGCAACTGCTGCTCCAGGACCTTGACGTCATCGACCAGGGCGAAGCGGCGCTTGAGTACCGACAGCTCGCCGAGCCAGCGCTGGATGCCGGTGATCTCGCGCTCCAGCCGCATCAGTTCTTGGGTGCCTCCGCGTTGGTCGTTCTGCAGCCGGTCCTGTTCGCCACGGTAGTGCTCGGACTGGATGACCAGCTCTTCCTTGCGCGCCATGGCGTATTCCTGCCAGGTGCCCAGCAGGTTGTCGAGCAGGGGCGAGAGGCGGTGCAGCTTGCCGCGCAGAATGTCGCGCTGGGCAACGCCACCGGCGAGGGCTTCGACCAGCGGGCCGGCGGCGACCAGGGCGTTGTAGTCCTGCTCCATGCGGCGCACGTCGCGGAAGGCTTCTTCGCAGGCCGCGATGTAGTCGACGCTGCCCGAGCGCAGGCTGTGCTCGAAGGCGTCGAGGAACAGCTGCTTGAGCTTGGCTGCGGTGATCTCGCGCATGTGCAGCAGGTTGATGAACAACGCGCGGAAGGTTTTCAGGCTTTGCTCGCTGGTCGAGCGCAGCGGGATCATGGTCAGGTCCAGCGGCACCGAGGTGTGGCCGCCGACCAGCAGCCGACGCAGCTCGTCGGGCTTGAGCTCGTAGGCCTTCAGGCCCAGGCGCTCGAGGTTGGTGAACAGCTCTTTCTGACGCAGGCAGGTGTCGTTCTTCTGGTAATGGGCCAGGTCCAGTTCGCCCTTGTAGGCGAAGAACTGGTGGCCGAAACCGCCGCCCGGGCCGCGGCCGACCACGCCGATCACGTGCGGGCCGTGGGGCAGGTTCAGTTCGCAGAGGATGTACGAGGTGTCGCTGGCGAAGTAGAAGCGACGCGACTGCTCCAGGCTGTACTTGCCGAAGCTCATGTCGGACATGCGCGCCAGGATCGGGAACTGCAGGGCGTTGATCGAGGCCGATTTACCCAGGTTGTTGGCGCCGTATACCGACAGCGGGTGCTCCAGCGGGAACAGGCCAAGGCTGTAGCCGGCGGTGTTGAGCAAAGCGAAGCGGCGGATGCCGTAGCGTTCCTGGCTCATGCGTCAATCTCCTGTTGCTCTTCGCGGATGGCCCGGGCCAGGGCGTCCTCTTCGCTCTCGTCGCCTTCGAATGGCGACAGGTCGAGCGGGTCGTCGGTGCGGTTGAGTTGCTCCGGGCTTTCTTCCTCGGCCAGTACCGGGGTCGGCAAAGGCAGGTCGCTGTGCAGGGTGGCGGCCAGGTCGCGGTCCTGCTGCACCGACAGGCAGACGTCGAGGAAGCGGTGCATCGGCGGCAGGAAGCGGTAGATACCACCTTCCTCGAAGGCGAAGCCGAGCTGGGTCATGCGCCGCAGGATTTTTTCTTCCAGCTCTTCGACGGTTTGCACTTCGGCCTGCAGGAACAGGTCGCGGTACTTTTCCAGCAGCGATGGCAGTTCGTCGCGGCCAATGCTGCCGCCGTCGAGCACGGCCATGGGGTCGCGGCCCTGGTCGGCCAGGTGCTCGACCAGGATGAAGGTGAACAGCGACAGGCGCTGGGCGGTCTTGTTGACCTGCGCGGCGGCAAGCTCGGGCACGAAGTAATAGAAACCACGGGTGTCGCACACCAATTCGAAGCCCAGGGCCTTGAACAGGGTGCGGTACTGGTCCTGGAAGTTCGACAGTTGAGCGTACAGCTCGGGGTCACGGCGGCTGACGTGGAAACCTTTGAACAGCTCGCGGAAGATCGGTGCGAGCTGGGACAGTTCGGAAAGATCAAGATGCATTGGCTGGGCTCGCGTTGGATTCGGCAGTCGTTCTGGCGACGTCTTCACGGCTGGACGTCAGGGCGAACGAGCGCAGGCTGACCAGGTGTTCGTGGGTGGTGTAGTCGCGGCGTTCGAGGCGCTCGCGCTGGAAGCGCTTCTCGCGCGACAGGCGCGAGAACCAGTACAGCAGTTCGTCGGTGGCGCCGTCGGGCTCCTGCTCCAGCAGCCAGACCATCAGGTCGGGCAGCGGCAGGGCCTGCTCGCAGCGTTCGAGCATTTCCTTGACCGTGCGTGGCGCGCGCGGCAACGGGTCTTTGTCGGTCTTGTGCGCCTTGGGGAAGCGCGCAGGCTTGGGCTCGAAACGGGCCAAAGCGTAGACATAGGCCTCGACCTGGCTGGCGCTGCCGAGGAAGGTGCTCTGCGGCCGGGTGAACATCGGCATGGCCGCTTGCGGCACGGCATCGATGCCCTTGCGGCGGATCACCGACAGCGCCAGGGCGGCGCCACGGGTCACGGCGTTGTGCCGGCGCGCTTCTTCGCGCAGTGGCAGCAGCAGTTCCCGGGCGTGGCGCAGGGTCAGCTGGGCGCTGGTCTGCATTTCCAGGATGCGCGCGTGGGTACGCAGCAGCATGTCGTCGTCGACCAGGTGGCCCAGGCGCGCCTGCTCGCCCAGCAGGCGCAGGAGCACGGTTTCGACCTTGCGCACGCCCTGTTCGAAGGCGCCGTCGGCGTTGACCAGCTGGATCATCGGCTCGACGTACTCGTCCCAGGTTGCGAGGACTTCAGCGTAGCGCTGGCGCAGCGGGATCTGGCGGTTGCTGGTCTTGGCCCGCTCGGCCACGGCCACCAGGGCCTGCTCGTCGTTGTCGAGCTTCTTCAGCACATCGCGCACGCGCATGTCGAGCAGGCGCAACTGGCGCGCCAGGTCGTCGCTGTCGCGGTTGTCGAAAGCATCCTGGATGTGCCCGGCAAGGCGTTCCAGGTGGCGCAGGTAGGCTTCGATCTCCAGGCACAGGCCCAAGCGGTGTTCGCGGCGTAGGTAGGCGAGGAAGTCGTGGATCTGGGCGTTGAGCTCGAAGCGGTTCGGGCTCTTGGCCACCGGCACCAGGATATCCAGGCGGATCCACACGTCGAGCAGCTGGGTGATGTCCTGCGGGGTACTCTCGACCTGCTGGCGGGCCACATGCTGACGCAGTTCGACCAGGCTCAGGGTGCCCTGGTCGAAACGTTCGCACAGCGGCTCGATCAGGGCCCAGTGTTCGGCTAGGGCGCGCAGGACGCGCTTGGGTTCGATCATGGCTTCGACTCGTTGCCAAGAAAAAGGGGGCGATTGTACTGCATACGGGGGGGAGGATTTCACCCCTTGGTCTGTAATGAGAAATGGCCTTTGTTTATTTGTGTGTATGGCGGGAGGGCTTTGGCGCCTGGGAGACCGAGCGCCGCCCGGGCGGCGCTTGGTCTCCCAGGCGCTGCAAAAACCCCGCCGTACGCGTTACAATGCCCGATTGATATAACCCCCCCGGATACCCGCCTCGTGCTGACCGAACCCCGTCGCCGCGCCTACCTTTCCGCCATGCAAGTGGTGCACTGGCTGCCGCGCGCCGAACTGCCGTTCGCCGCACCGTCGCGCCCGGAACTGTTGTTGCCGGTGGCGCCGGTCGAAGACCTCGACTTCGACGTCAAGCCAGCGCCCGCCGCCAACGAAGCCCCTGCCGCCCCCCAGGCGCGCAGCGGCGAACGCCCGAAAATCGAGATTCCGCGCCCAGGCAGCAGCCCCAAGCCTGCCGCCAAGCCCGTCGAAGCCGAAGAGCCAGCCCCCGCACCGCGCCCGGTGCCGGTGCCGCCACCGCGCTTCTCGTTGCAACTGCTGCGCGCCGGCAGCTGCCTGCTGCTGGTGGAACTGGCCACCGGCCAGCCGTTCCAGAGCCGCGACCCGTCCTACTTGTTGCTCAAGGACATGCTGCGCGCCGCCGGCCTGCCCGATGCCCCACAGATCATCGGTGAGCCGGTGCGCTGGCCGCTGCTGGTGCGCGGCAACATGGACCAAGGCCCGGACGCTGCACGCGATTTCGTCCAGGGGTTCATCCAGGCCCGCCTGGAAGAGGCACCCTGCACCTGCTTGTGGTTGATCGGCCTGCCCGCGCTGCGCTTTGCCGGCAATACCGACGCGCACACCTACTACCAAACACTGAAGCTTGAGGGCCTGGGCGATGCCTGGGCCTTGCCGGGCCTTGAACTGTTGATGGACGAGCCGCAGCGCAAGGCGGACGTCTGGCAAGCCATGCGCCAGCTGATGGCGCGCTGGAAGAGCGTTGAATGAGTGACTCGATCAGTTTCCGCCCGATGACCGAGGCGGATCTGGATGCCGTGCTTAAGATCGAATATGCCGCGTTCAGCCATCCCTGGACCCGCGGAATCTTTCAGGATGCGCTCAAGTCCTACGAAGTGTGGCTGATGTTCGACGGCCAGCAGCAGGTCGGCCATGGCGTGATCAATGTGATCATCGACGAGGCGCACCTGCTCAACATTACCGTCAAACCCGAGAACCAAGGTTTCGGCCTGGGCCTGCGTCTGCTTGAGCACCTGATGGCGCGGGCCTACCAGCTCAATGGCCGCGAATGCTTCCTGGAAGTGCGCGCCAGCAACCAGTCGGCCTATCGGTTGTACGAGCGCTACGGGTTCAACGAAATCGGCCGCCGCCGTGACTACTACCCGATGGCCGGCGGCCGTGAAGATGCCCTGGTGATGGCCTGCACCCTGTTCGAGGAGTGACCCCTCGAGTGCAGGCCTTGTCACACAGGTACAACCTGATGAGGCAAGACCATGCACGACCTGCAGGAACTGATCGACAACAATGCACGCTGGGCCGATGCCATCACCCAGCGTGACCCCGATTTCTTCGCCAAACTGGCCCGTCAGCAAACCCCCGAGTTCCTCTGGATCGGTTGCTCCGACGCCCGCGTGCCGGCCAATGAAATCGTCGGCATGCTGCCTGGCGACCTGTTCGTCCACCGCAATGTCGCCAACGTGGTGCTGCACACCGACCTGAACTGCCTGTCGGTGATCCAGTACGCCGTCGAAGTGCTCAAGGTCAAACACATCCTGGTCACCGGCCACTACGGTTGCGGCGGCGTGCGCGCTGCCATGCAGGACCGCCAGCTCGGCCTGATCGACGGCTGGCTGCGTTCGATCCGCGACCTGTACTACGAAAAGCGCGGCGAACTGGCCAAGCTGGAAACCGAAGAGGCGCAGGTCGATCGCCTGTGCGAGCTGAACGTCATCCAGCAGGTCGCCAACGTGGCCCACACCAGCATCGTGCAGAACGCCTGGCATCGCGGGCAGGAGCTGTCGGTGCATGGTTGCATCTATGGCATCAAGGACGGGCGTTGGAAGAGCCTGGACACCACCATCAGCGGCTTTGCCCAACTGCCACCGCAGTATCGGTTGCGGGCGTTGGAGTAGGCGGTGTGTTGCCCTGCGTTTCTGCTTACATAACTTGAAACAGGGTGTTCGATCTCGTTGAGCAGGGGAGTGGGGATGACAGGCGCGAAGTGGCTGCTGATGGCGATGGGCATGTGGGTGGTTAGTGTCGCGCACGCCGATGACCGTGACCTGTGGATGTTCGCCCAATGGGCCGGCGATCATCAAACACGCCCCTTCCGCGAAATGCTGGTGGATGCCCGGCTGTATGGGGTGGTGCCGATCCATCAACTGCTTCGCTCGGCCTCTGACTGGAAGCTGTGCCGGGCATCCCCCTTCGCCGTGCCACCTGCCAGCCAATGGCCTGCGGTGCGCTCGACGCTGGCATTGCTCAACACCCTCGACGACCAGGGCATCCTACGCCAGTTCGAAGTGGTCTCGGCCTACCGCGACCCCAGCCTCAACCGATGTGCGGGCGGTGCCGTGGGTAGCGCCCATACCCGCGCATTCGCCGTCGATATCCTGTTGCCGGCCTGGGCCGACCCCAACCCACTGTGCAGTTTCTGGCAACAACACGGCCATGCCTGGAACATGGGCCTGGGCCGTTATCCGTCAGGTCGCATCCACATCGACACCGCCGGCTATCGCACCTGGGGTGGCGATGGCAGTGCGGGCTCGTCGTTTTGCACCAGGCCCAGGTGAACCAGGCACGCCTCGCATTCATCGATCACCCACTCGGCAAAACGCTGGCGCTTGCCGCCATCGTCCAGCGGCTGCGGGCTGAGCAGGTGATAGGCAGAGCCGTCGCGCAAGAAGCCGAAGGGGGCCTGCAGTTGGTCACTGTCGAGCTCGTCGCGCACCATCAGCGCTGAGCCCATGGCCAGGCCCAGGCCTGCACTGGCGGCCTGGATCGACAGGTAGAAATGCTCATAGTCGCTGCGCTCGGTGTGCCTGGCCCGTTGCGTGCTCAGGCGCAGCCAGGTGGGCCAGGCGCTGGGCCGCGTGCGGCTGTGCAGCAGGCGTTGACCATCCAGGCTGGTGACGGCGCCGGGGCGGCACACTGGGCCGATCCATTCGTCGCAGATCTTGCGGTGATGGAGTTGGCGGTCCCAAAGGAAGTCATCGCGGCGCAGCGCCAGGTCGACGCCGCTGCGCGTAAAGTCCACTGGCCCACCGGCGGCTACCAGATGCAGCTGCAGGTCGGGGTGGGCGGCGTTGAAGCGGGGCAGGCGCGGGATCAGCCAGCGCATGGCGATGGTGGGCTCGCAGGAGAGTACCAGCACATTGTCGCTGGCCTGCTGTTGCAGGCGCTGCACGGCGCCTTCGAGCTGTTCGAACATGGCCTGGGTGGTGCCCTGCAGGGCGCGGCCGGCGGCAGTGAGGAAAATGGCCCGGTTGCGGCGCTCGAACAATTCGACGCCAAGGCTTGCTTCGAGCAGGCGTACCTGACGGCTGACCGCGCCATGGGTGACGTGCAGGCGCTCGGCGGCGCGCACGAAGCTTTCGGTTTCGGCGGCGATGTCGAAGTAGCGCAAAGCGTTGAGGGGCGGCAGTTTCATGCTGTGCTGTCTGTGAGAAAAACTAGCGGATAACCGCCACTATAAATCGATTTTTCCCAGTTAATAAGCCCAGGATAATCGGCGCGTCTGTGCATTTCCATCGCCTATCGAGACCCGCCAATGACCGAACTCATCGCCGTAGCCCTGTTCACCGTCCTCGCCGTCATCAGCCCTGGCGCTGACTTCGCCATGGTCACCCGCAGCAGTTATGCACAGGGCCGCAAGGCCGGGCTGGCGGCTGCGGTGGGGATTGCATTGGGCGTACAGGTGCATGTGCTGTACACCGTACTGGGCATTGCGGTGATCATCAGCCAGAGCCCGACGCTGTTCCTGTGCATGAAGGTGGTGGGCGCGGGTTACCTGGTCTACCTGGGCTACAAATCGCTGACCAACACCGCGCGCATCAGCCTGGACGGTATCGACCGGCACACTGGCGCCAGCCTTGCGGCCGCGCTGCGCACCGGCTTCCTCACCAATGCCTTGAACCCCAAGACCATGCTCTTCGTCATCAGCGCCTATACACAAGTGGTGCAGCCGGGCAGCCCGTTGGCACTGGACTTCGCCTACGGCGCGTTCATGTCTTTTGCCCACTGGCTGTGGTTCAGTCTGGTGGCCGTGTTTTTCTCCAGCACGGCGTTGCGCAAGGCGATGATCGAGCGACAGCGGCTGGTGGACCGGGTGATCGGGCTGGCATTGATCGGCCTGGGCTTGGCGGTGGCAGTCACAGGTGTGCGTTGATGTGACGATTGCAAGTTGGGGTGCTGGCCATATAGGCCGCGCCCAAACAGCTCAGGCTGTGCTTTTTCGCAGGCAAAGAAAAAGGGCTTACCTTTCGGTAAGCCCTTTATCATGTTTGGTGGCTACACAGGGACTTGAACCCCGGACCCCAGCATTATGAATGCTATGCTCTAACCAACTGAGCTATGTAGCCAATGGCGCGCATTATTCCCTTGTGATGCCCCTCTGTCAACACTCATTTCAAAAAAATTTGCACGCTTTCAAAAACTTAGCCGCCAGGGCAGGCCTCAGCGCACGATCAGCCAGTGGCCGAGCACGCCCTGCAGCTGCAATTGCTGGGTGCTGGCCAGTGCGGCAAGGCTTTCGGCAGGGCGGTCGAGGCTGAAGTCGCCGCTCACGCGTCGATGGGCGGCCTGCTCGTCGAGCATCCACAGGCGTTGCCCCTGGTACCCCGCCAGGCGCTCCAACACCTGCCCCAGCGGCATGTCGGTGGCTCGCAGGCGGCCGTTGCGCCAACTGTCGGCGGTCTTCATGTCGGCTTTTTGTACAGGGTCGATCCGTGTGGCATCGAATGTCACCCGTTCGCCGGCAGAGACCAGGCGCTGTTCGCCACCCTGGACCACCATCGCCTTGCCACTGAGCACCACCAGTTCGTTGTGGTCGGCAAAGCGGGCAATTTGCAGGCGGGTACCGAATACCTGGATGCGCGCATCGCCCACGTCCACTTCCATGGCGCGGCCATCGAGCAGTACTTCGAGGTAGACCTGGCCTTGTACCAGGTGCAACTGGCGGGTACGCCCGCGCAGGTCGACGTTCATCGCGCTGGCGCTGTCCAGGTGCACGGTCGAGCCGTCGGCCAGGCGCAGGCTGCGGCGTTCGCCAACGTCGGTGTGCATTTCGCTGCCCAGGCGTTGCATCAGCGGCCAGTACAGGTAGGCCAAGGCGCCCAGCACCAGTAGAAACACCAGCGCCAGCCATTTGCCCAGGTGGCTGCGGCGCGCCGTTAGCTGCCGGGGTTGCGGGCGAGCCGGTGCGGGTTGCAGCTGTTGCCAGAAGGTTTCCAGCTCAGCGTAAGCCTGGGCGTTTTGCGGCTCCTGGCACCAGGCGGCGAACACCTGGCGTTCGCCTTCGTCACACCCGGGCTGACGCAAACGGGAGAACCACTCCAGGGCTTCCTGCTGCGGGTCGGGCTGGGATTGTTTGGCGGGCATCGGGCTCATGGGATCGGTCTGCTCACGATAGGGGCCGTTTCGCCCAACGATGACAGGGGAATGAGTCGAGGATGCTAAATATATTGAGAACCATTTACAAGTACGTCTCGACGGAGGGATAAAAAAGGTAGCTATGTATCTATTTGTTTCCTGATAATCGGATCCCAAATCTGCGGACGGAGATTCAGGCACATGGCCACCAGTAGCACCTCCACGGCTTCCACCAGCGCAGCGGCGAACCCTGCCAACCCCCTGGTGATGCGCATCATCGGTTTCTGCGCCCTGGCGCACCTGATCAATGACCTGATCCAGTCGGTGCTGCCAGCCATCTACCCGATGCTCAAAGCCAACTACGACCTGAGCTTCGCCCAGATCGGCATGATCACCCTGACCTTCCAGATCACTGCCTCGCTGCTGCAGCCTTGGGTGGGCTTCTTTACCGACCGTCGGCCTGCGCCGAACCTGCTGCCGCTGGGCACCTTGTGCACACTGGTGGGCATCGTCATGCTGGCCTTTGTCGGCAGTTTCCCGATGATCCTGCTGGCCTCGGCGCTGGTCGGCATCGGCTCGTCCACCTTCCACCCAGAGACTTCGCGCATTGCACGGTTGGCCTCGGGTGGGCGCTTTGGCCTGGCCCAGTCGACCTTCCAGGTGGGCGGTAACACCGGCTCGGCGCTGGGGCCGCTGTTGGCGGCGGCCATCGTCATCCCGTTCGGGCAGACGCACGTCGCCTGGTTCGGCCTGGCGGGGCTGTTCTTCTTCGCCGTGACCCTGATGCTGCGGGGCTGGTACAAGGAGCACCTGAACCAGGCCAAGGCGCGCAAGGCCGTGCAGGCCACCCATGGCATCTCGCGCAAGCGGGTGATCGCGGCGCTGATCGTGCTGGGCCTGCTGGTATTCTCGAAGTACTTCTACATGGCCAGCTTCACCAGCTACTTCACCTTCTACCTGATCGAGAAGTTCGACGTTTCGGTGGCCAGCTCGCAATTGCACCTGTTCCTGTTCCTGGGCGCGGTGGCGGCGGGTACGTTCTTTGGCGGGCCGATCGGTGACCGTATCGGGCGCAAGGCGGTGATCTGGTTCTCCATCCTGGGGGTCACCCCCTTCACCCTCGCGCTGCCGTATGCCGACCTGTTCTGGACCACGGTGCTGAGCGTGGTGATCGGCTTCATCCTGGCATCGGCGTTTTCCGCCATCGTGGTGTATGCACAGGAACTGGTGCCGGGCAGCGTGGGCATGATTGCCGGGATCTTCTTCGGTTTGATGTTCGGCTTCGGTGGGATTGGCGCCGCGCTGCTTGGCTATGTCGCGGACCTGCGCGGTATCGAGTATGTGTATGGGGTGTGCTCGTTCCTGCCGTTGTTCGGGTTGTTGGCGGTGTTTTTGCCTAGTACGCGTAAGCGCTGAGGCGTTTGGGGCTGCTGCGCAGCCCATCGCGACGCAAGGCCGCTCCTACAGGGATTGCGAGCGGCCCTTGGATTGACGGTTCCACCTGGCTTGGCCTAGAGTGCCGCCTCTTTTCTCCAACCTGCGTAGTCAAAGCAATGCGCCGTAACCCGTCCCTGCCAAATGCTCGCCAGCCTGCACTGCAGGCACTGCGTCGTGCGTGGCCGAGTGACACGGTGCTCAAGCGTCGGCGCAGCGTGCTGTTTGCCTTCACCTTCTCGCCACACCTTGCCCTGAACTGATCTGCGCTTTTGCGTCGTCCGCCGCCCTGGCGTGCGCGCTCGTGTTTGCTCGTCTTTTCGGTTTGCAAGGAGTGGTAAATGAACATGCGTTTGCTGGCGGGCCTGTTGTTCGCCGTGTCGGTGGTGGGCTTCAGCCTGGGGGCCAGCCTGCCGTTGGTGTCGTTGCGCCTGCATGAGGCCGGCGCAGGCACCCTGGAAATCGGCATCATCTCAGCCATCCCCGCAGCGGGGATGATGCTCTCGGCGTTCATGGTCGACGCCTGCTGCCGCTTGCTGACCCGGCGGACGATCTACCTGCTGTGCTTCAGCCTGTGCACCGTCAGCATCGCCTTGCTGGAGTCGGCCTTCGACTCGATCTGGCTGCTGGCGCTGCTGCGTCTGGGCCTGGGCATCGGCATGGGGGTTGCCATCATTCTGGGCGAGTCCTGGGTCAACGAGCTGTGCCCCGAGCACAATCGCGGCAAGATCATGGCCCTGTACGCCACCAGCTTTACCGGTTTCCAGGTACTCGGCCCGGCGATGCTGGCCGTGCTGGGGGCCAACAGCCCATGGATCACCGGCGTGGTCACCGCCTGCTATGGCCTGGCCCTGCTGTGCATCGTGCTGACGGTGCCCAACGACTATGTGGAGCATGAAGAAGGCGAAAAGAGCTTTGGCCTGGCCGGCTTCTTCCGCGTGGCGCCAGCCTTGTGCGTGGCGGTGCTGTTCTTCTCCTTCTTCGATGCCGTGGTGCTGTCGCTGCTGCCGGTATATGCCACCAGCCATGGCTTTGCCGTAGGCGTGGCGGCGCTGATGGTGACGGTGGTGTTTGCCGGCGACATGCTGTTCCAGCTGCCATTGGGCTGGTTGGCCGACCGGGTCGAGCGCACCGGCCTGCACCTGGTGTGCGGCCTGGTGGCGATGCTGATCGGCATCGGCCTGCCGTGGTTGCTGCAGATGACCTGGTTGCTGTGGCCACTGCTGGTGGTGCTGGGCGCTGTGGCGGGGGGCATCTACACTTTGGCACTGGTGCTGATCGGGCAGCGCTTCAAAGGGCAGGACCTGGTCACGGCCAATGCCAGTGTCGGCCTGCTATGGGGAGTGGGTAGCCTGGTCGGGCCGCTGGTCAGCGGCGCGGCGATGGATGTGGCGCCGCACGGGTTGCCGATGGCGCTGGCGCTGATGGCGGGGCTGTTTGTCTGCTTTGCCCGGCAGTCGTACCGGCGGGCAGGGCGGTTGCGCGCAGTGGCGGACTGATCACAGGTTTTTTCAGGCGGCGCCGATGCTCACCCAGTAACGCGTGCGGTAGTCGACCCGCACCGGCAGGCTGCGGGCTAGCAGTTGCAGAATCTGCTCGGTGTCGGCCAGTTGGTAAGTGCCGGAGACCTTGAGGTTTGCCACGTCGTCAGCACAGCGCAGCAGGCCCGGGCGGTAGCGCGAGAGTTCGGCGGTAAATTCCCCCAGCGGCATCTGTTGCACGCTGAGCACGCCGTCGGTCCAGCCCCAAGGGTCGCTGTGCAGGCTGACGGCCTGCAAGTTGCCGTTGGCCTGCACTTGCAGCGTTTCGCCGGCATGCACCAAGCGTGCGTGGGCAGAGGCGGGGAACAACGTCACCTCGCCACCGCGTACTGCCAGCAGCAAGCCCTTGTCGTTTTCGCGTAGCAGCAGTTGCCCGTCGCGGGTGCCCAGGGTGCCAACGCGGGTATCGATGCGGAAAGGGCGGTTGTCGTTGGCGTTGCTGTCCAGGCTCACCTCGCCCCGTAGCAGCTCAAGCTGACGTTGTTCGGCGCTGTAGCGCAGTCCGATGGCGCTGTCGGTGTTGAGCTGGATGCGGCTGCCATCGCTGCCGTGCAATTGCCGGCGTTCGCCCGTGGCGGTGCTGCTGTCGGCCAGTAGCTGCGGCAGGCCCAACGGTTCGCGCGCGGCCCAGCCCAGGCTGCCGCCGGCGGCCAGCAGCGCCAGCAGTTTGAGGTGGTCACGGCGGCTGCTGCGCTGGCGTTGGCTGGCGTCGAGGGTGCTGCGGCTCAGGGCCTTGGGCAGCCCGGCCAATTCGTCGCTGAGGTTGCTGACGCGCTGCCAGGCCTTGGGATTGTGCGGATGGCTGGCCAGCCATTGCTGGAATTGCCGCTCGGTGCGCGGGCTGGGGTTGTCGAAGCGCAGCTTCACCAGCCAGTCGATGGCCTGGTCGACCTGGGCCTGTGCGGGCGCGCCGTCAGAGGTCGACATAACGCAACCGGTAGCAGACACCCAGGGCCTTGGCCAGGTCGCGCTCGATCGTCGCGCGGGACACGTCGAGTTGCACGGCGATCTGCGTGATGCTCAGCCCGTCGATCTGGGCCAGCAGAAAGGCCTGACGTGTACGCGGCTTCAGCGTGTGCAGGGCGCGGTCGAGGCGCTCCAGGGTATCGAGAATGACCAGCCGGTGTTCTTCGCTGGGCACCTCGGCTTCGGGCAGCAGGGCCAGGCTTTCGTGGTAGGCCCGCTCCAGGGCGCGGCGGCGGAATTGGTCGATCATCAGGCCGCGGGCGATGGCGCTCAGGTAGGCGCGGGGTTCCTTTAGCGGCGAAGCCTGGCGGGCGCGCAACAGCCGCACGAAGGTATCCTGGGCGAGGTCGGCGGCATGCTCGTGGCAGCCGACCCGGCTGCGCAGCCAGCCGCTGAGCCAGGCGTGGTGGGACTGATAGAGCAGAGCAACCTCGGTCGGCTTGAGCGTGTCGGTGGTCTGCATCGTAGCGAAGGCCTGATCCGGTGAGCGTGCGTGATTGTGAATAGTTCTCAATTCTATGCGCGGATCGCGGCGCGGATCAATGGTATGCCAGGAATTAGCCGCGCAAGATCCGGCGTTTCACCGATGAACGGTTGGGCTAAGCTGGGCCTGTCATCGACCTGTTGGAGGCGCAATGATTCTGGCTGACCTTTCGCCCGAAGCTTACCGCGAGGCCAGCCGACACCTGGCCGCATCGGACCCGGACTGGGCACGGCACATTGCCGCGATCGGGCCGTGCCTGCACCAGGCAACGCCCGGGCGCGAGCCTTATGAGGCGCTGGTACGGGCAATTGCCTACCAGCAGTTGCATGCCCGCGCCGCCGAGTCGATTCTGGGAAGGCTGTTGGCGCTGTTCCCCGAGGGCAGTTTTCCTGCCCCGGAGCAATTGCTGGCTGTGACACCTGAAGCGATGCGCGCATGCGGCTTCTCGGCGAGCAAGACGGCCACCGTGCAGGGTATTGCCCAAGCTCGGCTCGAGGGTTTGGTGCCCAGCCGCCAGGAGGCGCTGGCCATGGCTGACGAGGTGTTGATCGAACGCCTTGTGGCCCTGCGTGGGGTAGGGCGCTGGACGGTGGAGATGTTGCTGATTTACAGCCTTGAGCGCTCGGACATTCTGCCGGTCGACGACTTCGCGGTACGCGAGGGGTATCGTCGACTGAAGGGGCTGGAGAAAGCACCGACGCCGGCGCAGATGCGCTCGCTGGGCGGTGGCTGGTGCCCGTACCGGACCGTGGCAGCCTGGTACCTGTGGCGGGCCTGATGTTTTTGCATTGGCGGTACAGGCGAGACAGACAAGAGGTAACCCGCGATGAAACCCTACACCACCCCCGAGCAGCGCTGGCAAGCCGTGCAGGCCCGTGACAGCGCCGCCGCCGGCCACTTCGTCTATGCCGTACGCACCACGGGTATCTACTGCCGACCAGGGTGCAAGTCGCGCATGGCCAAGCGCGAGAACATCGCGTTCTACAACGATACCGCCGCCGCCGAAACCGCCGGCTACCGCGCCTGCAAGCGTTGCGCGGGTGACAGCGGTGCCAGTGCAACCCGGCGCAGCGAGCTGGTGACGCGTGCCTGCCGCCTGATCGAGGGCGCTGCCAGCGGGCCAAACCTGGACCAGCTCAGCGCGCAGCTCGCGGTCAGTCCCTTTCACCTGCACCGCCTGTTCAAGGCCGAAACCGGCCTCACTCCCAAGGCCTATGCCTCGGCGTTTCGCGCCCGACGCTTGCGTGAGCACCTGGAACAGGATCAGCGCTCGGTGACCGATGCCATCTACGACGCTGGCTACAACTCCAACAGCCGGTTCTACGAAAGTGCCGGGCAGCGCCTGGGCATGCGGCCCAAGGCCTACCGTGCCGGCGGGGCAGGGGCGACCATTCGTTTTGCGCTGGGCCAGTGTTCGCTGGGGGCGATCCTGGTGGCCCAGAGCGAGAAGGGTATCTGCGCGATTCTGCTGGGCGATGACCCCGAGCTACTGTTGCAGGCCTTGCAGGACCAGTTCCCCAACGCTCGGCTGATCGGCGGTGATAGCCAATACGAGCGGGTGGTCGCCGAGGTGGTGGGCTTTGTGGAAGCCCCCGCGCTGGGCCTTGCGCTGCCGTTGGATATCCAAGGCACGGCATTTCAGGAGCGGGTCTGGCAGGCCTTGCGTGAGGTACCTGCCGGCTGTCGGGTCAGCTACACCGACATCGCCGAGCGTATCGGCGCACCCAGGGCGGTCCGCGCCGTGGCCATGGCCTGCGCGGCCAACCGCATTGCCGTGGCCATTCCTTGCCATCGGGTGGTACGTCGCGACGGCGACATCAGCGGCTATCGCTGGGGGGTGGAGCGCAAGCAGCAACTGCTCAAGCGAGAAACGGCACTCTCCTGATCGCGTGAAGCCGCGTAGAATCCCCCGCCAAATCGAAATGCATAGAGGATTGTTCGATGAGGCGTGTCAGCCTTGCCCGTTATTGCCTAGGCGTATTGGCCCTGATGCTGGCGTTGGCCACTCCGGCCTGGTCCGCTCCGACCCCGCCAGCCTCCAGCCTGGCGGCTGCCGAGTTGCCGGTGCTCGACGAGAACGCGAGCCTTGAACAGTTGAGTGATCGACTCGACCTGATCCGCCAGGGCGTGACCAGCAGCGCCAATGACGATGTGCTTTCGCAACTGCGCCAGGCTGCCATACAGGTTCAGCGGCAGGCCGATGCCCTTGGTGCGCTGCGTACTGCCGATGTGCAAGGCCTGGACGACAAGCTCAAGGTGCTGGGCCCGAAGCAGCCGGATGAGCCTGCCAGCATCACCCTTCAGCGCAAGGACCTCGAAGCGCAGAAAAAGACCGTGCTGGCCGAGCAGGAGCAGGCCACCAAGCTGACCCAGTCGGCCCGGGACCTGTCCACGCAGATCGTCAACCTGCGCCGCAGCCAGTTCAACTCGCAGGTCACCAGCCGCGCCACCAGCCCGCTGACCCCCGCGTTCTGGCAGTCGCTGATCCGCCCCACCGATGAAGACGTGGCACGCCTGCGCGACCTGCGTGGCGAGGCGGCCGATGCCGTGGCCAGTGCGTTCAGTGCCGAACATCGCTGGTTTTTCCTCAGCAGCCTGGTGGCGGCCATCCTGGTGTGGACGCTGGTTCGTCGGCTGCTTGAGCGCTTGCTGGCAGATGCGATGATCCGTTGGCTGCCCGAAGGCCGCCTGCGCCGCAGCGCCTTGGCCTTGAGCGTCAGCCTGGCGACGCTGGGCACCATCGCCGGTTCCGTGTCGCTGCTGCGCTGGGGCCTGGAAAGCAGCGCCGAGCTGGGCACGGATATCGCCAGCCTGGCTAACCACATCCTTACTCTGGTGGTGTTCAGCGCCTTCATTTCAGGCCTGGGCCGCGCCATGTTGATGCTGCAGCGCCCGTCCTGGCGCCTGCCACCGATCCACGATGAGGTGGCCAGCGCCCTGGGCTGGTTCCCTAAACTGCTGGCCCTGGCGTTGATGGTGCTGCTGACCCAGGAGCGCATCAACAGCGTGATCGGTACCAGCCTGGCGCTGACCGTGGCGACCAACGGCCTGACTGCGCTGGTGGTGGCGGTGATTTTCTCGGTGGCCTTGCTGCGCTACCGCCGCACCTTGCGCAAGCATGAGCTGGAACGCCCGACTGGCCTGGCGGGGCTGATCCCCTTCGTCATCGTGGTATGGGTGGGGCTGATCGTACTGGCCCTGTTGGCCGGTTTCCTGACCCTGGCGTACTTCCTTACGGCAAAGTTGCTGTGGATCAGCGTGGTGGCGACCTGTGCCTACCTGCTGACCACCTTCCTCGGTGACCTGTGCGAAACCCTGCTGTCGCCCCGCCAACCGGGCGGCCTGGCCCTGGCATCGACATTGGGCCTGGCTCCGCGCCATCAGGCCCAGGCCAGCACCATTTTGGCTGGCATCGGCCGTACCGTGCTGCTGTTCCTGGCGGTACTGCTGGCCTTCACGCCTTCGGGCACCAGCCCCGGTGAGTTGCTGCTCAGCCTGGGGGATTGGGATGGCACCGGTGGCAAGATGCTCGGCAACTTGAACATCGTGCCGCAAGATATCCTGCTGGCCGTGGCGATGTTCTTCGGCGGCATGTTCGGCATCCGTGTGCTCAAGCGCTGGTTGAGCGAGCGCCTGCTGCCGGAAACCGACATGGACGCCGGCATGCGTGCCTCGCTGGTGACCCTGGTGGGGTACCTGGGCTTCCTGTTCCTGGCCATGCTGGTGATGTCGACCCTGCGTATCAACCTGACCAGCCTGACCTGGGTGGTGAGTGCGTTGTCGGTGGGTATCGGTTTTGGTCTGCAGCAGATCGTGCAGAACTTCATCTCGGGTCTGATCCTGCTTACCGAGCGCCCGGTAAAGGTGGGTGACTGGGTCAGCCTGGCCGGTGTCGAGGGTGACATCCGCCGCATCAACGTGCGCGCCACCGAGATACAGATGTCTGACCGCTCGACGGTGATCGTGCCCAACTCGCAGTTCATTTCGCAGAACGTGCGCAACGTGACCATGGGCAATGCCCTTGGGGTGGTCAGCGTGACCCTGACCTTGCCGCTGGAAACCGATGCCAACCGCGTGCGCGACCTGCTGCTGGCGGCGTATCACGAGCACGAAGCGATACTGGATGCACCCGCGAGTTCGGTGTCGTTCAAGGACCTGACGAGCAGTGGCATGGTGATTGCGGTCAGTGGTTACGTGGCCGGGCCGCGGCAGGTGTCCGGCACCCGCAGTGACCTGCTGTTCACCATTCTTGGGCGGTTGCGTGATGAGGGGATCCCCTTGTCTTCGCCGCAGAGCATGGTGTTGCTGCAGGAAGGTTCGCGCCCGGCCGACGAGCCGACGTGAGTATGGGGGGCGCTCAGCGCCCCCCGCTTCAATGCTCCTGAGGAGGCTTCAGCGCCAGTGCTTCTGCCTTGCCAGCAGCTTCCTCACTCGGTCGTTATTCCTGATGGCATTGTCTTCCAGCGCTTTCATCCCGGCACAGGACCATTTCATTCAGCGCCTTGGCCATTTGCAGGTTATGCACGGTGTTCACCAACATCCCGATGCCAGGCTCGCCAGCATTGCCGCAGATGTATTCGTCCAGCGTGTCAGGAGCTGATGCCCATTCCCTCTCACAGGTTTGGGTGGCAGCTGTACGCGGGGTGAGAGACCGGTGATCCAGGAAACCGGCCAGGACGAATCCTGCCCGCGCACAGCTACCGCTGAGGTTGCAGCTAGATCAACACGGGCTCTCACACCCGGTCGCCGAATTTGACGACTCAGGAAAATTAGCCCTGATGCTGATCATCAACAACAGAGAAACGGCAGCGCAGCGCGTAGGATAATTCCCAAACGAGTTGAAGCTGAAGCAATTGGTTTCAGATTGAGAAAAGTCTTACGTCTGATGTGCCATGGCGAGGGCTTTGCCGTCGAAAGGGCCGCAATGCGGCCCCAGCGATATCAGCCCAGGCACCGTGTCACATGCTTCACCGACAGATACCCCGACAACCCCCAAGGCCCGAGCTCTCGCCCAATGCCGCTGCCCTTGGTGCCGCCCCACGACGTTTCGACGAACACCGCCTGCACCGAGTTGATCCACACATGGCCAACTTCCAGGGCATCGGCCACCCGCTCTGCGCGTTCCAGGTCCGCTGAACAAACGGTGGCGACCAGGCCGAAGCGGCTGTCGTTGGCTTCGGCAATTGCCTGCGCTTCGGTGGCGAAGCGGCGTGCGCACAGCACCGGGCCAAAAATTTCTTCAGTCCACAGGCGGCTGTCTGCCGGCACGTCCACATACAACGTCGGGCTGACAAACCAGCCGTCACGGTCCAGCGCCTTGCCACCGGCCAGGCACTGCAGACCCTCTTCGCGTGCAGTGGCAAAGTAGCTGGCAACCTTCAGCCACTGCGCTTGGCTGGTCAGTGGCCCCATGTCCACTTCTTCGCTCAACGGGTTGCCCACCCGCAGGTTCTCCAGTGCAGCCTGCAAACGCGGCAGCAGTGCCTCGGCAATGCCGTCCTGCACCAGCAAGCGCGAGGTGGCCGAGCACATTTGCCCGGCGTTCCAGCTGATGCCGGCGACAATCCATTCCACCGCCTGCTCGACATCGCAATCATCGAACACCACGATCGCCGACTTGCCGCCCAGCTCCAGGGTCACCGGCCGGCACTGCGCCGAAGCGCTGCGCATCACCTGGCTACCGACGCTGTTGCTGCCGGTGAACGACAACTTGTCCAGGCCATTGTGGCCACTCAGCGCGGCGCCGGTTTCGGCCTTGCCGTTGACGATGTTCAGCACACCTGCGGGCAGGCCCAGGGTATCGGCGATCTGGCCGTAAGTCTGCTCGATCAGCGGGGTAACCTCCGAGGGCTTGAGCACCACGGTGCAGCCTGCGGCCAAGGCCGGGGCAAGCTTCCAGGCGCTGGTCACCAGCGGGAAGTTCCACGGCACGATCAGGCCGACCACGCCAACCGGCTCCAGACGGGTGCGGGCAGTAAAGCCAGGCGCGGCCAGAGGTACGTCGCAGTTTTTCTGCGGCAACTGCTCAGCCAGCTCGGCGTAGTAATTGAACGTGGCAATCGCGTCGTCCAGGTCGATTTCGGCCTCGTGGCGCGGCTTGCCGTTGTTGCGCATCTGCAGGGTGATCAACGCTTCACGGCGCTGCCCGAGCTGCTCGGCAAAGCCGCGCAGGTACGCAGCACGCTGGCCGGTGCTGGTCTGCTTCCAGGCGTGCAGGGCCTCGCGGGCGGCAGCCACGGCTTGGTCGACCTGGGCGACGCTGGCGGCCATCAATTCGGCGAAGGGCAGGCCCAGGGCAGGGTCATTGACGCTGATGCAGTCGCTGCCTTGGCCTTCGACCCAGCGGCCGGCGATGTAGTGAGAAGTGGTCATGGGCAGACTCCAGTCAGGCTATTTCGGCAGTGATTAGCGGCGCATGCGGGGTGCGTTTGCAGCGCACCCAGCGCGGGCCATCAGGCCCATACACGCCAGCAGGTTCAGGGAACAGGTTGAGCAGCACGAGGTAAAGTACCCCGGCCAGCCCCAGGGTTACCGGCAGGCTCAGGTCGATGCCGCCGGCCAGGTCGCCCAGCGGGCCGACGAACTGCCCCGGCAGGTTGACGAAGCACAGGCCGACCGCCGCGCTGGGGATCCACGCCCCCATGCCGCGCCAGTTCCAGCCGTGCGTGAACCAGTAATGGCCGCCGCGCTGGCCACGGGTGAATACCTGCAGGTCATCGGCATGGTAGAAGCCGCGGCGGGTGATCAGGCCGAGGATCATGATCACCATCCAGGGGCTGGTGCAGGTGATGATCAGCACGGCGAAGGTCGACACGCTCTGCACCAGGTTGAAGGTGAAGCGGCCAATGAAGATGAAACCGATCGCCAGCACGCCGATCAGCAAGGTGGCGCCGGCACGGCTGAGCAGGCGCGGGAACACGCTGGACATGTCCAGGCCGGTGCCATACAGCGCGGTGGTGCCGGTGGACATGCCGCCGATCACCGCGATCAGGCACACCGGCAGGAAGAACCAGCTAGGCGAGACCGCCAGCAGGCCGCCGACGTAGTTGTTGGCCGCGATGTAGTCCGGTGCCTGGCTGGCGACCAGGGTGGCGGTGCACAGGCCGAACAGGAAGGGGATCAGCGTCGCGGCCTGGGCGGCGATCACGGCCAGCATGATGCGCGGCTTGGGGGTTGCCCGCGGGATGTAGCGCGACCAGTCGCCGAGGAAGGCACCGAACGAGACCGGGTTGCTCATGGCCAGGATCGCCGCGCCGACGAAGGCGGCCCAGAAACCCGCCTGGCCGAGGTTGACGCTGCCGGCGTAGCCCGCATCGAAGGGACCGGCGAAGGCGACGATGCCTAGCAGAAACAGCAGGCTCGACGCCCACACGGCAATCTTGTTGACCCACAGCATGAAGCGGAAGCCGAAGATGCACACCACCAGTACCAGCACCGCGAACAGGCCATAGGCCAGGCCCAGGGTCAAGTCGGTTTCCGGCAAGCCGGCCAAGCGCTTGGCACCGCCGACCAGGGCATCGCCCGAGCTCCACACCGACAGCGAGAAGAACGCCACGGCGGTGAGCAACGACAGGAACGAGCCGACGATACGCCCGTGCACGCCGAAGTGCGCGCCCGAAGACACCGCGTTGTTGGTGCCGTTGAGCGCACCGAACAGGCCCATGGGGGCGAGGATGATGGCGCCGATGCCGACCCCGAGCAAAATTGCCCAGACCCCGGCCTGGAACGACAGCCCGAACAGCACCGGGAAACTGCCCAGCACGGCAGTGGCAAAGGTATTGGCACCGCCGAAGATCAGGCGGAACAGGTCTAGCGGGGCGGCGTGGCGTTGATCGTCGGGGATCTGTTCGACACCGTTGGTCTCGATACCGGTCGATTGGCTCATGGTGATGCTCCAGCGCGGTTGTTGTTGGCCGGCGCGGTGCGCGGGCCTTATTGTGGGTGCGATGGCAGAGCGGCAAGGCCGCAAAAGAAGGTTCAGGCGGTGGTGACGACCGACAGGTGCTCATGGCAGGCCAGCCAGCGTTCGCCGTGGCGGCGGAACACGATGGTCTCGCGTTCGGCCAGCTGGTGTTCGTCACCGGCGATACGGATATGCGTGGCCACATCGTGCATGAAGATCGCCACGTCGCCTTGCAGGCTCACCTGGGCATTGCCCGATTCACACGCCAGCACGGCGAAGCCTTCGGCCTGCCACTGGGCCCAGAGGCCTTCATAGGCGCGGCGCGACAACAGCGGCTGGGCCAAGGTGTGGAAGAGGAAGGTGGCGTCTTCGCTGAAGCAGGCGAAGTAGCGAGCGGTGTCGTTGCTGGCAAAGGCATCGACGAGGTCGGCGGCGGCCTGCCGTACCTGGAGTGTCTGGTCCACGGGAGTGGCCTCACGGTTTTTGTGATTGTGGTGAGCGATTCTGGTGGCGGTGGGCGAGGGGAAAAATCGCTGGGGGCAAATAATCAGTTCAGGAAATTGTGAAGTGAGCGGTGGGGGCTCGCCTTGGCTGTTTTGGCGCCTATGAGATCGAGCGCCGCGTGGGCGGCGCTCGATCTCAAGAACGGACCCGACTGACGGTTACCGCAGTCGCTCATCCTTGCCTACGCTGATACTCCCAATCCGCTGATGCAAGGAGCTCCACCATGGCCTTCCAATACACGCGTCTGGACAAGAACAACGTCGCAGTCCTGCTGGTCGATCACCAGACCGGCCTGCTTTCGCTGGTACGGGATATCGACCCGGACCGTTTCAAGAACAACGTTCTGGCCCTGTCGGACCTGGCCAAGTACTTCAAGCTGCCGACCATCCTCACCACCAGCTTCGAAACCGGCCCCAATGGCCCGCTGGTCCCCGAGCTCAAAGAGCAGTTCCCCGACGCCCCCTACATTGCCCGCCCCGGCAACATCAACGCCTGGGACAACGAAGACTTCGTCAAGGCCGTCAAGGCCACGGGCAAGAAGCAACTGCTGATCGCTGGTGTGGTGACCGAAGTGTGCGTGGCGTTCCCGGCACTGTCGGCCCTTGAGGAGGGCTTCGAGGTCTTCGTCGTCACCGACGCCTCTGGCACCTTCAACGAGTTGACCCGCGATTCGGCATGGCGCCGCATGGAGGCCGCCGGGGCGCAACTGATGACCTGGTTCGGTGTCGCCTGCGAGCTGCACCGCGACTGGCGCAACGACGTTGAAGGGCTGGGGACGTTGTTCGCCAACCACATTCCCGACTACCGTAACCTGATGACTAGTTACAACAAGCTGGCCAAATAACCCGGCCATTGTCCGCCCTCTCCAAAGGGGGGCGGTGCTGTGGTAGCAAGCGAAGCGGCAAACCCCCGTGGATCGACCATACTGAACCTTCATTCGCCGCCGGGAGCTACCCATGTCGAAGTCAGCCAGGAAGAAGACCCCACAGGCACAGCCGGAAAAGTTGGGCGGCAAGGCCTACGAGAAGGCACTCAAGCAACTTCACGTCGAGTTGGTGAAGCTGCAGGAATGGGTCGTGGCCAAGGGCCTGAAGGTGTGCATCGTCTTTGAAGGCCGGGACGGCGCGGGCAAGGGTGGGACCATCAAGGCCCTCACCGAGCGTGTCAGCCCGCGAGTGTTCCGTGTGGTGGCGCTGCCGGCACCTACCGAGCGGGAAAAGTCGCAGATGTACGTGCAACGCTACCTGGGCCATCTGCCCGCTGCGGGCGAAGTGGTGATCTTCGACCGCAGTTGGTACAACCGCGCCGGCGTCGAGCGGGTGATGGGCTTTTGCAGCGATGAGCAAGCCGACAAGTTCCTCATGGTGGTGCCGCTGTTCGAGAAGATGATGGTCGAGTCGGGGATCATCCTGATCAAGTACTGGCTGGAAGTGAGCGCCGAAGAGCAGACCCGCCGCCTGCAGGACCGCATCAGCGATGGGCGCAAGCTGTGGAAGCTGTCACCCATGGACCTGAAGTCGTATAGCCGCTGGGATGATTACACCAAGGCGCGCGACGCGATGTTCGCCGCCTCGGATTCCTCCTGGGCACCCTGGTTCATGGCCCATTCCAACGACAAGCGGCGGGCGCGGCTGAACATCATCAGCCACCTGCTCACTCGCATTCCCTACAAGGACATCACCCGCGACCAGGTCGTGAAGTTGCCCAAGCGCGGCAAGGTCGGCAAGTACAAGGCGGTGGCCTACCCGTTCAAGGTGGTCGAAGAACGCTTCTGACCCCCTCCTTGCGGGGAGCCTAAAGGATGAAATCCTATGCCACATGACGGCAGCCTGCTGCAGGCGACGGTGGTGTTCCTGCTGGCCGTGGTGCTTCTGGTGCCACTGGCGCAACGTTTGAAACTGGGGGCAGTGCCTGGCTATCTGCTGGCCGGCATCCTGATCGGCCCCTCGGTGCTCGGCTTGCTGGGCAACCCGGACAACGTCGCCCGCCTGTCGGAGATGGGCGTGGTGATGCTGCTGTTCGTGATCGGCCTTGAGCTCTCGCCCCGCCGCCTGTGGACCATGCGCCGCGCCCTGTTCGGCATCGGCTCGCTGCAGGTCGGGCTGACCGCCGCCGCACTTGGCCTGCTCGCCTATGGGGTATTTGGCCAGTCGAAGCCGGCGGCCATTGTGCTGGGGCTGGGGCTTGCGCTGTCATCAACGGCGTTCGGCTTGCAGGTGCTCGCCGAGCGCAAGGACCTGGGCAAGCCCCACGGCCGCCTGGCTGTGGCGATTCTGCTGTTCCAGGACATCGCCGCCATCCCCCTGATTGCCGTGGTGCCCTTGCTTGGCGGTGATGTCAGCCATGCAGATGAAGGCAACTGGCCGCTGCTGGCTGTGGCGCTCGGCATCGGTGTGATCATTATCGGCGGCCGCTACTTGATGACCCCGATTTTCAAATGGACAGTCGGCTCCGGGTTGCCGGAGCTGTCCACGGCTACTGCTTTGCTGGTGGTGTTGGGCACCGCCTGGGTGATGGAGCATGTAGGCATATCGATGGCCCTTGGCGCATTCCTGGCCGGCGTATTGATGGCCGAGTCGCCGTTTCGCCACGAACTGGAAACCCAGATCGAGCCGCTCAAAGGGTTGCTGCTCGGGCTGTTCTTTGTCGGCGTGGGCATGAGCGCAGACTTGCGCCTGTTGTTCGGCATGCCCTTGGCCGTGCTTGGGCTCACGCTGCTGCTGGTGGGCATCAAGCTGCCACTGTTGGTTGCCCTGGGTCGCACGGCCGGCGGGTTGAACCGTGCTCAGGCGCTGTGCCTGGGCGTGGTGCTGGCGTCGGGCGGCGAGTTTGCTTTCGTGGTGTTCAAACTGGCGCGTGAGCACCAGGTATTGGAGCAGCAGGTTCACGACCTGCTGGTGCTGGCCATCACCTTGTCGATGGCCGTGGTACCGCTGGTGATGATGGGCCTGACACGGCAGTTGAGCAACGCTGAGGCGTCCCCGCCTGAGCGTCAAACCGACCACTGAACTGCACCCGTTGGCAAAATGAATGTGCGGAGGTGAAGCATGCAGCCGAGTTTCAAGCTGGACAGTGCCCTGTCGCGGGGCCTGCTCGATGTATTGATCAAGGCAGGCCTGGTGGCTGCCCTGGTGATCTTCGCCTTCCAGGTGTTTCAGCCCTTTCTGGAATTGATGCTGTGGGCGGTGATCCTGGCGGTGACCCTGTACCCGCTGCACCAGCGCATCAAACGCGGCACGGGGCTCAAGGACGGCTATGCGGCAACGCTGGTGGTGCTTTTGGTGCTGGTGGTGTTGCTGGTGCCAATCTACCTGGTGGTGGTGTCGATCAGCGAGTCGGTGGAAGGCTTGGTGACACTGCTCAAAAGCGGTGCCTGGAGCGTGCCGACGCCTTCGGAGTCGGTGGCCACCTGGCCGCTGATCGGGCCGCGCGTGTATGCCTTGTGGCTGGCGGCTTCCGAGAGCCTGAGCGGGGTGCTCAACAGTGTGATGCCGCAGCTCAAGGATGCCGGGCGTGTGTTGTTGGGCGCCGCTGCCAGTGCCGGGGGGGCATTCTTGATGTTCATCGCGGCGATCATCATCTCGGGGGTGATCATGGCCTTCGGCGAGCGCGGCGAAGTGGCGGCGCAGCGCATTGCCATTCGGGTTTCCGGTGAGTCGCGCGGCAAGCCCATTGCAAGGCTGTGCACCGCCACCATTCGCGCCGTCGCCCAGGGTGTGATCGGCATCGCCTTCATCCAGATGCTGCTGATAGGCGTAGGTTTTGTGGTCAAGGGTGTGCCGGGCGCGGGGATCCTGGCAATCGCCATCCTTATGCTGGGCATCGCCCAGGCGCCGGCTACGCTGATCACGCTACCGGTCATCGCCTATGTATTCCATGCCGAAGGCTTCACCGTCGCGACCATCGTGTTTGCCATCTACACGTTCGTCGCCGGCCTTGCCGACAACGTGCTCAAGCCGCTGTTGCTGGGGCGCGGCGTGGATGTGCCGATGCCGGTGGTGCTGATCGGTGCGCTGGGCGGCATGGTGGTCAAAGGCATCATTGGCCTGTTCATCGGCCCGGTGATTCTGGGCGTGACCTATGTGCTGTTCTGGCAGTGGGTGGCGTTGCAGGTGCCGGAAGACCCTGTCGAACCGTCGGCTTGAGCCGGGGCCTGGCATGCCCGGACCTCGCTGGCGCCGCGCACTGGGCCTGGTGGCTTTGCTGGCAGGCTGTACGCAGGTCGGTCCGGACTACCCGCCGGCGCAATCGCCCTGGCTGGACACCTGGAGCACCCCGCTGCTGGAGCAGGCCAGCCGTAGCGCTGCGGCGCCGGATTTTCGCCAGTGGTGGGCGGTGTTCGCCGACCCGACACTGGATGCCCTGATCGCCCAAGCTGATGCGCACAACACCAACCTGCGCGTGGCTGGGCTGCGCGTCGCTGAGGCACGTGCGCAACTGGCCATCGTGCAGACCGGGCGTTATCCACAACTGCAGCAGTTGCGCGCGCAAAGCCTCTACCTCAAGCAGGACCAGTCCGGTACCGCCAACGCCCGTGATTCGGTGTTCTGGCAGTCCAGCGTGGGCTTCGACATTGGTTGGGAGATCGACTTCTGGGGGCGCTTCAGCCGTGCCATCGAGGCGGCCGATGCCCTGTACTTTGCCTCCGAGGCCAACTACGCCGATGCCATGCTGTTGTTGCGTGCACAGGTGGCCGACACCTATTTTGCCTTGCGTACCGCCGAGGCGCGCCTGGCCATTGCCGAGGAAAACGCCAAGCGCCAGGCGCGCAGCCTGGAGATCACCGAGCGGTTGTTCCGCCATGGCGAGCATGATGAGCTCGACTGGCAGCAGGCACGCACCCAGTACCTGGCGACGCAGGCGACCATCCCCGAGTTCGAAAACCAGCTCAATGCCTTGCGCAACGTGTTGTGTTCGCTGCTTGGGCGGCCACCGGGGCCGCTGCCGGAGTTGCAACCTCGTTACGGGCAGTTACCACTGCCAGACCGGGCACTGTTGCAAGACGTTCCCGCCCGTTTGTTGCTGCGACGCCCGGACATCCGTGCCGCCGAGCAGGCCGTCGCGGCGCAGTCGGCGCTGGTGGGCGTGGCCGAAGCGGACCTTTATCCACAGCTGAGCCTGCTGGGCAGCATCGGCTGGAGCTTCGTGACGGCCAGCCACCTGCCCGACAGTTTCGACCTCGCCGCCGGCCCAGGCCTGATCTGGAACCCGTTCGACTATGGCCGGCGCAAGAACGCTGTGCGTGTGGAGGATGCCCGCTTGCAGCAACTGATCGAGCTTTATCAGCAGGGCGTGCGCGAAGCCGCCCGCGAGGCCGACGATGCAGCCAGCGGCCTGGTGCGCTCGTTGCAGAGCGCGGGTATTCGCGACCAGGCCTCGCAAGCCGCGCAGCGCTCGCTGAGCCTGGCCACCTCGCAATACCGCGAAGGCTTTGCCGACTTCCAGCGGGTGCTCGATGCCCAGCAACTGCTGCTGCAGCAACAAGACGGTTACCTGGTCAGCCGCGGCAATGCCGTCAGCAGCGTGGTGACCTTGTACAAGGCCCTGGGCGGCGGTTGGCAGCCAGGCCGTGCAGCGGTCGACCCGGCTACGCGTCGACAGATGCAGCAACGCACCGATTGGGGAGACCTGCTGGACGCGCCACCCCCTACCGCACAGCAACCCGGTGAACCGAAATGAGCGACGCCCCGCAAACACCGCCCCCGCAAGCGCCTGATCGTGGCATGCGCTGGGTATTGCTGCTGATTGCCATAAGCCTGCTCTGGTACCTGCTGGCAGACCGTTTCACGCCTTACACCCAGCAGGCCCGCCTGCAAGCCTACGTGGTGCCGGTGAGCGCCGAGGTAGCCGGCCCGGTGAAGCGCGTGGCCGTGGGCAACAACCAGGAGGTACGCCAAGGCGCGGTGCTGTTCGAGCTGGACCCGGCGCAATACCGCATTGCCCTGGCTCGCGCCGAGGCCGACCTGGATACCGTGCGCAGGCAGATCGGCGCCAACACCGCCGGCATCGATTCGGCCAAGGCGGCGTTGCTGGCGGCCCAGGCCAACGAGCGCAAGGCGCGCCAGGATGCCGAGCGGCTCAAGCGACTGATCGAGGAAGACCCAGGCACGGTGTCGGTGCGCCGCCTGGAAGGGGCCCAGGCCACGCTCGACCAAGCCATCAGCCAGGTGGCGGCGGCCCGTGCCGAAGTCGAGCGGGCACGTGAACAGCAGGGCGGTTCACAGGCAGACAACGCCCAGTTGCGCAGCGCTGCGGCGAATGTTGAAAAGGCCCGCCTGGATCTGGCCCGCACCGTGGTGCGCGCCGATGCCAACGGTTTGATCACTGACCTGCGCACAGACGTTGGCCATTATGTGGCGGCCGGCAGCCCGATGATGACCCTGATCGCGATCCATGACGTGTGGATCAGCGCCGACATGACCGAAAACAACCTCGGCCGCCTGCGCTCCGGCACAGCGGTGCTGGTGGTGCTCGATGCGCTGCCGGGGGTGGTGCTGAAGGGGCGCATACGCAGCATTGGGTATGGCGTCAGCGTGGGGCAGGGCAGCCCGCCGGGTACCCTGCCGAGCGTGCAGAACAGCCGCGAGTGGCTGCGCTCGGCGCAGCGTTTTCCGGTGATCGTCGAGCTGGACCGTGACCAGCTGGAGGACAAGACCGGGTTGCGGGTCGGCGGCCAGGCCGAAGTCATGGCGCTGCCCAGCGAAGGCAACCCGCTGAACGTGCTGGGCCGCGTGTTCATGTGGCTGATGAGCTGGCTGTCGTATGCCTATTGAGTGGCGGCGCCTGCGGGCGCTACGCCTGGCCTGGGGCGTGGCGCTGTGCCTGGCGGTCAGCTTCGGCATCGGCCTGCCCGTGCCGATCCTGGCCCCGGTGTTTGCGGTGCTGCTGTTAGCCACCCGCAGCCAGCCGCTGCCGTTGCGCGCGGCACCGGCGTTGGCGGTGCTGGTGCTGCTCAGTTGTGGCAGCGGCTTGTTGCTGATTCCACTGCTGCGCCATGCCCCGGTGAGTGGGGTGCTGTTGGTCGGCGTTGGGGTGTTTCTGGTGCTGCGTTACGCGCTCAAGGGCGGCAATGGCCTGGTGGCGAATTTGCTGGTGATCGGCCTGACCATGATCGCCGCAGCCGGCACCCATGATTTCACCTTGGCGCTGTCGGTGGTCGAGGCGTTAGCCAAAGGCATGCTGTTGGCGGCGCTGGGCACGGCGCTGGCGCATGTACTGTTTCCCGAACCTGTCGATGCCCCCGCGCAACCGTCCCCGCCACCGCTCCCCAGCGCGCGTGCCAGTTGGGTTGCGCTGCGTGCCACGCTGATCGTCATGCCGGCGTTCTTGCTGGCGCTGATTGCCCCGGATGCATTCATGCCGCTGATCATGAAGTCGGTGAGCCTGGGCCAGCAGGCCGGCGAAACCCATGCCCGCAATGCCAGCCGAGAGCTGATTGGTTCGACCCTGCTAGCCGGGCTGCTGGCGATCCTGCTGTGGAGTGCCTTGAGCCTGTTCGTGCACCTGTGGATGTTTTTTCTGTGGGTGTTGCTGTTCACCCTCTGGCAGGCCCGGCGGCTCTACCGGGCGGTGGCGACGCGGCACGGCCCTGCTTACTGGGTCAGTTGCCTGACCACGATGCTGATTCTGCTGGGGCAGTCGGTGCAGGACAGCGCGGCAGGGCAGGACGTGTACCGGGCCTTTGCGGTGCGCATGGCGCTGTTCTTGGCTGTCTCGGTGTATGCCAGCGTCTTGCTGATCTGGATCGACAGGCGCAGGGCGCGGCAGTGGGCGCACTGAGGGGGATAGGGGCGAACGGGACAACAGAAACACAAAAGCCCCCATACGGAGGCTTTTGTTGACAGGCAAACGCTGAGCGTCAGACGTTGAAGCGGAAGTGCATCACATCGCCGTCTTTGACGATGTAGTCCTTACCTTCCAAACGCCACTTGCCGGCTTCCTTGGCGCCACTTTCACCCTTGAACTGGATGAAGTCGTCATACGCCACTACTTCAGCGCGGATGAAGCCTTTTTCGAAGTCGGTGTGGATCACGCCAGCAGCCTGTGGCGCGGTGGCGCCAATGCGGACGGTCCAGGCGCGTACTTCCTGCACGCCGGCAGTGAAATAGGTCTGCAGGTTAAGCAGCTCGTAACCGGCGCGGATCACGCGGTTCAGGCCAGGCTCTTCCAGGCCCAGGGCCTCGAGGAACATGTCCTTCTCTTCACCGTCGTCCAGCTCGGCGATTTCGGCTTCGATCTTGTTGCACACCGGTACCACGACCGCGCCTTCTTCCTCGGCGATGGCCTTGACCACGTCCAGGTGCGGGTTGTTGTCGAAGCCGTCTTCAGCGACGTTGGCGATGTACATCACCGGCTTGCTGGTCAGCAGGTGGAAGCCACGGATGACGGCCTTTTCGTCGTCAGCCATGTGCTTCATCAGGCTGCGTGCAGGCTTGCCTTCAGTGAAGTGCGGGATCAGCTTTTCCAGGATGGCCTTTTGCGCCAGGGCTTCCTTGTCGCCACCCTTGGCATTGCGGGCAACCTTCTGCAGTTGCTTCTCGCAGCTGTCGAGGTCGGCGAAGATCAGTTCGAGGTCGATGATCTCGATGTCACGCTTGGGGTCGACGCTGTTGGAAACGTGGATCACGTTCTCGTCTTCGAAGCAGCGCACCACGTGGGCGATGGCGTCGGTCTCGCGGATGTTGGCGAGGAACTTGTTGCCCAGGCCTTCACCTTTCGACGCGCCTGCCACCAGGCCGGCGATGTCGACGAATTCCATGGTGGTCGGCAGGATGCGGTTAGGCTTGACGATCTCTGCCAGGGCAGCCAGACGCGCGTCGGGCATCGGCACGATGCCGCTGTTCGGCTCGATGGTGCAGAAAGGGAAGTTCTCCGCCGCGATGCCGGACTTGGTCAAGGCGTTGAACAGGGTGGACTTGCCGACGTTGGGCAGGCCGACGATGCCGCAATTGAAACCCATGGGTATTCCCTCTCTAGGAAATCAGGCCTTCTGGCTGTGCAGCTCGCGCATCGCCTTGGCGAAATCGCCAGCGAGGACATCTGGCAGCACGCCGAGGGCAAAATCGATGCTGGCGTCGAGCTTCTCCTGCTCGGCGCGCGGCGCGCGGCCCAGGACGAAGTTGGAGACCAGTTTGGCGTCACCCGGGTGGCCGATGCCAAGCCGCAGGCGGTGGAAGTCGTTCTGGTTGCCGAGCTGCGCGATGATGTCGCGCAGGCCGTTGTGCCCGCCATGGCCGCCGCCGCGTTTAAGCTTGGCGACGCCCGGAGGCAGGTCGAGTTCGTCATGCGCCACCAGAATCGCTTCCGGCTTGATGCGGAAGAAATTGGCCAAGGCCGCCACGGACTGGCCGCTACGGTTCATGTAGGTGGTGGGGATGAGCAGACGAACGTCGTTGCCCTGATGGCTGAATTTAGCCGTCAGGCCGAAATACTTGCGGTCAGCGGTCAGCGAGACGCGCTGGGCGCTGGCAATGCGTTCAACGAAAAGAGCCCCTGCGTTATGCCGGGTCTGTTCGTATTCGGGGCCGGGGTTACCCAGGCCAACGATCAACTGGATGGCGGTCACGTCAGGGGCTCTTCCTTGGAGTTGGTGGGTTACAGCGCGCGCGGCACTGTAACCCGATCAACACCGGCGTGCGAGTGGATTACTCGGCAGCGCCTTCTGCTTCTGGAGCAACGCGTGGCGCGTGAACGTTGGCAACAGCCTTGTCATCACCGTGGGCCAGAGCGACGAACTCTACGCCTTTCGGAGCTTTCAGGTCCGACAGGTGGATGATGGTGCCGACTTCAGCGTTAGCCAGGTCAACTTCGATGAACTCAGGCAGGTCTTTGGCTTCGCAGGAAACTTCGATCTCGGAAACAACGTGGGAGATCTCGCCGCCTTTCTTGATCGGCGCTTCTTCGCCGATGAAGTGAACCGGAACCTTGGCAGTCAGCTTCTGGCCAGCAACGACGCGAACGAAGTCAGCGTGCATGATGAATTGCTTGGCTGGGTGACGCTGCATGGCCTTGACGATGACGTTTTGCTTGGCGCCGTCAACGTTCAGCTCGATCACGTGGCTGTAGGCAGCTTCGTTTTCGAACAGCTTGGCGATTTCCTTCGACACGATGGTCAGGGATTGCGCTTCTTTATCGCCACCGTAGACAACGGCAGGGATGCTCAGCGAGTGACGCAGGCGGCGGCTCGCACCTTTCCCCAGGTCAGTACGCACTTTGGCGTTCAGCGTGAAATCAGTCATTTTGTTTCTCCAAAATAGCCTCCCGAGGGCGTTTGCGACCAGCGCCAACGGGAATGGCAAAAAAGCCCCGCCCCAACAAATGCTGGGGCGGGGCGCTTCACATCAACACGTGTTCCGCTTAGCGGAACATCGCGCTGATCGATTCTTCGTTGCTGATGCGGCGTACCGCTTCAGCGACAACCGGTGCGATATCCAGCTGGCGGATACGGTCACAGGCTTGAGCAGCGGCGGACAGCGGAACGGTGTTGGTCACCACCAGCTCGTCCAGTACCGACTTCTCGATGTTCTCGATCGCGCGGCCCGACAGGACAGGGTGCGTGCAATAGGCGTAAACCTTGGCAGCGCCGTGTTCTTTCAGGGCTTTGGCCGCGTGGCACAGGGTGCCGGCGGTGTCGACCATGTCGTCTACCAGGATGCAAGTGCGCCCTTCGACGTCGCCGATGATGTGCATCACCTCGGAGTGGTTAGCCTTCTCGCGGCGTTTGTCGATGATACCCAGATCGACACCCAGGGACTTGGCGACGGCACGTGCGCGCACGACACCACCGATGTCCGGGGAGACGATCATCAGGTTCTCGAAACGCTGGTCTTCGATATCGTCGACCAATACGGGCGAGCCGTAGATGTTGTCGACTGGGATATCGAAGAAACCCTGGATCTGGTCAGCGTGCAGGTCGACGGTGAGTACACGGTCGATACCCACGACAGTGAGCATGTCAGCGACAACTTTGGCGCTGATGGCTACACGTGCCGAACGCGGACGGCGGTCCTGGCGGGCGTATCCGAAGTAAGGAATCACGGCGGTGATTCGGGATGCTGAGGAGCGGCGGAAGGCGTCGGCCATCACTACCAGTTCCATCAGGTTATCGTTGGTCGGGGCACAGGTCGGCTGAATAATGAAGACGTCTTTACCGCGGACATTTTCATTGATCTCAGTGCTGATCTCGCCGTCGGAGAATTTACCGACAGAGACGTCACCGAGAGGGATATGCAGCTGACGTACGACACGCCGAGCCAGATCGGGGTTAGCGTTCCCCGTAAAGACCATCATCTTGGACACGCGCAGTACCTGAAGGCTGAGGGTATACCTGGATGAGTATAGGAAAATGGCAGGGGCGGCTGGATTCGAACCAACGCATGGCAGGATCAAAACCTGCTGCCTTACCGCTTGGCGACGCCCCTGTATCTGTTGCTGCGAGCGCTAGGCACTCGACTTCTTGACCAGACTTTGCAGCTTGCGATGCAACATCGAAACATTGCTTCCTTTCGCCACAAACCCTGTTTGGGTCGCTGAAAGAAGGGCCAGAACTTTATCAGCTTCGGCTTTGCTTGGGAAGGCCCCAAACACACAACTTCCAGTGCCGGTTAATCGAGCTTCAGTGAATTTGCCCAGTGAATTCAACGCATTGCGAACTTCTGGGTAACTCTGCTCTACCACCGGTTGGCAGTCATTTCGACTGTTTCCCTCGGGAACGGGGCGCATCTTAAGGGGGAGGGAATCACGTGTCAACTGCGGATGTGAAAAAATTTCTACAGTACTGACAGACACTTGCGGCACCAGCACGACATACCAGGGCTCGATCGGGTCGACCGGGGTCAGTTGCTCGCCCACACCCTGGGCGAACGCCGCGTGGCCGCGCACGAACACCGGCACGTCGGCACCGAGGGTCAGGCCCAGGCCGGCCAGGCGATCTTCATCCCAGTCCAGCTGCCACAAGTGCGCCAGCGCCAGCAGCGTGGTCGCGGCGTCCGAGCTGCCGCCGCCGATGCCACCGCCCATGGGCAAGACCTTGGTCAGCCAGATGTCGGCGCCAAGGCGGGTGCCGGATTGTTCCTGCAATTTGCGCGCGGCACGCACGATCAGGTTGCTGTCGTGGGGCACCGCCTCGATTTCGGTGTGCAGGCGGATCACGCCGTCTTCACGCAGGGCGAAGCTCAGCTCGTCGCCATGGTCGAGAAACTGGAAGACGGTTTCCAGCTCGTGGTAACCGTCCGGGCGGCGGCCGATGATGTGCAGCCACAGGTTGAGCTTGGCCGGGGCGGGCAGGGTAAGGGTGGTCATCGATCAGTGCCCCAGCTGGCGCGGCTGCCAGTCCTTGACCACCAACGTCACGTCGAGGTCCTTGCCGTGCAGTTTCAGGCGCTCGGGCAACCAGTAGCCGTTCTGCTCGGTATAGCTCAGGTACTGCACCTGCCAGCCATCCTGTTGCAGGCTGGCCAGGCGGCTGTCGCCGTCCAGGGTCAGCTGGCTCTTGCTGTCGGGCGCGGGCAGGCCGCGTACCCACCAGACCAGGTGCGAAACCGGCAGTTGCCAGCCCAGTTGTTCTTCCAGCAGTGCTTCCGGGCTGGTGGCTTCGTAGCGGCCCTGGTTGGCCACTTCTAGCACCACGCCGCCGGGGCGGCCGGTCAGGCGGGCAGCGCCACGGCCCAATGGCCCGGCCAGGCGGATGTCGTAGTAGTCCTGGCGCTGCAACCAGAACAGCGTGCCGCTGCCGGAATCGCGCGGGGCGCGGATGCCGACCTTGCCGCTGATCTGCCAGCCGTCGAGGGTGCTGAGTTGCGCTTTGTGCTGGCGCCACTGCTGCGGGTCGCCATGGCCCTGCAGGGCTTCACGGCTACCGAAGCCGGCACAGCCCGCGAGCAGGGCAATCAGGGTGAAGGTGATGCAATGGCGCAGGAACATGGCGTTAAAGGGTCTCTGATCCGGTCAGGCGCAGTACGGTCTTGCGCAGGATGGGGCTGTCGGGCTGGGCTTCGAAGGCCTTGGCCCAGACCTGGCGGGCTTCGCGGCGCTTGCCGTTGGCCCACAGGACTTCGCCCAGGTGCGCAGCCACTTCGTGGTCGGGGAAGCGCTCCAGGGCCTGGCGCAGGTAGCCTTCGGCTTCGTCCAGGTTGCCCTGGCGGTAGGCGACCCAGCCTAGGCTGTCGAGCACCGCCGGGTCATCCGGGGTGAGCTGGTGGGCCTTGTCGATCAGCGCCTTGGCCTCGGCGTAGCGGGTGGTGCGGTCGGCCAGGGTGTAGCCCAGGGCGTTCAGGGCCATGGCGTTTTCCGGCTCGCGGTCGATGATGGCGCGCAGGTCTTTCTCCATCTGCGGCAGGTCATCACGCTTTTCGGCCAGCATGGCGCGGGTATACAGCAGGTTGAGGTCGTCCGGGTAACGCTGGATGCCTTGTTGCAGCACCTGGTTGGCCTGGGCGTCCTTGTTGTTGTTGCTGTAGCTTTCCGATTCGATCAGGTACAGCTGGATGGCGTAGTCCGGCTGGGCCTCGCGGGCTTCGGCGAGCAGGCGCGAAGCCTCGGTGCCGCGGCCGTTGGCAATCAGGATGTCGGCCTGGCGCAGCTGCGCCGGCAGGTAGTCGGGGCCGGTGCCGACCAGGGCGTATTCGCGCAAGGCGCCTTCGGGGTCGTGGCGCTCCTCGCGGATACGGCCCAGGTTCAGGTGGGCGGCGTCGACGTTGCTGTCGCGTTCGACCAGCTCCTGCAGGTAGCCCTCGGCTTCATCCCAGTCTTTGTTTTCCAGGCATACCAGTGCCAGCGAGTAGCGCAGCTCGTCATCCTCGGGGTACTGCTGGACCAGGCTGATGAACTCCCCCTTGGCATCGGCGATGCGGTCCTGCTCGACCAGGGTACGGGCGTAGGTCAGGCGCAGGCGTTTGTCATCCGGGTTGTCGCGGATCGCGCCACGCAGCAGGGGCAGCGCCTCTTTGCCGCGGTCGAGCGCTTGCAGCAGGCGGGCACGCAGCAGAATCGGGGCGATCTCGCCATTTTGCGGCGGGTGCTCCTCGAGCAGTTCGAGCGCTTCTTCGGCCTTGCCGTCCTGGTTCAGCAGGAGCGCTTTGCCGAACACCAGTTGGCTGTTTTCCGGGTACTTGACCAGCAGGCGTTCGAAGCTCTGCAGCAAGCCGTCGCGGGTGCTCTGGTCGGTCTCGGCGGCCGACAGGGCGAGGAAGTCGAAATGGGTATCGCCCTGGCCTTGCAGGACTTTTTCCATGTAGACCATAGCATCGTCGTAGCGACCGGCGCGGGCCAGCTGGATGGCGGCGGCGCGCTGGGCGTCGAGGTTGTCCGGGTCGTTGCGGGCCCAGATCAAGGCGTTTTCCAGGGCCGGCTCGTCGGCGCCGAGGTACTCGGCGATGCGGTAGGCGCGTTCGGAAACGCCAGGGTCCTGGGTTTTTTCGGCCTGGTCGGCGTAGTTGGCCAGGGCGATGTCGAAGCGGTTGCGCTGGCCGGCCAGCTCCGCCACCAACAGGCTATATAGGGTGTCTTGCTTGAACGAACCGTACACCACGGGTTTTTCGGCCTCGCCCTTGCCGGCCTCGGCAACGGGTGGCTCGGCTTTTTGCGGGGCCAGGCTCTGGCAACCCTGGAGCAGGGCGAAGGCAAGCAGCAGTGCGTAGTGTCTGTTCATAGAAAGGCTTAAAAGGACTCACCGGCGGTCGGAGCATGATGACACAAGCGCGGGGGCAAACCCACCTGCGAAGCATTTGCTTAACTGCGACCATGGCAGGGGCGCCCAGGTTCCGCCACCTGTGTGGGGGGGCCTGTTGGGGGCGGCCTTGGGTTGCGAAAGGGGCGCGTAGCGGCCCCAGGTTTTCAGGTTTGTCAGAGATATTGCCGGGGCCGCTGCGCAGCCCTTTCGCGACGCAAGGCCGCTCCTACACGACAATAGCGAACGGTGGTTGTTCTAAAACCTGCGAAAGAGGACAATTATCGGCTTCTCGTCACAACCAGCGACCTTGCATGGCCTTTCTTGCACTTGGTATCAACCATAAGACTGCCTCGGTAGACGTACGCGAGCGCGTGGCGTTTACCCCAGAGCAGCTGGTGGACGCCCTGCAACAGCTCTGCCGACTGACCGCCAGCCGTGAAGCGGCGATCCTGTCGACCTGCAACCGTAGCGAGCTTTATATAGAGCAGGACCACCTGTCTGCCGAGGCCGTACTGCTGTGGCTGGCCGATTACCACCGGCTGAGCCTGGATGAACTGCGCGCCAGCGCCTACATCCATGAAGAGCACGATGCGGTGCGGCACATGATGCGCGTGGCCTCTGGCCTCGATTCGCTGGTGCTCGGCGAGCCGCAGATCCTCGGCCAGATGAAGTCCGCCTACGCCGTGGCGCGTGAGGCCGGTACCGTTGGCCCACTGCTCGGGCGCCTGTTCCAGGCCACCTTCAGTGCCGCCAAACAGGTGCGCACCGACACCGCGATCGGCGAAAACCCGGTTTCGGTGGCGTTCGCCGCGGTGAGCCTGGCGCGGCAGATCTTCAGTGACCTGGGCCGCAGCCAGGCCCTGCTGATCGGGGCCGGCGAGACCATCACCCTGGTCGCCCGCCACCTGCATGAGCAAGGTGTGCGCCGGATCGTGGTGGCCAACCGTACCCTGGAGCGTGCCAGCACGCTGGCCGAGCAGTTCGGCGCACATGCCGTGCTGCTGGCCGACATCCCCCAGGAACTGGCCAACAGTGACATCGTCATCAGCTCCACCGCCAGCCAGTTGCCGATCCTTGGCAAGGGCGCGGTCGAGAGCGCGCTGAAACAACGCCGGCACAAGCCGATTTTCATGGTCGACATCGCCGTGCCGCGTGATATCGAACCCGAAGTGGGCGAGCTCGACGACGTCTACCTGTATACCGTCGATGACCTGCACGACGTAGTCGCAGAAAACCTCAAGAGCCGCCAGGGTGCGGCCCAGGCTGCCGAAGAGCTGGTGTCGGTGGGCGCCGAAGACTTCATGGTGCGCCTGCGCGAACTGGCTGCGGTGGACGTGCTCAAGGCCTACCGCCAGCAAAGCGAGCGCCTGCGCGATGAAGAGCTGCAAAAAGCCCAGCGCCTGCTGGCCAACGGCGGCAACCCCGAGGACGTGCTGGCCCAACTGGCCCGGGGCCTGACCAACAAACTTCTGCATGCGCCCAGCGTGCAGTTGAAAAAGCTCTCGGCCGAGGGCCGCCTCGATGCGCTGGCCATGGCCCAGGAACTCTTTGCCCTCAACGAGGGCTCGACGGACAAATCCCTGCAATGAAAGCGTCGCTGCTGAACAAACTGGATATTCTCCAGGACCGCTTCGAAGAACTGACCGCACTGCTCGGTGACGCTGAGGTCATCAGCGACCAGACGCGTTTCCGTGCTTATTCCCGCGAATACGCCGAGGTCGAGCCGGTTCACACGGCCTATCAGGCATGGCGCAAAGTCCAGGACGACCTTGAAGGTGCCCAGGCGCTGCTCAAGGACAGCGATCCGGATATGCGCGAAATGGCCGTGGAGGAAGTGCGCGAAGCCAAGGAGCAACTGCTGGCGATGGAGGCGCAGCTGCAACGCATGCTGCTGCCCAAGGACCCCAACGACGGGCGTAACGTGTTTCTCGAAATCCGCGCTGGCACCGGTGGTGACGAGGCGGCGATCTTCTCGGGTGACCTGTTCCGCATGTATTCGCGCTACGCCGAAAAGCGTGGCTGGCGTCTGGAGATTTTGTCCGAGAACGAAGGCGAACACGGCGGCTACAAGGAAATCATCGCCCGCGTCGAAGGCGAAAACGTTTACGGCAAGCTCAAGTTCGAGTCTGGTGCGCACCGTGTGCAACGGGTGCCCGAGACCGAGTCGCAGGGGCGCATCCACACCTCCGCTTGTACCGTGGCCGTGCTGCCCGAGCCCGATGAGCAGGCGGTGATCGAGATCAACCCGGCCGACTTGCGCGTGGACACCTACCGCGCTTCCGGGGCCGGTGGCCAGCACATCAACAAGACCGACTCGGCGGTTCGCATTACTCACTTGCCCACCGGTATCGTGGTCGAGTGCCAGGAAGAACGCTCGCAGCACAAGAACCGTGCCCGTGCCATGTCCTGGCTGTCGGCCAAGCTCAACGACATGCAGACCAGCGCCGCGCAGAATGCCATCGCCAGTGAGCGCAAGCTGCTGGTGGGCTCCGGTGACCGCTCCGAGCGTATCCGCACCTACAATTATCCACAGGGCCGGGTAACCGATCACCGCATCAACCTGACCTTGTATTCGCTGGACGACATCCTTGCCGGTGGCGTCGACGCCGTGATCGAACCGCTGTTGGCCGAGTACCAGGCCGATCAACTGGCCGCCCTGGGGGACTGATGACCATCATCGCCAGCTTGCTGCGCAATGCGCAGTTGCCCGAATCGCCCACCGAGCGGCTGGACGCCGAACTGTTGTTGGCTGCGGCCATCGGCAAGTCGCGCAGCTACCTGCATACCTGGCCCGAGCGCATCGTCAGCAGCGAAGCGGCCGACACTTATGCCGGTTACCTGCAGCGCCGCCGCAGCGGTGAGCCGGTGGCGTATATCCTTGGGCAGCAGGGGTTTTGGAAGATCGACCTGGAAGTGGCACCGCATACGCTGATCCCGCGCCCGGACACCGAGCTGCTGGTCGAGACCGCCCTGGAGCTTCAGCCTGCGACACCTGCCAAGGTGCTCGACCTGGGCACCGGCACCGGGGCCATTGCCTTGGCCCTGGCCGGCGACCGCCCGGCCTGGCAGGTGATGGCGGTGGACCGTGTCGAGGAGGCCGCCGCGCTGGCCGAGCGCAACCGCCAGCGCCTGGGGCTGGGCAATGTGCAGGTGCACGTCAGCCACTGGTTTGACCAGCTCGGCGATGAGCGTTTCGACCTGATTGTCAGCAACCCCCCCTACATTGCCAGCGAAGACCCCCACCTGGCCGCTGGCGATGTGCGTTTCGAACCCAGCAGCGCACTGGTGGCAGGTGCCGATGGCCTGGACGACCTGCGCGTGATCATTGCCCAGGCGCCGCAGCATTTGCTGCCAGGCGGCTGGTTGCTGTTGGAGCATGGTTATGATCAAGCAGCGGCGGTGCGCGCCTTGCTGACTGAACAAGGCTTTGCCGAGGTTGCCAGCCGCATCGACCTGGGCAGCCATGAACGCATTACCCTGGGGCGCCTGCCATGCTGAGTGATCAGGAACTGTTGCGCTACAGCCGGCAAGTGCTGCTGGCGCAGATCGATATCGACGGCCAGTTGCGCCTCAAGCAGAGCAAGGCGCTGATCGTCGGCCTCGGTGGGCTGGGCTCACCTGTGGCGCTGTACCTGGCTGCGGCGGGGGTGGGCGAGTTGCACCTGGCAGATTTCGACACCGTCGACCTGACCAATCTGCAACGCCAGGTGATGCACGACAGCGACAGCGTCGGCATGAGCAAGGTGGACTCGGCGCTGCAGCGCCTGGGGGCGATCAACCCGGAGATCAGCCTGGTCGCTCACCGCCAGGCGCTGGACGAAGATTCGCTGGCCGCAGCGGTGGCTGCGGTCGACCTGGTGCTGGACTGCTCCGACAACTTTTCCACGCGCGAGGCGGTCAATGCCGCCTGCGTCGCTGCTGGCAAGCCGTTGGTCAGTGGGGCGGCGATCCGCCTCGAGGGCCAGCTTTCGGTGTTCGACCCACGGCGTGACTACAGCCCGTGTTACCACTGCCTGTATGGCCATGGCAGCGAGGATGAACTGACCTGCAGCGAAGCCGGCGTGATCGGCCCGCTGGTGGGGCTGGTAGGTAGCCTGCAGGCGCTGGAAGCCATGAAGCTGCTGGCTGGGTTCGGCGAGCCACTGGTGGGCCGCCTGCTGCTGATTGATGCCCTCGGCACGCGCATACGTGAACTGCGGGTCAAGCGCGACCCGGCCTGCGCTGTCTGCGGCAAGCGCGATGGCTGAGCGTTCGGCGCCGATTGGCGTGATGGATTCGGGGGTCGGCGGTTTGTCGGTGCTTGCCGAGATCCAGCGCCTGCTGCCCAACGAAACCCTGCTGTATGTGGCCGATTGCGGTCACGTGCCCTACGGTGAGAAGTCGGCGGACTACATCCGCCAGCGCTGCCGACGCATTGCCGAGTTCTTCCAGCAGCAAGGCGCCAAGGCCATGGTCCTGGCCTGCAATACCGCCACGGTGGCGGCGGTTGCCGACCTGCGTGAGCTGTACCCGGTCTGGCCGCTGGTGGGTATGGAGCCTGCGGTAAAGCCTGCAGCCGCCGCCACCCGCTCCGGTGTGGTCGGGGTGCTGGCCACTACCGGGACTTTGCAGAGCGCCAAGTTCGCGGCATTGCTCGACCGCTTCGCCAGCGATGTACGGGTGGTCACCCAGCCTTGCCCAGGGCTGGTAGAGCTGATTGAAACCGGCGACCTGGGCAGCCCCGCGTTGCGCCAGTTGCTGCTCGGGTTTGTGCAGCCACTGCTGGATGCCGGCTGCGATACGCTGATTCTTGGCTGCACCCATTACCCATTCCTGCGCCCCTTGCTGGCCGACATGGTCCCGGCAGACGTGGCCATCATTGATACCGGCGCCGCCGTGGCACGCCAGCTGCAACGGCTGTTGCACGCCAACGACCTGCTGGCCGAGGGCCCGGCGCTGGATACCCGCTTCTGGACCAGTGCCGACCCGCAAACTCTGAGAAAAATCCTACCGTTGCTGTGGCATAAGTCCGACAGTGTGCAAAGCTTTGCGTTGTGAAAAAAACGTCAAAAGCAGCTGAACTATCGTACCACTGCCGATTTCTACCGATTTGCCTGGCAAGAGGCGAACACTAACAACAGCATCAGGAAGAAGGATGTTTCTTATGAGGAAACTGCTCGGCTTGGCGGCGGTTGCCGCCTTAACTTTGGGGCAAGTGGTGTCGGCGCAGGCTGCCGATGTTTCATTTTCGGTGGGGCAGACCGGTGACTCGACCATGGTCTATCGGCTGGGGTTGCAGTCGAACTGGGAGGCGAGCTGGTGGCAGACCAGCGTTGGTCGTCTCACCGGTTATTGGGATGGGGCTTACACCTATTGGCAGGGTGACGAGACGGCGAGCAACCACAGCTTGTCGTTTGCGCCAGTGTTCGTCTATGAGTTTGCTGGGGAATCGGTGAAGCCTTACATCGAGGCGGGCATCGGTGTCGCGGCCTTCTCCAGTACCGAGCTTGAAAGCAACGAGCTAGGCTCGGCGTTCCAGTTCGAGGACCGGATCGGTTTCGGCTTGCGCTTTGCCGGTGGGCATGAAATTGGCGTGCGCGCCATCCACTATTCCAACGCCGGTATAAAGCAGCCCAACGATGGTGTGGAAAGCTACAGCCTGCATTACCGTATGGCGTTGTAACCCACCTGCTTGGGCAGTGGGAGCGGGTGAGCCGCTCCCACTGCGGTAGCACCTTGCCAACCCTTGGGTCAGCGCGGCAGCGGCCACAAACTGCTAGGGTCCAGCGTCTCCAGCACCAGTTCAGGTTCTCGAAGCGGCAGTCGCCGCAGCAGTTCTTCGGCAGCGCTCTGCGCTGTCCACATCTCCGGCATAGCCTGCGCCGGTGTCACGGGGGTCTTCAATGATTGCGGCGCCACCACCGTCAGGCTGATCTGCAGCTGGCCCAGTACCTGGCGTTGCTCGCGAAACCACTGCGCGGTGCTGTTGAAACCGCTGGAAACCTGTGTGGGCGCAAACAGCTGCGAGGCTGAATAGCGATTGAGGATCGCCATTACCTGAGGCGCTTCACCCTTGGTCAGCAGCGGCAAGGCACTGGCCAGGCATTGTTCGCTGGCCAGCAGGTTGCTGGCGGCGATGGCCTCGAACAGCTCGGCATCAGGTATGGCGTCGGCCACATACTCACCGGTGCCGGCATTGATGATCAGGCAGTCCAGCGACCCCCAGTTGCCCAATAGCAGCTTGCTGGCTGCCTCGACCTGATCCAGCGCCTGCAACTGGCCCGGCAGGCGCAGCAATTGCGTGCCGTAGCGTTCGCCCAGCGTGTCCAGTGCTTCACACTCCCTGCCGCTTGCGGCTACCCGGTGCCCCTGTTCGAGCAACTGTTGTACCAATGCCAGCCCTAATCCATTAGTGGCCCCTGTCACCCAGACACTGCGAGCTCTATTCACGATACTGCCCCTTAATGCTGCCGACGCGGAAGGCCTTTGAAGGCTTCTAATGCGCGCTGGCGACTGCTGCCGAGATCGACTATTGGATTGTGATACGAATGGGTAGCAAAAAGATCCACAGCCTTAACTGGCTGATGAATGGCTTTATCATCCAGCGCCTGCAGTTCCGGTACCCAGTGACGAATGAAGCGCCCCTGCGGATCGAAGCGCTGAGACTGCGAAACCGGGTTGAAGATGCGGAAATAGGGCACGGCGTCGGTGCCGGTAGATGCGCTCCACTGCCAGCCGCCGTTGTTGGCTGCCAGGTCGCCGTCTATCAGGTGACGCATGAAATGCCGCTCGCCTTTGCGCCAGTCGATCAGCAGGTTCTTGCTGAGGAACATGGCGACGATCATGCGCAGGCGGTTGTGCATCCAGCCGGTGTGCAGCAACTGGCGCATGGCGGCATCGATGATCGGAAAACCGGTGCGCCCCTGTTCCCAGGCCGCGAGGTCTTCAGGTGCATCACGCCAGGGCAGGGCTTCGGTCTGGGCACGGAAAGCGCGGTGACGGGATACCTGTGGATAACCCACCAGGATGTGCTTGTAGAACTCCCGCCAAAGCAACTCGTTGACCCAGGTCTGGATGCCGGTGCTGCCGCTGTCGAACTCGCCACGGTTGCAGGCCAAGGCCCCGTGCAGGCATTGCCGGGGCGAAATCACCCCGGCGGCCAGGTAGGCGGAGAGCTCGCTGGTGCCAGGCTTGGCCGGGAGGTCGCGCTGGTGTTGGTAGTCTTCCACCCGCTCATCGAGAAAACGCGACAGCCGTGCTTGCGCTTCGGCTTCGCCCGCTGGCCAGCCATCGCGCAAGGTACGCGGTACTGGGTCGAAGCCCAGCACATGCTCAGGTAGCGGGTCGCTGGCGATCGCCAGAGGCGCCTGGGGCTTTAGCCGTGGGGCCAGCGCGGGGAGGCTGCGGTGCAGATGCTCCAGGCAGCTTTTCTTGAATTGGCTGAAGACCTGGAAGTAGTCACCACTGCGGGTAAGGAGGGTGCCAGGGCGGAAGAACAGCTGGTCGAGGTAGCTGTGCGCCTGCACGCCTGATTGCTCCAGCCGCGCCCGCACAGCTTGGTCGCGGCGCTGTTCGTTGATGCCGTACTCGTCGTTCCAGTGCACGCTATCTATCCGATGCTGATGGCATACTGACATTATTGCATCGGATGCCTGATCCCACCTGTCAATTGAGCGGATCAGCAGCGGGATGTTGAGTGTGCCCAGTGCCTGGCGCAGCGCGCGCAGGTTGCGCAGCCAGAAGTCTACTTTGCAGGCGGCGTCGTCGTGAGCCTGCCATTGGCCGGGGCTGAGCAGCCACAGGGCGACGGTCGGGCCGCGCTCACAGGCGGCGCTCAAGGCGGTGTTGTCGTCAATGCGCAGGTCGCTGCGCAGCCAGATCAATTGCATGGTGCATTCATCTCTACAGGCCGGCGGTCATTGCCTTGAAGCAAACGCAATGCCGCTTGCGGGGTATCGAACAGGAGCAGGTCGGGGAGGTCGAGGGCGTTCAGTTGGGCTTCATGCAGGGCGAGCGTGGCGCCGCCCAGCAGTTTTGCCCCCGGCGTACCCTGCAGCGTGCGCTGCAAGGCCTTGATGTCGATGCGTGGCCCCAGGTGCAGCAACAGGGCGCGCGGTTGCAGCGCGGCGATGGCCCGTTGCAGTTGCGGGCCACCCACCGGCTGTTCAAACACCTCGACAGGGATGCCGTTGCTGCTGAGCAACCAGGCGCACAGCCACAGCTCAGGGTCGAAGGCGCGTTCGCTGTCTTCGGCCAGCAGCACTGGCGCACCCTGTAGCAGCTGGTTGTCGTGATACACCCGGGCGCCGAGTTTGCTGCGCAGCCAGCTGTGGAAGAACACTTGCTCAAGCCGTGCATTGAAATAGTTGCGCCAGCGCAGGTCCAGGCTGTCGAGCAGGGGTAGCAGCAATTGCTCGCACAGGGTAATGGCGGGGTACAGCGCCATGGCCTGGTTGAGTTGCTGGTCAAGTGCCCGCTGCGAGAGGTTGGCGATAGCCTCGATCAACTGCGTCTGTCGCGCCTGCCAGTTGCTGTGTGGGGCGGTGCTGGCCGGTTTATCGAGCAGCTCGCGTACCTGCCCCACCGATGCGCCGCGCTGCAGCCAGGCCAGGATCGCTTCGACCCGTTCGACCTGCTCGTTGGAATACAAGCGATGCCCTTTTGCGGTGCGCTGTGGCTTGAGCAGGCCGTAACGGCGCTCCCAGGCCCGTAGGGTGACTGGGTTGACGCCGGTGCGGCGGGCGAGTTCGCCGATCGCTAGCAGGGCCTCAGACGGCATTGCGCAATCCTAGGCTTTCGGGGTGTGGCTGCAGGTAGGCCTGCTGCATCAGGTAAGGGTCGGGGTGCTTGCGCAGGTGGTGCTTGAGCAGCGTCAGCGGCACCACCAGCGGCACCACGCCCTGTTGGTACTGGCTGATGATGGCTTGCAGTTCGGCCTTGTCCTGCTGGGTCAGGGCATCTTTGAAGTAACCGCTCAGGTGCTGCAGTACGTTGCAGTGCGTGCCACGGCTGGCGCAGCGGCGCAGGGCCTGCATCAGCTGGCTGAAATAGTGTGGGCCGACCTGCTGCGGGTCGTCATCCCGGCTCATGCTGCCCAGTAGTCGCCCCAGGGTGCGGTAGGCATGGGGGTTGTTGGCCATCAGCAGGTACTTGTAGCGCGAGTGAAACCGCACCAGGGCGCCGCGGCTCAAGCCTTCGGCCAGCAGGCGCTGCCAATCGGCATAGGCGTATACGCGGCTGATGAAGTTTTCGCGTAGCACTGCGTCATGCAGGCGGCCTTCCTCCTCCACCGGCAGGTCCGGGCGAAGGTTGCAGAAGGCCTGGGCATACACACCACGTCCGCTATGCAACGCAGGGTGGCCGTTATCCTGGTAGACCTTGACCCGCTCCAACCCGCACGAAGGTGACTTCTGCATGAAGATATAGCCGCAGATATCGTCGAGCTCGCCGGCCATCTGCTCGCCATAGGTGCGCAGCGGGCCGGTGAGGTCCATGCCGGGGTTGCGGGTACCGACCACTTCCGGCTGCTCCGGGTTGCCTACCAGGCGAATAGGGTCGCGCGGTACACCGAGGCCGATAGCGACCTCGGGGCAAACCGGCAGCCATTCGAAGTGCGCTTCAAGTTGCGCGCGGCACAAGTCGGATGCCTTGTGCCCACCGTTGTAGCGCACACTGTGCCCGGTCAGGCAGGCGCTGATGGCGATGCGAGGCTTGCAGTGAGCGGAAGGGGATTGCATGGCTGTCTCCGATAAACTTGTACGCGATATCTATTTTGTACAAGTTTATTCCAGCACAGCCTTGGCGTTATGCAAACTGATTTTTTTGTACAGGCTCAGCGCCCGTTCAGTCGAGATGCTCCAGCAGCCGGCGAGCGGCTTCCTGGCCACTCAGCCAAGCCCCCTCGACGCGGCCGGACAAACACCAGTCGCCGCAGGCGTACAGGCCCTGATCGGCATCGGCCAACGCGCCCCACTCATGGTGGCTGGTGGGGCGTGCATACAGCCAGCGGTGGGCGAGGGAGAAGGTGGGTGCCGGCACCACGCAGCCGACCAGTTCGGCGAATTCGCCCCATAACTGCTCGATCACCTCTTCCTTGGGCAGGTCGATATGCTGCCGGCTCCAGCTCGGCGTGGCATGCAGCACCCAGGTGTCGAGGTGCTCGTCACGCCCGGGCTTGCTGCGGTTGCGGGCCAGCCAGTCGAGCGGGTTGTCCTGCACGAAGCAACCTTGCATGGGGGTGTCCAGTGGCGTCTGGAAGCCCAGGGCGACGGCCCAGGTAGGCTCCATCTGCACGCCAGCGGCCACGGCAGCCAGTTTGGGTGTCGAGGCCAGTAACGGCGTTGCCTGCGGCGCAGGCACCGCGATCACCACGCGGCTGAACGGGCCGTGGCTGCAGCCTTCGGTGTCTTGCAGGTGCCAGTACTGCTTGCCGCGGAATACTTCAGCGATGCGGCAGCCAAAGTTGACCGTCACATCCTTGAGCATGCCGCGGGTGATGGCACTCATGCGCGGCACGCCTACCCAGCGAGTCTGCTCATCCGGGGAAGGTGTGAGTTCGCCGTCGCGGTAGTTGTACAGTTGCGGCTTCCATTGCTCGGCCCAACCCGCAGCCACCCATTGCTGGACCTGATCGACGAAACGCCGATCACGGGCAGTGAAATACTGGGCGCCGAGGTCCAGCGCGCCAGCGTCGCTGCGCTTGCTGGCCATGCGCCCGCCACTGCCGTGGCCTTTGTCGAACAAATGCACGGATTGCCCGGCCTTTTGCAGCGCCTGGGCGGCGGACAGACCGGCGATACCGGCACCGATGATGGCAATAGGTACTGTCATGATGGCCTCTTCAAACCTTGCTGTGAGCAGACTACGCTGTCAGGCAAACCTGTACAATGCACAAATTTTGTATAAGGTTATTCCGCTTTATAGAGCAGGTTGGCCTATGTTTATCCGAGAGCGTCGGGTCAAAAAAGTGCCTTGTTCTAAAAATAGACCACTGCCGCATTCTGCGAGGACACAGCCATGCATATATTGCTGACAGGCGGCACCGGTTTGATAGGCCGGCACCTGTGCCAGCTCTGGCTCGGCCAGGGCCATCGCCTTACGGTTTGGAGCCGCCGGCCTGATCAGGTACCCACACTGTGCGGTAGCCAGGTGCGCGGCATCGCCCGGCTGGAAGAACTGCAGGCGGATGATCAGTTGGATGCGGTCATCAACTTGGCCGGCGCGCCGATTGCCGATCGGCCTTGGACCGGCGCCCGGCGTAACCTGCTGTGGGCCAGCCGGGTCACCCTGACCGAGCAGTTGCTGGCTTGGCTGGGCAGCCGCGAGCAGCGCCCGGAGGTGCTGATCTCCGGGTCTGCGGTGGGCTGGTACGGGGATGGCGGTGAGCGCGAACTGACCGAGGTATCGCAGCCGGTACGCGAAGATTTTGCCAGCCAGTTGTGCATCGCCTGGGAAGAAACCGCCCAGCGTTCGCAGGCACAAGGCATCCGGGTGGTGCTGGTGCGAACGGGGCTGGTGCTGGCCAGCGATGGCGGCTTTTTGTCGCGCCTGCGCCTGCCCTTCAAACTGGGGCTGGGCGGGCCGTTGGGCGATGGCCGGCAGTGGATGCCGTGGGTCCATATAGACGACCAGGTCGCCCTGATTGATTTTCTCTTGCAGCACAAGGACGCCAGCGGTCCTTATAATGCCTGCGCCCCAGAGCCTGTGCGCAACCGCGAGTTCGCCAAGCGCCTGGGCCGGGCCATGCACCGGCCGGCCGTGCTGCCCGTGCCTGCGCTGTTGCTCAAGGCCGGCCTTGGCGAGCTGTCGACGCTGTTGCTCGGTGGCCAGCGGGCGCGCCCGGTGCGCTTGCTGGCGGCAGGGTTCACCTTCCGTTTCAATGATCTGCAATCGGCCCTGGACGACTTGTCCAGCCGCCTCTGACATAGGACGCTGCATGACTGATCACGCCCTGCTGCTGGTCAACCTGGGTTCCCCGGCCTCCACTTCGGTGGCCGATGTGCGCCGTTACCTCAACCAGTTCCTGATGGACCCGTACGTGATCGACCTGCCCTGGCCGGTGCGGCGCTTGCTGGTGTCACTGATCTTGATCAAGCGCCCGGAACAGTCGGCGCACGCCTACGCCTCCATTTGGTGGGAGGACGGTTCGCCACTGGTGGTGCTGACCCGCCGTCTGCAAGCGGCGATGGTCGAGCACTGGCCCCATGGCCCGGTGGAGATGGCCATGCGCTATGGCCAGCCGGCATTGCCCGAGGTGCTCGAGCGCCTGGCCGCCCAAGGCGTGCGCACGGTCACCCTGGCACCGCTTTATCCACAGTTTGCCGACAGTACGGTTACCACGGTGGTCGAGCAGGCGAAGCAGACCATCAGCGAACGCCAGCTGCCGCTGCAGATGCGTGTGCTGCAGCCGTTCTACGATCATCCCGACTACATCGACGCGCTGGTGGCCAGTGCCAGGCCCTATCTGGAGCAGGATTACGATCACCTTCTGCTGAGTTTCCATGGGCTGCCGGAGCGGCACCTGAAGAAGCTGGACCCCACCGGCAAGCATGATTTCCGAGCGGCCGATTGTTGCAAGGACGCCAGTGCCGAGGAGCGCGCAGTGTGCTATCGAGGGCAATGTCAGGCCACGGCCAAGGCGTTTGCGCAGAAAATGGGTATCCCGCACGGCAAGTGGTCGGTGTCGTTCCAGTCGCGGCTGGGGCGGGACAAGTGGATCGAACCCTACACCGAGAATCGCTTGGATGAGCTGGCTGCTGCGGGGGTGAAGAAGCTGCTGGTGATGTGCCCCGCGTTCGTTGCCGATTGCATCGAGACGCTGGAAGAGATTGGCGACCGCGGCAAGGAGCAGTTCATCGAGGCGGGGGGCGAGGAGTTGGTGCTGGTGCCGTGCCTGAATGATCACCCGGAGTGGGTGCGGGTGTTGGCGGGGATGTGCGAAAAGGCTTGAATGCAAAGGGCCGCATTGCGGCCCTTTGCGAGCGGTCTGGCAAGGCCGCTCTTACACATCCAGCTTCTTGTTCTTCCAGCCATCATTGCCCGGCAGAATGAGGTTCAGGGCAATGGCCACTACGGCGCACAGGGAAATACCCTTGAGGCCCCAGTCGTCCGGGCCGTCACCGCTGCCGATCAAGACCCCGCCAATGCCGAACACCAGGGTCACCGAAACGATCACCAGGTTGCGCGCTTCGGCCAGGTCGATCTTGTGGCGGATCATGGTGTTCATGCCCACCGCCGCGATCGAACCGAACAGCAGGCACAGAATACCGCCCATGACCGGTACCGGAATGCTCTGCAGCAGCGCGCCGAACTTGCCGATGAAGGCCAGGGTGATGGCAAAGATCGCCGCCCAGGTCATGATCTTCGGGTTGTAGTTCTTGGTCAGCATCACCGCTCCAGTCACTTCGGCGTAGGTGGTGTTGGGCGGGCCACCGAACAGGCCGGCAGCCGTGGTCGCCAAGCCATCACCCAGCAAGGTGCGATGCAGGCCGGGCTTTTTCAGGTAGTCGCGGCCGGTCACGCTGCCCACAGCGATCACCCCGCCGATGTGTTCGATCGCCGGCGCCAACGCCACCGGCACGATGAACAGGATGGCCTGCCAGTTGAACGCCGGCGCGGTGAAGTTGGGGATCTCCAGCCAAGGCGCGGCGGCAATCTTGGCGGTGTCGACCACACCGAAGGCGAATGCCAGGGCAAAGCCCACCAGCACGCCGGAGATGATCGGTACCAGGCGGAAGATGCCCTTGCCGAACACCGCGACGATCAAGGTGGTCAGCAGCGCCGGCATCGAGATCAGCATGGCGGTCTGGTAAGGCATCAGCGCAGCACCATCACCGCCCTTGCCCATGGCCATGTTGGCGGCGATCGGCGCCATGGCCAGGCCGATCGAGATGATCACCGGGCCAATCACCACGGGCGGCAGCATGCGGTCGATGAAACCGGTGCCTTTGATTTTGACCATCAGCCCCATGAAGGTGTAGACGAAGCCTGCGGCCATCACGCCGCCCATGGTCTCGGCCAGGCCGAACTGGCCCTTGGCAAGGATGATCGGGGTGATGAAGGCAAAGCTCGACGCCAGGAACACCGGTACCTGACGGCCGGTGACCAGTTGGAACAGCAGCGTGCCGATGCCAGCAGTGAACAGCGCGACGTTCGGGTCGAGGCCGGTGATCAGTGGCATCAGCACCAGCGCGCCAAATGCCACGAAGAGCATCTGCGCGCCCGAAACGACCTGGCGCCAGAGCGGGTCGTTGAAGCCGTCCTGCATGGTCAGGCGTCCTTTTGCTTGGTGCCGAAGATCTTGTCGCCGGCATCACCCAGGCCCGGCACGATGTAGCCGTGCTCGTTGAGGCGCTGGTCGATCGAGGCGGTGTAGATCTGTACGTCGGGGTGGGCTTTTTCCACCACGTCGATACCTTCCGGTGCTGCAACCAGGACCATGGCGCGGATTTCCTTGCAGCCAGCCTTTTTCAGCAGGTCGATGGTGGCGACCATCGAGGCGCCGGTGGCCAGCATCGGGTCGATGATCAAGGCCAGGCGCTGGTTGATATCCGGTGCGAGCTTTTCCAGGTAGGTGTGGGCTTCGAGGGTTTCCTCGTTGCGCGCGACGCCAACGGCACTGACCTTGGCACCCGGAATCAGGCTGAGCACGCCGTCGAGCATGCCGATACCGGCGCGCAGGATCGGCACCACGGTAATCTTCTTGCCGGCGATTTTTTCGACCTGCACCTTGCCGCACCAGCCGTCGATCTCGTAGGTTTCCAACGGCAGGTCTTGAGTGGCTTCATAGGTCAGGAGCGCGCCGACTTCCTGGGCGAGTTCGCGAAAATTCTTGGTGCTGATGTCGGCACGGCGCATGAGGCCGAGCTTGTGGCGGATCAGCGGATGGCGGATCTCACGAGTGGGCATAGGGGGGGCTCCGAAAGGCGGGCAAAAAAACCGCGCTAGATTAATCTATTCAACCTGTGCTGTCGTGTAGTCCTTTTGGACGTTAGTCCATAAATGCTTGATCTGTGACGAGCGGATGCGTACCTTTGCCCGCTTTTCCAAAATACCCCCGGAGAGCGCAATGTCCGCCGATCTCGAGCACATCCGTCAAGTCATGCGCGAAGCTGACTGTCTGTACAACGAAGCCGAAGTCGAAGCGGCCATCGCCAAGGTCGGCGAGCAGATCTGCAAAGACCTGCACGACAAGAACCCGGTGGTCTTCTGCGTGATGAATGGCGGCCTGATTTTCACCGGCAAGCTGCTGACTCACCTGCAGTTCCCGCTGGAAGCGTCGTACCTGCACGCCACCCGCTACCGCAACCAGACCAGCGGCGGTGAGCTGTTCTGGAAGGCCAAGCCTGAAGTCTCGTTCATCGACCGTGACGTGCTGATCGTCGACGACATCCTCGACGAAGGCCACACCCTCAGCGCCATCATCGAGTTCTGCAAGCATGCCGGCGCTCGCTCGGTGCACACCGCGGTGCTGATCGACAAGGACCACGACCGCAAGGCCAGCCCGGACCTCAAGGCCAACTACGTCGGCCTGCCGTGCGTCGATCGCTACATCTTCGGCTATGGCATGGATTACAAAGGCTACTGGCGCAACGCCAACGGCATCTTCGCCGTCAAGGGGCTGTGACCATGCGCCAGCCCGCGTTCATCGACCAATCGCTGTTCGCTGGGCTGGCGCAAAAGGCTGCCGCCAACCCTCGCGGGCGGCAGCACCACAATTTCCACGAGATGGAAGAGCCCTGCCACCGCATGGCGGTCGGGTTGCAGCCGAGCACGTACATCCCGCCGCATCGGCATCTGAATGACGACAAGGCCGAAGCACTGATCGTGCTCAAGGGGCGCCTGGGCCTGCTGATTTTCGATGAGCAGGGCGCGCTGACCGACAAGCGTGTGCTGCAGGCTGGCGGTGACTGCCTGGGCGTGGACCTGGCACCCGGTACCTACCATGGGTTGGTGGTGCTGGAGCCAGACAGCATCTTGTTCGAGTGCAAGGCCGGCCCGTACCGGCCGGTGGGCGAGGGCGAGCATGCGCACTGGGCGCCACGCGAAGGCGAAGCGGGCGTGGCCGAGTACCAGGCCTGGATGCGCGCGCAGTTCGATTGAGCGGCGGCTCCGGTACAGGCTGAACACAGCATGCTAGAGTGCCTGTTCATGCCAAGGAGCCTCACATGCGTGCGATTGTTCCCCTCCTGCTGGCGGTCAGCCTGCCGATCGGTGCAGCCCCCCTGCACAGCCAGTTTCTGCCGCCCGATGACCTGTCGTTGCGCCAGGAAGCGCCGACTGGTCAGCAACTGCTGCAGGTGACCGATTATTCGGTCGTAGTAGGTGCCCAGCGCCAGTCCGACCAGCAGCCGATCCCGATCACCGCCTCGTTGCAGATGCGCCTCAAGGGCAAGCCGCTGAGCAAGGGCGCCACCCTTGCCCAGGTGCTGCTGACCTTCGATGGCGAGCCCGGCAAAAGCTTGAAAAAACCGGTCTATGACGAAAAAACCCGCACCTTGAGTCTCAATTACCCGGTCAGCGATTACCGCGTAATCATGGACCTTTTGCGCAACGAGACGCTCTACGTGCAGTTTCTGACCTATGGCAACGGCCATATCTGGGCCGACCTGCACACCGGGACCGTACGTACGCGTTGAGGCGTGCGCCCTGCGGGGGGTAAACTGCCGGCCTTCGAAATTCCGTGATGGTCCAGTTGGAGTCGGCAATGCGTAAAGACAAGAAACAGGTAATCGGTGACGAAATCAGCGACGACTACATCAAGTCGTACCTTCAGTTCGAGCCGGCCGATGGCGTGACTTCGCCTTCTCAGCACAAGCTGATCAAGGCTTACCGCGGTCTGCGTATTGACGACTTCGAGCGTTTCGTCCGCTTCTTCGTCGAAGCTGGCCTGGACCTGGATGGCAAGGACGAGCACGGCAAGACCTTTGTCGAGGTAATCGCCGACCAGCGCGGTGCGCCGGAGTACATCGAGGTCATCGAGAAAGCTCGGAGCTGATATGTAGCCTGTATCGCAGCTACAAAAAAAACGCCCCGAGGGGCGTTTTTTCGTTTCAGCCAGCTCAGGCGTAATGCTGGGCCGGGCTGTCTTCTACCAGTTCCAGCGCCGCATCGTTGTCGGCACTGATCTTGCGGTACAGCGCAGCATCGGTTGCCAAGGTCTTCTCGCGAGCCGGGAAGATCTCCTTGAGCTTGGCAGCCCAGGCACCTTTGGCCTGCTCGGGGAAGCAGCGCTCGATCAGTTCGAGCATGATCGAAACGGTGACCGAAGCACCCGGCGATGCGCCGAGCAGCGCCGCCAGGCTGCCGTCCTGAGCCGAGACCAGCTCGGTACCGAACTGCAGAATGCCGCCTTTTTTCGGGTCTTTCTTGATGATCTGCACACGTTGGCCGGCCACTTCCAGGCGCCAGTCTTCGGCTTTAGCCTGCGGGTAGAAGCGACGCAGGGCTTCCAGGCGTTGCTCCATCGACTGCATCACTTCACTGACCAGGTACTTGGTCAGGTCCATGTTGTCGCGGGCTACGGCCAGCATCGGGCCGATGTTGCCCATGCGTACCGACAGCGGCAGGTCCATCAACGAGCCATGCTTGAGGAACTTGGTGGTAAAGCCGGCGTAAGGGCCGAACAGCAACGAGGTCTTGCCGTCCACCACGCGGGTATCCAGGTGCGGCACCGACATCGGTGGCGCGCCGACTGCGGCCTGGCTGTAGACCTTGGCCTGGTGCAGTTTGACGATTTCCGGGTTGTCGCAGCGCAACCACTGGCCGCTGACCGGGAAGCCGCCGAAGCCTTTGCTCTCGGGGATGCCGGAAAGCTGCAGCAGCGGCAGGGCCGCGCCGCCGGCGCCGAGGAACACGAAGCGGGCATCGACTTCACGGCTGCCGCCGCTGTTGACGTCCTTGATGCTCACGGTCCAGCCGCTGCCGTTACGGCGCAGGCCGACGACTTTCTTGCTGTACTTGACCTGCGTGTCCGGGGTGTCGGCCAGCAGCTTGAGCATCTTGTTGGTCAGCGCGCCGAAGTTGACGTCGGTGCCTTTCGCCACGCGGGTGGCGGCGATGTGCTGGTCGGCCGGGCGGCCGGGCATCATCAGCGGCATCCAGTCCTTCATCACGGCCTTGTCTTCGGTGTATTCCATCTCGGTGAAGGCGTGATGCTGCTTGAGCAGCTCGAAGCGCTTCTTGAGGAAGGACACACCCTTTTCACCTTCGACGTAGCTCAGGTGCGGGACAGGGTTGATGAAAGCACGCGCCGAGCCGAAGTTGCTCTTCTTGCTCAGGTAGGCCCAGAACTGGCGCGAGACCTCGAACTGGGTGTTGATGTGCACGGCCTTCTTGATGTCGATGCTGCCATCGGCGGCCTGGGGCGTGTAGTTAAGCTCGCACAGGCCAGCGTGGCCGGTACCTGCGTTGTTCCAGGGGTTGGAGCTTTCCGCGGCCCCGGAGTCCATCGCCTCGACGACCTCAAGCTTCAGGGTCGGGTCGAGCTCCTTGAGCAGTACGGCCAGGGTGGCACTCATGATGCCCGCGCCTACCAGTACTACATCAACCGATTCGTTCTGCGCCATTTAACGCGTCTCCACAATCTACAGCTACCTAATTGACAGCATAGGACCTGGGTTTGCCAGGATCGCCATGTCCGACTTTTCGCAGTTCTTGCAACTTCCGCGGACACCGCCAATCAGTCTTCGGGTTCAGGTATTGAACCCCGTTTGCCACAGGTGCGGCAATTCGACTTATGGTCAAGGTGTCGTGCGTGCGTTATGGAGCGGCCTCAAATACTCATCCGGGATGAGCGCAGTTGCCGCCTGTTCAGGGCTGTTCGGGACACATCTGCTGCTTTTGCACATGCCAGACTGTTCATTTGCTCGCCACACTCTCGTGAAGTTGTGAAAAACCGTTTTTTCACGCTCTTTTGGAGACGTGAACCTCAAAAGGGGACTGCGCGATGGCAACCCACAGGTTCATGCAGTGCGAAGGGCCGGAAAAGCAGGCACGACAGCCGATGCAAGACCTGAGTGGAAGGCTCTCTGTGGGCGAAGCGGTGAAGGTGCCGGGGTCAAGCGGCAAATGCGGGGCCCGATCAGGAGACGTCCTTATAATCGGGGGGAGATTATAGCGATGTCGCGGGCAGAAAGGTCGTTATTCGTGGTTTTTATTGCAGCGTTTGTCAGGCCGGCAGGCTGCGTTGATGCCAACGGTTGTTTGCGCGCGCGCAAACCCGAGCGCTGGCGGGCAGTTGGCGGCCCAGCCAGGCGAGCTGCACTTCGCTGACCTGCACCCAGCCACTGCCGCTTGGCGGCTGGCTACAGTGCTTGAACGCCAGGCATTTGCCGTCGGCGTCAAGGTGGGCATAGGGGCGGTGGCGCGGGCGTTGGAAGAGCAGGGTCCAGAGCGAGGCCATGGCGGTGAGTCCTTTGTGTTAGGGCTGGGCCAAGGATAACGGCAGGGGCATGAAACGATTGTGACAGCGCAGCCTTGGCGATGACTGGCCTGTGCGAGGCTGGGTATACTGTGCGCCTTAGCCGCATTTTCTGGAGAAACGCGCATGTTGCAACGTCTGTTGTTCGGTTTGATCGCCGTGGCCAGCCTCAGCCTGGTCGGATGTGCCCACAGCCCGCAACAACTCAGCCCGCAACCCAAGCTCACCGCCCAGCTCGCACCTGTCGGCCAGGGTCAGCCGGTGGTGGTCAAGGTGGTTGATGGTCGGGCTTCGCAGTCCCTGGGCACTCGCGGTGGCATGTACCCCGAGACCAGCACCATCAGCGTCAGTGGCAATGATGTGCTGCCCAAGCTGCAGGCCCAGGCCGAAGCCGCTGTACGCCTGCTCGGTTTCACCCCGACGCCGAACGCTAACAATGCGCCGCAACTGACCGTGACCCTGGCCGAGCTGAAATACCAGTCGCCCAAGGACAACCTGTACGTGACCGAGGCCACCATCGGCGCCACCTTCCGTGCCGACGTGGCCAACGCCAACCGCCGCTACAGCGGCCGTTACGGCGCTTCGCTGGATCAGCGCTTCGGCATGGCGCCGAACCAGGAAACCAACACCAAGCTGGTCAGTGATGTGCTGAGCGACGCCCTGACCCGCCTGTTCAAAGACCCGACCATCGGGCAGGTGCTGGCCGAGTAAGCGTTCAGTTGCCTTACAAAAAACCCGCTGCCTGGCAGCGGGTTTTTTGTGGGTGGCTGCGGGGGCTTCAGGCCGCCTGGATGTGGAAATCCAGCACGCTGAAACCGGTGGCAACATCCACCTCTGGCAAGTCTTCATGAGCATGCCCCCCAATGCGCAATAGACCAGCCACTGCCGGTCTTGCACATTGATGGCGAAACCGTCGATCAACGCCTGTTGTTCGTCGCTCTGGGCAACGAGATAGAGGCGGTCCTGGTTTTCGGCGTGCAGCATGAACAAGCTCCGGATCGGGGAAAGGCCGACAGGGTGGCCTGTTCTGATGACGAGCATGTGACAGATGAAATTTAGTGACACTTTGTCGCCCAGGCCGGGCGCCTGGGTCGGAGTTGGGTAGAATGCCGGCCTTCGTTGTCGTTCAAACCGAGGAAGCGTGATGTCGTTGCAAGTGCTCTGGGGGTTTCTGGCCGCCCATCCCACCAAGCTGATCAACCTGCTGGCATTGCTGATGACCTGCCCAGGCGGCCTGCTGCTGCACAGCGCACGGCGCCGCGAGGCGGTCACGCGTGAAAGCCTGGCAATGGATGAAGGGGTGATGGATGCGTTTGACCTGAGGGTGCCGCGTTACTTCTATATTCTCGGTTTTTCGTGCCTGGCCCTGGCGCTGTTGTTGTCCTGGTTCAGTACCTGGGTCTGAAAACCTGGGGCCGCAGAGCAGCCCCAAGGTTGGTCAGGCGACCGGTGCCTGCTGCCTGACCTGATACTGGTTGCGCACCGGCGTCGCATACTGCAACACCAGGTACGGCCGCTGCTCTTCGGGGCATGCCTCCAGGCGCCGCTGCCATTCTTCCTTGGCCCGCGCCAACTCTTCGGCCGGGAACACCTTCTCGGCACTCGGCACCTGCAGTGCCTCATCCTTTTCGTCCCACATCGCGTAGGCCAGGTAGTGCACCGGGAACAGCCGGTAGCCGCCGAGGATCTGCCGGTCGATTTCGGCTGCCAACTGCTTGGTGTCTTCGAAGTATTCGGTCACCGGCGCTGCAAAGTTGATGTGCACACGACCTTTGTAGCCAGTGATGCCTTTGGCGATGCTGTTGTCGTCTTCGCCCGGCGCCTTCTTGTAGGTGCCAGTGGTGGCGCGGATGTACAGCTCACGGGCTTTGGCCTGGTCGCAGGGGTCGTACTCGTAGCTGATCGACACCGGCGTCAGGTTAAGGCTCTGGATGACCGCGCCGAACGGTTCGTCCTTGCGGCTCATGTGGAACATCTTGAGGATCGCCGAGTCGGTGCGGTCGTCACCATCCTTGGCACGGCCTTCGGCCTGGGCGATCCAGATCGACGCAGTATCGTTGCGGATCGAGTGGTTGATGTAGGCCGAAAGCAGTTGGTAAGCCGCCAGCTTTTCGCGACGACCGCTGAGCGAGCGGTGCACGATGAAGCTCTTGTTCAGGCGCATCATGTCGCTGACGAAGGGCTTTTGCAGCAGGTTGTCACCGATGGCGATGCGTGGGGTCGGCAGGCCGGCGTGGTACACGGCGTAGTTGACGAATGCCGGGTCCATGACGATGTCGCGGTGGTTGGCCAGGAACAGGTACGCGGTGCCGGCCTTGAGCTGCTCGACGCCCGAGTAGGTGACGCCATCGGTGGCACGTTCGATGGTTTGATCGACGTAGTACTCGACTTTGTCCTGCAAGGTCGAGACGCAGGTGACGCCGGCGAACTCCTTGCGCAGGCGACGGGCGATTAGCGGCTTGAGCAGCCATCCGAGGGGGCCAGCCGCACGCGGGAAGCGGAAGTGGGTGAGGATATCGAGGAATGCCGGGTCGCTGAGCAGGCGTGCCAGCACGGCAGGGACCTCAGCGTCGTCGTACGGTCGGATGGCATCGAATTCGCCCATCATGCTCTCTTGTTGGAAACGGCTAGGGTAATAAGGTAGGGACGGGGTCCGAAAAACGGCTCGAACACGCGCAGGCCCTGTAATCAGACCGGCAATTATACGCATAAGTCACCGCGGAGGCCGCGATGCTGGAAACCGACTTCTATGATTGCCCTTATTGTGGCGAACGTGTGGAAACCACTGTCGATATTTCCGGTGGCGACCAGCGCTACACCGAGGATTGCCAAGTGTGTTGCCAGCCTGTGGTGTTCATTTTGCAGGTGCACGGTGACGAATGGATGCTTGAGGTCAGACGCGAGGACGATGCCTGATGCAGCGAATCTACGAACCGGAGAGTTTGCTGGAGGCCGAAATGCTGATGGGCATGCTGGCCAGTGAAGGTGTCTCGGTACATTTGATTGGGCGCGACCTGGTCGGTGCTGCCGGTGAGCTACCGATGCAGGGCTTGCTGGCGCTGGCCGTGCCCGACGAGCAGGCCGAATACGCACGGCAGCTGATCGATGCGTACAATGCTGCCCAGCCACTGGTTGGCGACGAACCGGAGAGCTATCCCGGTACCTTGATCTGCTAGGTTCAGAATTCGCTCATGTGTGGACGTTACGCCCTGTTTCGCTGGCCCCAGGCCCTTGCCAGTCTGCCGGGCTTTCCGGCCGGCCAGCCGGCCCAATGGAATATCTCGCCGGGTGCTTCGGTGCTGATACAGCGCCAGCTCGACGGCCAGCAGCAACTGGCCAAGGCGCGCTGGGGGCTGACCCCGGCCTGGCTCACCGACCTTTCCCGTACGCCTGCCCATGCCCGCGCCGAAACCCTTGCCGAGCAACCGATGTTCCGCGAGGCGTTTCGCCAGCGCCGTTGCCTGATGCCGGCCAATGGCTTCTATGAGTGGCGCGGTACTGTGCGCAAACGCCCGTACTGGCTGACGCCAGGGGAGGGGGCTTCGCTGTATTTCGCAGCGGTGTGGGAAGCGTATCCGGTACAGGACCAAGTCTGGTTGAGTTGCGCGGTGGTGACCCAGGCGGCCATGAACCAGCGCCGGCCTTTGATTCTGGATGAGGCGGGGCGAGCGGCCTGGCTGGCCCCTGATACGCCGATGGCGCGGTTGCATGAATTGCTGGCCAGCCCGCCGGCCACGTTGCGTGAGCGGGCGTTGGCACACTTCGTCAATGACCCGAAGCTCGATGCGCCAGAGTGCCTGACCCCGGCCTGATGCGCTGGCTGCAGTGCCGGTAAAATTCTTCCCTGCGGCTATGGCGGGCCTGGGCGACTAGGCCTAGGATACGCCGCATGTAAAAGGGAGTGTTTTCATGCGTAAGTCATTTGTTGTCAGTCTGTTGAGCGCCGGTATCCTGCTGGCAGGCTGCCAGTCGGTAAATACGACCAGCGGCGGGGCCGTCGGTGTCGAGCGCAAGCAGTACATGTTCAGCATGCTCTCGACCGATGAGGTCAACCAGATGTATGCCCAGTCCTACCAGCAGACCCTCGGTGAGGCGTCGAACAAAGGCGTGCTGGACAAGTCCAGCGCCGACGCCAAGCGCGTGCAGGTCATCGCTGACCGGCTGATCGCCCAGGCGCCGATCTTCCGCCCGGATGCTGCGCAGTGGAAGTGGGAAGTCAACGTGATCAAGAGCGATGAGCTCAATGCCAACTGCGGGCCTGGCGGCAAGATCATCGTTTACACCGGCCTGATCGACCAGCTCAAGCTGACCGATGCCGAGATTGCAGCGGTGGTCGGCCACGAGATCGCCCACGCCTTGCGTGAGCACAGCCGCGAAGCGATGTCCAAGGCCTATGGTGTGGAAATGGCCCGCCAGGGCGCGGGCGCCCTCTTCGGACTGGGCCAGAGCAGCATGGCCTTGGCCGATACCGTGGTGAACTACGCCATGACCCTGCCCAACAGCCGTTCCAACGAGAACGAAGCGGACCTGATCGGCCTGGAGCTGTCGGCGCGTGCCGGTTACGACCCGAATGCCGCGATCACCTTGTGGAACAAGATGAGCAAGGCTTCCGAAGGCGCGCCGCCTGAGTTCATGAGCACTCACCCGGCGTCCGAGAGCCGTATCGCCTCGTTGCAGGCAGCCATTCCGAAGGTGATGCCGTTGTATCAGGCGGCCAAGAAGTAAGCATTGCCATGGGGGCCGCTTTGCGGCCCTTTTGCAACGCAAGGCGCCCCCAGCTTTGTGTTACCCCACCCAGCCACTGGCTTTCATCGCCGAATAAACGGCCACGACCGCCAGCACGATGAACGCGGTAGCCGCCAGGCGACGAATCAGCGTCAACGGCAGTTTATCCGCCGCAAAGTTACCCGCCAGTACCACCGGCACGTTGGCAATCAGCATGCCCAGGGTGGTGCCGATGATGACCATGATCAGGTGTGGGTACTGTGCTGCAAGCATCACCGTGGCCACTTGGGTCTTGTCGCCGATCTCGGCCAGGAAGAACGCAATCAGTGTGGTCAGGAACGGGCCGAAGCGGCGCGCGGGATTTTCATCGTCATCCATCTTGTCCGGCACCAGCGTCCACAGTGCAGTGGCGGTGAAGCTGGCGGCCAGGATCCAGTGCAGCGCCGAGTCGCTGAAGAACCCGCCGACCCACGCACCCACGGCGCCTGCGGCGGCATGGTTGGCCAGGGTGGCGGCGATTATACCGGCGATGATCGGCCAAGGCTTGCGAAAGCGGGCAGCGAGGATGAGCGCGAGCAGTTGCGTCTTGTCGCCGATTTCGGCGAGGGCAACGATGGCGGTGGGGACCAGCAGGGATTCCAGCATCAGGTTTCCTACGGGGGCGGGTCGACACGGCTATGACACGTACAGCCTTCCCGCCCCGGGTAAGGTGTGCGTGTCATAGGTCTTGTCAAACCGCGGATCCGTCTGTGCGGATCTCTCTATGCAGGCGCTGCATAGCGGGTCGCACGCGCCATGGCCTGTGGGCCAAGTATGTTGACGCGTGCCGGGCGAGCTGGGTGCTCGCGGGAGACTACTCCCCTAGGACGGTGCGGATTCTGCCTAGCCGAATCGGTTTCGGCAAGCGCTGTTTTTAACCGCGTGTTGCCTGGTAGATACGAAAACCGTCGGCCTCGGCGCGTACCTGGCAGTTGCCCAGCGCCCCTACGATCAGCGGCTGGTAGCGCAGGAAGCTGTTCGCCACCAGGCGCATTTCGCCACCTTTTCGCAGATGAACGCTGGATTTTTTCAGCAAGTTCTCCGACGCTTGGTAATTGGTGTGGACCCCGGTATGAAACGGCGGGTTGCTCAGGATCAGGCTCAAGTCGGTGGGGGCCGCGTCGATGCCATCGCCGCTGATCACTTCACCTTCCAGGCCGTTGGCGGCCAACGTCAGGCGACTGGCAGCCACGGCGAAGGCGTCGACGTCCAGCAAGGTCAGCCGGCTTTGCGGATAGCGGCGTTTCACCGTGGCACCCAGCACGCCGGCACCGCAACCGAAGTCCAGTACATGCCCGCACGGTAGGCCATCGAGGTGCTTGAGCAGCAGTGCGGTACCGCGATCGAGGCGGCCATGGCTGAACACGCCCGGCAGGCTGACCACCTGCAGTGGGCCGTCTTCGAGGTCGAGCTCGAAGCGCTCGGCCAGGCTTTGCAGCGGCGTGGCCGCTGGCGCCTGGTTGACGGTCACTTGCCACAACTGGCAATGCCGGGCGCTGTCGAGCTTGCGCGGTTTGCCAAAGGCCTGCAGTTGCTTCGCCGCGCCTTCGATACCGCCGCGTTTCTCCCCGACCAGGTACAACTCGCGCCCGGCCAGGCGCGACGCCAGGGCGTTGAGCAGGTAGGCGGCCAGCTCACGGGACTTGGGCAGAAACAGCACGGCGCTGTCGAAGGCCACCGGGGGCGGTTCGACACCGTAGTGGCTGCGCCCGGCAAAGCGCCCTTCGAGCATGGCCTGGTCGCCGGCATGCCAGGTCCAGCCATGGGCCATGGGCAGGTGGCCGAGCAGATCGTCGGCGGGCGCACCGGCGATCAGCAGCGGGCCCTGGAACAGGTCCGCCTGGCGGAGCAACACTTCACTGCGCGGGTCCATGGACGACGCCTCCTGGAAAAAAGTCGCGCAGTGTAGCAGAGGCTAACGCTGCGCTCAGCTGACCACGCGGCGTGGCTGACCGGCGAAGTAGGCCTGGGCGTTCTCGCTAAGCTGACCGACGATGCGCTGGCGCGACTCCACTGCACCCCAGGCACTGTGCGGGGTGATGATCAGCCGGGGGATATCGCCTGCCAGCAGCGGGTTGCCATTGACCGGCGGCTCGACGCTGAGCACGTCGGTGGCGGCGCCACCGAGGTGGCCCTGGCGCAGGGCGTCGGCCAGTGCCTGCTCGTCGATCAGTCCGCCCCGGGCGGTGTTGACCACCAGGGCACCGGGCTTGAGCAGGGCCAGCTCGGCAGCCCCGATCATGTGCCGGGTATGCTCGTTCAGTGGGCAGTGCAGGGTCAGCGCGTCGACTTGTGGCAGCAGGTCTTGCAGCGGCATGCGGTCGGCGCGTTCCGGGCGGCCGGGGATCTGCCCGCTCAACACGCGCATGCCAAAGGCTTCCGCTAGGCGTGCCACCGCGCCGCCCAGCTCGCCATGGCCGAGCAGGCCAAGGGTCTTGCCCTCCAGCTCGACGATGGGGAAGTCCAGCAGGCAGAACTGGCTGGCCTTGGCCCATTGGCCGTCAGCCACCGCCTGGTTGTAGTCGCACAGGCGCGTGGCCAGGGCCAGCAGCAGGGCGAGGGTGTGCTGGGCCACCGACGGCGTGCCATAACCCTGGCAGTTGCACACCGTGATGCCTTGGGCGCGGGCCGCTGCCAGGTCGACATTGTTGGTGCCGGTGGCGGCCACCAGGATCAGCTTGAGCTGCGGGTTGGCCGCAAGGGCTGCGGCATCGAGCATGACCTTGTTGCTGATCACCGCGACGGCGCCCTGCAGGCGTTCGGCGACCTGCTCCGGGCGGGTGGCGGCAAACAGCTCGAACGCCTCGAACTGCGATTGCAAGGGCGACAGGTCAAGGTCACCTAGGTCCAGGGACTGGTGATCGAGGAACACGGCGCGACGCGGGCTGGGCATGGGGTTCTCCGGTGGCGGGGCGGGCAATGGGCATGGGTTTCGGTGCAAAGCCCGAAGGGGTTAGCCGCAGTGTCTAGCCCGCGGTTACCGCGCGTCAACGCCTGCCACTCATACCTCAACGGCCCAAATCATTCCTTCGGCTGATTTGACCGTCACATTGAGCTACTACAGTAGATCCAGACTTGTCCGGCCCGCTTTTCAGAAAAGGGATACCCATGTTGCAGACCCGCATCATCAAACCCGCCGAAGGCGCCTACGCCTACCCGCTGCTGATCAAACGCCTGCTGATGTCCGGCAGCCGTTACGAGAAAACCCGCGAGATCGTTTATCGCGATCAGTTGCGCCTGACTTATCCACAGCTCAACGAGCGTATCGCTCGCCTGGCCAATGTCCTGACCGAAGCCGGGGTCAAGGCCGGTGACACGGTGGCGGTGATGGACTGGGACAGCCATCGCTACCTGGAATGCATGTTCGCCATCCCAATGATCGGCGCGGTGGTGCACACCATCAACGTGCGCCTGTCACCGGAACAGATCCTCTACACCATGAACCACGCCGAAGACCGGGTGGTGCTGGTCAACAGTGACTTCGTCGGGCTCTACCAGGCCATCGCCGGTCAGTTGACGACGGTCGACAAGACCGTGCTGCTGACCGATGGCCCTGACAAGACCGCCGAGCTGCCCAACCTGGTCGGCGAGTACGAACAGTTGCTCGCCGCCGCCAGCCCACGCTACGACTTCCCGGATTTCGACGAGAATTCGGTGGCCACCACCTTCTACACCACAGGTACCACCGGCAACCCCAAGGGGGTGTACTTCACCCATCGGCAATTGGTGCTGCACACCCTGGCTGAAGCCTCGGTGACCGGCAGCATCGACAGCGTGCGCCTGCTGGGCAGCAACGATGTGTACATGCCCATCACCCCGATGTTCCACGTGCATGCCTGGGGCATCCCTTACGCCGCCACCATGCTTGGCATGAAGCAGGTGTACCCGGGGCGCTACGAGCCGGACATGCTGGTCAAGCTGTGGCGTGAAGAGAAAGTCACCTTCTCCCATTGCGTGCCGACCATCCTGCAGATGCTGCTCAATTGCCCCAGCGCCCAGGGCGAGGACTTCGGTGGCTGGAAGATCATCATCGGCGGCAGTTCGCTTAACCGGTCGTTGTACCAGGCTGCACTGGCGCGCGGTATCCAGCTGACGGCGGCGTACGGCATGTCCGAGACCTGCCCGTTGATTTCGGCCGCGCACCTGAACGACGAACTGCAGGCCGGCAGCGAGGATGAGCGCATCACCTACCGGATCAAGGCCGGCGTGCCGGTGCCCCTGGTGGAAGCGGCGATCGTCGACGGCGAGGGTAATTTCCTCCCGGCCGATGGCGAGACCCAGGGCGAACTGGTGCTGCGAGCCCCGTGGCTGACCATGGGCTACTTCAAGGAGCCGGAAAAGAGCCAAGAGCTGTGGCAGGGCGGCTGGCTGCACACCGGTGACGTCGCGACCCTCGACGGCATGGGTTACATCGATATCCGCGATCGCATCAAGGATGTGATCAAGACCGGCGGCGAGTGGGTATCTTCGCTTGACCTCGAAGACCTGATCAGCCGTCACCCGGCGGTGCGCGAAGTGGCGGTGGTGGGTGTCGCCGACCCGCAGTGGGGCGAGCGACCCTTTGCCCTGCTGGTGGTGCGCGACGGGCAGGCCATTGACGCCAAGTCGCTCAAGGACCACCTCAAGCCTTTTGTCGAAGAGGGGCACATCAACAAGTGGGCAATTCCAAGCCAGATCGCCGTTGTTACTGAAATTCCCAAGACCAGTGTCGGCAAACTCGACAAGAAACGCATCCGCCAGGACATCGTCCAGTGGCAGGCCAGTAACAGCGCGTTCCTGTCGACTCTGTGAGCACCGTGCGGGTCGTGTACGTCAGAACACGACCCGCATGCTAGAGAGCCCGGCGCCTTGCCAAACAGCCAAAATGCGCCATGCTTCAGCACTGCCAGCGCGTCACGAAGAAAAACGTCGGTGCGAGTTGGCGGCACGGAGCGCAAATCACACTTTAGAGGGATCAAGCGCCTGTGCCTTGCTGGCTATAGTCGAGGCCAGGGGATTTTCAGGAATGGGGGAGGGCGACACGCGCAAGCCGTGTTGCCGCAGGCGCAAGCCTGCATACCGGTCCCACGGGCCGTTTCTGAAAGGACTCACTGCCATAACAAAAAAGTACATGGAGTAGCGTCGATGAAATCTGCAAACCTGTTCTGGCGCCGGGCCAAGTTGCCCCTGGCCGTCAGCCTTGCTTCCACGCTCGCAAGTCCTGCTTTCGCTGTCAGTTTCAACATTGGTGAAATCGAAGGCCAGTTCGACTCGTCGCTCTCCATCGGCGCCAGTTGGTCGACGGCCAACCCCAACAAGAACCTGATCGGGGTGAACAACGGCGGCAAAGGCCTGTCGCAGACCTCCGACGATGGCCACCTGAACTTCAAGAAGGGCGAAACGTTCTCCAAGATCTTCAAGGGCATCCATGACCTCGAACTCAAGTACGGTGACACCGGCGTGTTCGTGCGTGGCAAGTACTGGTACGACTTCGAGCTGAAGGACGAAAGCCGCGAGTTCAAGGACATCAGCGACTCCAACCGCAAGGAAGGCGCCAAGTCTTCCGGTGCCGAACTGCTCGATGCGTTCGTCTATCACAACTATTCGATTGGCGACATGCCAGGCTCGGTGCGCCTGGGCAAGCAGGTTGTCAGTTGGGGTGAGAGTACCTTCATCGGCGGCGGCATCAACTCGATCAACCCGATCGACGTGTCCGCGTTCCGCCGCCCGGGGGCCGAGATCAAGGAAGGCCTGATCCCTGTCAACATGTTCTACATTTCCCAGAGCTTGACCGATAACCTGTCGGCCGAGGCCTTCTATCAGATCGAATGGGACCAGACCGTCGTCGACAACTGCGGCACGTTCTTCTCCCAGCCAGACATCATCGCCGACGGCTGTACCGACAACCTGCGCGTGCTCAACAGCAGCCGCACGGTGCCGGGCGCAGCCCAGCAGTTCCTCGCCACTCAGGGCGTGAACATCAACGAAGAAGGGGTGATGGTGCGCCGCGGCGCCGACCGTGATGCCCGTGACAGCGGCCAGTTCGGCGTGGCTCTGCGCTACATGTTCGACCCGCTGGACACCGAGTTCGGTGCCTACTTCATGAACTACCACAGCCGCGCGCCGATCTTCAGTGCCACTGGCGCCCCACCGTCGGTGTTCGCCGGCCTGAGCGCGCTGCCTGCACAGTTGCGAGCGCTGGCACCGCTGATTGTGGCCGGTAACTCCGAGTACTTCGTCGAGTACCCCGAGGACATCCGCCTGTACGGCCTGAGCTTCTCCACTACGCTGCCTACGGGTACGGCGTGGAGTGGTGAAGTCAGCTATCGCCCCAATGCCCCCGTGCAACTGAATACCACCGACATCCTATTCTCGGGCGTGCGTCCGATTGGTGGCGCACTGACCAACGCTTCGCTGCTCTCCGGTACCCCCGGCCAAGACCTGCACGGCTACCGTCGCAAGGAAATCACCCAGTTCCAGACTACGCTGACGCACTTCTTCGACCAAGTAATGGGCGCCAGCCGCATGACTGTGGTGGGCGAAGTTGGGGTTACCCACGTTGGCGGCCTGGAAAACGCACGCGAGACCCGCTACGGCCGTGACCCGGTCTTCGGGCCTGGCCCGCTGCCTGCTACCGGCGGTGCGGACACCTGCCAGGCGCTCAATGGCAGCACCATCGCTGGCGCAGGTGCTGGGGCATCCACCACCAACCTGAATCGCAAATGCGAGAACGACGGCTACACCACCAGCACCTCCTGGGGTTACCGCGCCCGGGTCATCTGGGACTACAACGACGTCTTCGCCGGGGTTAACCTCAAGCCCAGCGTGGCCTGGTCGCATGACGTTTCCGGCTACTCGCCTGGCCCTGGTGCCAACTTCGAGGAAGGCCGCAAGGCCGTCAGCCTGGGCCTGGACGCCGAGTACCAGAACACCTATACGGCGAGCCTGTCGTACACCAACTTCTTCGACGGCAAGTACAGCACCGTGGATGACCGCGACTTCGTCGCCCTCAGCTTCGGCGTGAACTTCTAAGAATACTGATTCAGGACGACACAACATGAACAAGACCAGAAGTGTGCTGCAAGCCGGTGTACTGGGCCTGTCCCTGCTGGCGACCAGCGTCATGGCTGCGGTATCCGCCGACGAGGCGGCCAAGTTGGGCAGTACCCTGACCCCGATGGGCGCCGAAAAGGCCGGCAACGCCGATGGCTCGATCGGCCCGTGGGAGCCGCTGTCGAAGACGGCGGGTAGCGTCGACGGCAAGGGCTTCCTGGCCGACCCGTATGGCAGTGAAAAGCCGTTGTTCACCATCACTGCGCAGAACGCCGATCAGTACAAGGACAAGCTTTCTCCGGGCCAGCTGGCCATGTTCAAACGCTACCCGGACAGCTTCAGGATCCCGGTATTCAAGACCCATCGCGGCTCCACGGTACCTGCCGACGTGTTCGCCGCCATCAAGAAAAACGCCACCCAGACCACGCTGGTGGAAGGCGGCAACGGCTTGAACAACTTCGACACGGCGGTGCCGTTCCCGATCCCGAAAAGCGGCCTGGAAGTGATCTGGAACCACATTACCCGCTACCGTGGGGGCAGTGTCAGTCGTCTGGTGATCCAGGCCACGCCGCAGCAGAACGGCTCGTTCGTCGCTGTGAACTTCTCGGACCAGTTCGTCTTCCGCGACAAGATGAAGGATTACGACCCGAACAACCCGGGTAACATCCTCTTCTACTTCAAGCAGGAAGTGACCGCGCCCGCACGCCTGGCCGGTACCGTGCTGCTGGTGCACGAAACCCTCGACCAGGTGAAAGAACCGCGCAATGCCTGGATCTACAACGCCGGCCAGCGTCGCGTACGCAAGGCACCGCAAGTGTCGTACGACGGCCCGGGTACTGCTGCCGACGGCCTGCGTACCTCGGACAACCTGGACATGTTCAACGGTGCGCCAGACCGCTACGACTGGAAGCTGGAAGGCAAGAAGGAACTGTACATCGCCTCCAACGCCTTCAAGCTGGATGACCCCAAGCTGAAGTACGTCGACATCATCAAGGCCGGGCACATCAACCAGGACCTGTCCCGTTACGAGCTGCGCCGCGTCTGGCACGTGGTTGCAACGCTCAAACCGAGTCAGCGGCACGTCTACGCCAAGCGTGACTTCTACATCGATGAGGACACCTGGCAGGCTGCAGTGATCGATCAGTACGACGGTCGTGGCCAGCTGTGGCGCGTTTCCGAAGCCCATTCACAGCCGTATTACAACAAAGAAGTACCTTGGTACACCCTGGAAACCATTTACGACCTGCAGTCGGGTCGTTACCTGGCGCTGGGCATGAAGAACGAAGAGAAGCGCGCTTACGACTTTGGCTTCAGTGCCAGCAAAGCCGACTTCCAGCCAGCGGCCCTGCGTCAGTCGGGTATTCGTTGAGCTGATAACCTGCAACTCCGTGTGATCCCCAGAACGCCCCGGCTTGCCGGGGCGTTTCTGTTCAGCCACTGCGCAATTCGCGGCCACCTGCAGGGCCGCGATAAGGCCGGTGAATGTTCCGCCAAAGCCCCGGCCTAGTGCTCGTCCATCAGGGTTGTTGCTTTTTGTCGTAGTCTTTTACAGCGCAATTGCGCCCATCATCTTCAAATGCGCTGCGTTACCCGCTAGTCTCGCAAGCATCCGTATCGCCGTTGTCTTCCCATCAGAATGAGCCGGCCATGACAGATCTGTCCCGTACGCATGGATTCGCCAGCCAGGCCCTCGGCCTGCTGGGCGGGCGTTTCTTTCGGCCACCGCTGCCGGACGGCCACGTGCCGCGTGCACGTCTGTGCCAGCGCCTGCAGGCAGGCCTGAACGGGCGGTTGCTGCTGGTCAACGCGCCGGCGGGCTTTGGTAAAAGCTCGTTGGCCATCGAGTTCTGCGAAGCACTGCCCGAGCACTGGCGAAGCCTCTGGCTTGGCCTGAGCCAGCGCGATGCCGACCCCGGGCGTTTTCTTGAGCGGCTGCTCGAAGGCCTGCAGCAGTACTGCCCCGCCTTGGGTGGCCAGGCCATGGGCCTGCTGAAAATGCGCCAGCGTCACCAGCCATTCGCCTTCGAGGAGTGGCTCGACGGCCTGCTCGACGAGCTGGCGCAGTACCTGCAAGCCGATACGCCCCTGCTACTGGTGCTGGATGACTATCACCTGGCGCAAGGGCCGGTACTCGACAGTTGCCTGCAGTTTTTCCTCAATCACTTGCCCAATGGCCTGGTGCTGTTGATCACCAGCCGCCAGCGCCCGGATTGGCACCTGGCGCGCTTGCGTCTGTCCCGGCAACTGGTCGAACTCAACGAGCAGGAGCTGCGCCTGACGCCTGACGAGTCGTTGGCGGTAATCGGCCGCCAACCCACCGGCCTGCGTGGCCAGGCACTGGACAACCTGATCCAGCGCAGTGACGGCTGGGTGGCCGGGCTACGCTTCTGGCAGCTTGCGGCCAGCGAATCAGGCGATGAGCATGCCTTGCCCCACGCCTTGCATGGCGGCGAAGGGCTGATACGCGATTACTTGCTGGAAGAAGTCATCGAGATCCTGCCGGCGGACGTACAGGCCTTTCTCTACGAAACGGCGTGCCAGGAGCGCTTCTGTGCGCCGCTCTGCGATGCCCTGCGTGGCCGCGAGGACAGTACCGCGATCCTGCGCTTCCTGCAGGCTCACCAGGTGTTTCTGGTGCCGCTGGACGAGCACGGTCACTGGTTTCGTTACCACCACCTGTTCTCTGACCTGCTGCGTAGCCGCCAGGCCAGCGAACCGCTGGCGGGCCTGCACTTGCGTGCCTGTCGTTGGTTCGAGGGGCAAGGCTTGCTGGACGAGGCGGTTGAACAGGCGCTGCGTGCCGGCCACCTCGATGTGGCTGCCGACCTGGTGCAGAGCCTTTCCGAGGAGCAGCTGCTGGCCGAGCAGAACGTCGGCATGCTGCTGCGCTGGAAGATGGACCTCCCAGAAAGCTTGCTGATCAGCACGCCGCGGCTGATCGTGCTGTATAGCTGGGCGTTGGGGTTGGCTTGCCAGCTGGATGCGGCCGAAGAACTGGCCGGTTACCTCAGCCGTTTTCTGCCTGCACCGTCGGCGACCGCGCAGAAGTCGATGCTGGCCCAGTGGCTGGCGCTGAGCGGCGTCATCGCGCGCGGTCGGGGTGATCGCGAGCGCACCTTGGCTTATTGCGGTGAAGCGCTGCAAAGCCTGCCGTGCAAGCGTTATGGCCAGCGCCTGGTGTGCCTGTCGACACTGTCCAACCTGGCCATTGCCGATGCCGACTTCTGGCATGCGCGGGGCTGGAACCGCGAAGCTCTGGAGCTGGCCCAGCGTGTCGGCAACCCGCTGTTCGAGGCCCTGGCGCACTATGATCGGGCGCGGGTGCTGCATGCCCGTGGTGAAGTGTTGCGGGCCCTGGACGAAGTGCGCCAAGGCTTGCAGCGCCTGCAGGGGCTGTCGGGGCAGCGCTTGTATGCGGTGCGGGCGCGGCTGACCCTGTACGAGGGCTACCTGCTGGTTTCGCGCCTGCAAGCCGCCCAAGGCCGTGCGCGCCTGCGTGCGGGGCTGGGTGAAGCGCGGGCCTGCCGGGACATCAGCGTGCTGATCGGCCACTGTGTCATTGCGACGCTCGATGGCCGCGAGGGCCACTTCGCCGAAGCGTTCGCCGAGCTGGCCGAGGCGGAGCGGCTGATGCACATCTGGGATGTTCCGCCGATCTACTACCTGGCCATGATTACCCTGGTCAAATGCGAGCTGTGGCTGGCGCAAGGGCGTACCGACCTTGCCGAGTCGTGGTTGCTGCGGCTGGGGCAGACCTACGGCGGCGAGCAGCCCGCAGCGGCCCCGGAGTTTCACCCGTTGCTGCCACTGCATATCGAACTGCAGCAGGCGTTGCTGGCGCGTATCCAGCTGCGCACAGATGAATCTATTCAGCGCCTGTCGGGGCTGGTCGAACGGGGTTTGGCCAGTGGCGGCATGCTGCTGGCCGTCAGTGCACTGTGCCAGTGGCTTGCCCTGCTGCTAGGGGAGGGCCGTGAAGCGCAAGCTGCCGGGCTGCTGCCCAAGGCGCTCGAAGCCGCGCAGGGCGGCGTGCTGCACCCCTTCCAAACGTTGCTCGAAAAACACCCACAGTGGCTGCACGAGCAGCTTGCAGCGCACCCCGGTTGCGCGGTGCAGGCCGAACTGCTCAAGCGCCTGCCGCCATTACCTGTGGTCAGCAGCGGCAGCGGCGAGGCGTTGAGTGGTCGGGAGCGGGCTGTGCTTGAACTGATCGCGCAGGGGTGTTCCAACCAGCAGATCAGCGAGCGGCTGTTTATCTCGCTGCATACCGTCAAGACCCATGCCAGCCACATCAACAGCAAGCTGGGCGTCGAGCGCCGGACGCAAGCGGTGGCCAAGGCCAAATCGCTGGGCTTACTGGCCTGAGGTAGCCCTCGCGGGGTTTGCTCGCTAAAGTAATGGCTTGAGGCCACTGCGCGCAATTGTTTAGCGCGCTGCATGCTCAACCCTCATCTTTCCCGACCGGTTGCCGATACAGCATTCGGTGGTATGCATCGCCTTGCGCGATTTTTCAATCATCCCAATACAGGTCGTGTTGATGCTGCAGTACGGGCAAAAGAGCTTTCTGATCGTCGACGACTTCACCGACTTTCGTACGTCGACACGTTCCATGTTGCGCGAGCTGGGTGTGCGCGACGTGGACACTGCCGACAGCGGCGAGCAGGCCCTGCGCATGTGCGCGCAGAAACGTTATGACTTCATCCTGCAGGACTTCCACCTGGGCGACGGCAAGAAGAACGGCCAGCAGGTGCTCGAAGACCTGATCCTCGACAAGCACATCAGCCATGAGTGCGTGTTCATCATGGTGACGGCCGAGAGCAGCCAGGCCATCGTCCTCAGTGCCATCGAGCATGAGCCCGATGCCTACCTGACCAAGCCGTTCAACCGGGTAGGCCTGGCCCAGCGCGTCGAGAAGCTGTTCCAGCGCAAGACCTTGCTCAAGCCGATCCTCCAGGCCCTGGACCGCGGTCGCCCGGCCGAAGTCCTGGCGGCCTGCGCCGAGCTGTGCAAGAAGGACCCGCGCTTCGCCCCTTTGTGCCTGCGCTACCGGGCCGATGCCCTGCGCAACCTCAATCGCTTTGACGAGCTGGAAAAGTTCCTCAAGGCCATTCTCGCCAGCCGCCCGCAGCCGTGGGTGTACTCGGCGCTGGGCAGCCTGATGCACAAGCGTGGCCAGAATGCCCAGGCTCAGGGCGTGTACGAGCAGGCACTGAAGGCCTTCCCGATCATGCCGGGCCTGTACGACGGCATGGCCGAAGTGCTGGTGGCGCAGGGCGAGAACAAGCGCGCGCAGAACATGCTGGAAGAAGCAGTGCGGCTGTCGCCGCTGTCGGTACGTCGGCAGGCCACGCTGGGCAAGCTGGCGCTGGGCAACGAGGACTTTGAAACCTCCTCGAAGGCGTTCCGCCATGCAGTGAACCAGGGGCAGAGTTCGCGCTACAAGGATGCCGAGAACAACCTTGGCCTGGTGCAGGCCTTGATGAGCAAGAACGCAGGCTTTGGCCTGGACGCCCGGACCCGCGTCGAGATCAACACCGTGCTCAGTGAAGTGGCCAAGGAAAACCCCGAGGATCAAGGCTTGCAGGTGCGCGCCCGGATGATGAAAGCCGCGAGCCTGCAGCAGGCCGGTGACGCCGAGACGGCCGCCAAGCTCACCGAGCAGGCCATGCAGCGTCTGGACAAGATGGAACAGTTCTTCTCGGTCGATGCTGCGCTGACAGTGGCTGCCCAACTGCAGGCGTCAGGGCAGGAAGCGGCCGCGATTGGGGTGCTCAAAAGCTGTGTGGAAAGCTATGGCGATGACCCCAAGGTCATGCAGAAGGTAGCCAAGCTGACGGATGATCCGGCCGTACTCAATGCGATCACCGAAGCCGTAACCCTCAACCGCCAGGGAGTGCGTAGTTACCAGGGAGGTCAGCTCGACGAAGCGCTGCAGTTGTTCCGCAAGGCCTTGGCCTTGCAACCGAAGAACATCAGCATCGCCCTCAACACCGCCCAGGCGCTGCTGCGCATCGGGGGGGATGACCCACAGCCTGCGATCATGCAGGAATGCCGCAACGCCTTGACCAGCGTTGCCGGCATCCCGGCCAGCGACAACCGCTATGACCGCTATGGCAAACTGCACATCCGAGTGTTCGGCGCATGAATCAAGACAATCAGGGGCTGGATTTTTCCACGGTGATCGCCTCCACCGTGCACGACCTCAAAAACTCCCTGTCAGCGCTGATCCAGTCCCATGACCAGTGGCTGGCGCGCTTGCCCGAAGAGTTGCGCACTGGCACCGAGCAAGGGGTGATGGAGCACGAGTTCCGCCACCTCAACGGTATGCTGGTGCAGCTGTTGGGGCTGTACAAACTGGGTGTCAACCAGCTGCCGGTCTGCCCGGACTACCACGAGCTGGACGACTTCATCGAAGCCCAGTTGGCTGCCCATCAGGAAGTACTCAAGCACAACGACATCCTCGCCACCTGGCGTATCGACACCGACAACCCGTTGGGCTTTTTCGACCGCGAACTGGTGGCGTCGGTGATCGCCAACGTGATCACCAACGCCACCCGTTTTGCCGGGCATGCCTTGTTGATCAGCATCGAGGAAGAGGCCAACCAACTGGTGATCTGCGTCAACGATGACGGCCCGGGTTATCCACAGCGCATGCTCGAACGCCAGGAAGAGTTCATTCAGGGGATCGATTCACACAGTGGCAGTACTGGCCTGGGCCTGTACTTCGCTGCGCGGATCGCGGCGCTGCATGAGAGCGATGGGGTGAAGGGGCGCATCGAGATTTCCAATGGCGGGGCGCTTGGGGGCGGGTTGTTCAGGTTGTTTTTGCCTTGAGGTGAAAGGCTGAAAAAGTGCCTCTATTGTCATAAAGCGTAACCTTTCCGGTCGACTTGGAGGAAAGGTTTCCCGATGTACTGTGGGAAGGATCCGAAGACAGCTAAGAGGGATTTTTAGCCCTTTTTCATTAGGGTTCGAGCTGGTAGATATCCGATTCCAAATGACTGCCAGTGAATGAATCATGAGCAACCCTGTTCAGCAATCCAAGCTCCACTCATGGACTCTGCCTGATCTTCCAGACCGGCTTGAAGGTGAGGGGCGGGCAGTGAGCAATATGAATAGCGTCAAGATGGGTCCGTACGACCTGGCTTCGCTCATCAGTCAATGTGACTTGAATTCGCCGCAATCGGCAGAACTACTGATTTGGGAGCGAATGGGATCAGTCGGGCTTGAGTTCTGAATGGTTATGGAGTCCATTCGGTGGAAGGGACTTCCATGAGGCAGCGAAATATTAATCTTCGTTACCAAGTCTTTCGATCCCAGGCCAGAGCCCTTGTCAATGAGTTCTTGCACCGTCAACCAGAGTTTTTGAGCAACTCTATCGCGACTACCCGTGTCCGAATGGAGCCCATAACGTATGAAGCCATTACTGCTTCCCTTGAGTGGTCAGAGGGTGTCGCCCTGTTCCCTTGGGAGGAGGTTTCTGCCTGGAAAGATAAAGACACGAAGGGTTTCGATCTTTCTATCTGGTACGGTACTGAGCTCTGCGGTCTCTGTTATGCAAGCCCCCGAAGAAGCCGCCTGTGCATAAAGGTCATATTGTTGGAGAGCAACCCTTGTAGGTCTCATCCGCTGAAGGGGCAGGTCGCCTCTCTGGCACTGTTGGCCGTTGATTATTACGCCCGAATGTTGGGTTGTCGGGAGATCGAGGTGCAAGACCCTCTCGCTGGGGCAAGGCCACTATATGAAGCGCTTGGATTCACAAACACGTCTGATGGTCGGCTTGTGATCCAGATAGATCCCTAATAGTATCCGTGCTATGCCCGATCAGGCTTTGGAGGTAATCATGCGATCCGCAAAGAGGCAGGAAAAGCTATTGGTGGCGAAATTTGAGGCTGAGGCTAGACGCCTCGCAGGTCGAATTTCCGAAAACCAAATGCGTTTCCTACAAGTCGCTAAAGGGAAGGGGGCAGAGCTTGAGCCGGTTGGCCCTCTCGCAGGCGCTTCATCCTGAAGATCAAAATGCCATCACCAAGCCGCACCAGCTCCTGTACCTGACTGTCTCAGGTCTTCTGTGTAAAAACCGGCCAAAGTGCCGGTTTTTCGTTTTCCGAAGGTGAGTTTTCGCATTCCGATTTTCAGCGGATTGATGATGCTTCGGTGGTTTTCTCATTCCAGGAACTGCGTAGATCCCCCTGTTTTACTACCGAGACGTTGAATGAACCACGCTCCCCCCACCCTCATCCGCGAAACCTTCCCCGTAGGCCCCCTGCAGTGCAATTGCACCCTGATCGGCGACCCGCTGAGCAAAAAGGCCATCGTCGTCGACCCAGGCGGTGACCCGGAGAAGATCCTCGCCCGCCTGCAAGCCCATGGCCTGACCTTGGTAAGCATCATCCACACCCACGCGCATTTCGATCACTTCCTCGCCTCGGGCAAGTTGAAGGAACTGACTGGCGCGACATTGCACCTGCACAAAGACGACCAGTCGCTGTGGGACAACCTGGAGATGCAGTGCCAGGTGTTCGGCGTACCTTACACCCCGGTGCCTGCCCCAGACCGCTGGCTGAGCGATGACGAGGAACTGGCCTGTGGTTGTGGCGTGGCCTTGCATACCCCGGGGCACACGCCCGGCTCGATGAGCTTCTGGTTCGCCGATGCCAAGCTGTTGATTGCCGGCGATACCCTGTTCCGTCGCGGTATTGGCCGCACCGATTTGTGGGGCGGTGATCAGCGGGCTATCGTTCGTTCGATCAAGGAGCGGTTGTACCGGCTGGATGAAACGGCCATCGTGGTCACAGGCCACGGGCCAGACACCCGCCTGGGTGACGAGATGCGCGAGAACCCGTTCGTGCGGGCATGAACCTGCGTGAAAACGTGTTCATGGAATTTTCTTGCCGCTTGGCAATCCAAGGCTGGCATAGATCCATTCGCGGTCTGCCGCATTTATGAATTTCAGTAGGAGCTTGTCCATGTTCACCATGCGTCGTCTGATTATCGTCGCAACCGCTGCAGCCCTGATGACTGGCTGCGCAAGCCAGAACCCGTACGACAACCAGGGTCAGGCGCAGGGCTCCACGGGGATGAGCAAGACCGCCAAGTACGGCGGCTTGGGTGCGTTGGCCGGCGCTGTCGCCGGTGCCGCCATCGACCACAACAACCGGGGTAAAGGTGCGCTGATCGGCGCCGCCGCAGTGGGTGCCGCAGCAGCCGGTTACGGCTACTACGCCGACAAGCAGGAAGCCGCACTGCGCGCACAAATGGCCAATACCGGCGTCGAGGTGCAGCGCCAGGGCGACCAGATCAAGCTGATCATGCCAGGCAACATCACCTTCGCCACCGACTCGGCCAACATCGCGCCAAGCTTCTACTCGCCGCTGAACAACTTGGCTGGCTCGTTCAAGCAGTTCAACCAGAACACCATCGAAGTGGTCGGCTTCACCGACAGCACCGGCAGCCGTCAGCACAACATGGACCTGTCCCAGCGCCGCGCGCAGGCGGTCAGCACCTACCTGACGTCGCAGGGTGTGGATGCTTCGCGCATTTCGGTACGTGGCATGGGCCCGGACCAGCCGATCGCCAGCAACGCCGACGCCAACGGCCGGGCACAGAACCGTCGCGTGGAGGTCAACCTGAAGCCGATCCCAGGTCAGCAGTATGACCAGCAAGGGCAGGTTCAGCAGTATCCGTAAGTCATGAGGGTCGCCTTGGGGCTGCCAAGCAGCCCCAAGGCTTCAGCGCACGACGCTGGCCTGAATCGCCGTCAGGGCGATGGTATGCACGATATCGTCCACCTGAGCCCCGCGCGGCAAATCGTTCACCGGCTTGCGCAACCCCTGCAGCATCGGCCCCAGGCTGACCCCATCGGCACTGCGCTGCACCGCTTTGTGCGTGGTGTTGCCGGTATTGAGGTCGGGGAAGACGAACACCGTGGCTCGCCCGGCAACCGGGCTGTTCGGTGCCAGTTCCCGGGCGATGGCCGGGTTGGCCGCAGCGTCATACTGCAACGGCCCATCGATCAGCAGATCATGCTCCGCGCTTTGTGCCAGGCGTGTTGCTTCACGCACCTTCTCGACTTCTTCATCGCTCGCCGAATCACTTGAATAACTGATCATCGCCACACGCGGCGCGATGCCGAAGGCCTGTGCCGATTCGGCGCTCTGCCGGGCAATTTCTGCAAGTTCTGCGGCACTGGGGTGCGGGTTCATCACGCAGTCGCCGTACACCAGCACCTGCTCGGGGAACAGCATGAAGAACACCGAAGACACCAGGCTGGCACCTGGCGCCGTCTTGATCAGCTGCAGGGCCGGGCGGATGGTGTTGGCGGTGGAGTGCACCAGGCCCGAGACCAGGCCGTCGACCTCATCCAGGGCCAGCATCATGGTGGCGATCACCACCGGGTCTTCCAGCTGCTGCTCGGCCATGGGCGCATTGAGGTTCTTGCTTTTGCGCAGCTCGACCATCGGTTCGACATAGCGCCCGCGAATCAGCTCCGGGTCGAGTATTTCCAGGTCTGGCGGCAGGGTAATGCCCTGGGCGCGGGCAACGGCTTCGACGGCCTCGGGCTTGGCCAGCAGTACGCAACGCGCGATGCCACGGGCCTGGCAGATCGCCGCCGCCTGCACCAACAGCGGCTCGGCGCCCTCGGGCAGGACGATGCGCTTGTTGGCCTGTTGTGCGCGTTGAATCAACTGATAGCGGAACACCGCAGGCGACAGACGCAGCTCACGTGGTGTGCCACAGCGCTGATGCAGCCAGGCCGCGTCGAGGTGGCTGGCGACGAAATCGGTGATGAACTCGGCACGCTCGCGGTCATCCACGGGGATCTCGCGGTTCAGTGAGTTGAGCTGATTGGCCGTGTCGTACGAACCGGTACTCACCGACAGAATCGGCAGGCCGGCTTGCAGGGCGCCGCGGCACAAGCCAAGGATGCGCGCATCGGGCTTGCTGTCGCTGGTCAGCAGCAGGCCGGCCAGGGGCACGCCATTGATCGCCGCCAGGCTCACGGCCAGAATGATGTCGTCACGGTCACCCGGGGTCACCACCAGGGTGCCAGGTGTGAGCAATGGCACGGTGTTGGCCACGGTGCGTGCGCAGATGATGATCTTGCTCATGCGCCGCTGCTCGTAGTCCCCGGCGTTGAGCACCTGGGCGCCAAGCAGGTCGGCCACATCGCGGGTGCGCGGGGCGTTCAGCTCGGGCTGGTAAGGGATGCAGCCCAGCAGGCGGAAGTCGTTGCCGCGCAGCAACGGCGAGTGCTCGCGCAGGCGCGTGGCGAAGTCCGCCATGCTTTCTTCGGTGCGCACCTTGTTGAGGACCACCCCGAGCACTTTCGGGTCGCGTGGGCCGCCGAACAGCTGGGCCTGCAGCTCGACCCGGCCGGACAACTCGCTGAGGACCTCGTTTTCCGGCGCCGACACCAGAATCACCTCGGCATCCAGGCTCTTGGCCAGGTGCAGGTTGACCCGCGCCGCGTAGCTGGCGTGGCGGGTCGGCACCATGCCCTCGACCACTACCACGTCATTGCCCACGCAGGCTTGCTGGTACAGGCGGATGATTTCTTCGAGCAGTTCGTCAAGTTGGCCATCGCCGAGCATGCGCTCGACGTGCGCCAGGCTCAACGGCTTGGGCGGCTTGATGCCGTGGGTCCGTGCGATCAGTTCGGTGGAGCGCTCGGGGCCGGTATCGCCGGGGTGCGGCTGGGCGATGGGCTTGAAAAAACCGACCTTCAGGCCTGCGCGTTCAAGGGTGCGAACCAGGCCCAGGCTGATTGAAGTCAGGCCGACACCAAAGTCGGTCGGCGCAATGAAAAATGTTTGCATGCGTGCTTCTCGAAATAAAGCGGTGCAAGGAATCAACGGCCAAGGGTAGCGCTATCGGCCGCCTGTGCACACCAGCCACAGGCGAAAGCCTGGCCGATGCGCTGCTGGCGCTGAGCGGCATCGAGCACCCACGGGCGTGCTTGCCAGGGCGGTTGGTGGCGAAGGTGCTGGGTGTGGCCGCACGACAGCTCGACCACCCAGTGGCCTTCTTCGTCCTGATGGAAGCCAGTGATCCGACTGATGGGCTGTTCCTCGGCCGAGGCGCGTTCGCAATCGGGCGATGGCTTGGTTACACTTGTCCGCTCTACATACTTTTGCAAAAGGTCTTGCCCCATGCTGATCGCCGCCAACAAGGCTGTCTCCATCGACTATACCCTGACCAACGACGCCGGGGAGACCATCGACAGCTCCGCCGGTGGCGCGCCGCTGGTTTACCTGCACGGTGCCGGCAACATCATCCCGGGCCTGGAAAAAGCCCTGGAAGGCAAACAGGCCGGTGACGAGCTGAATGTCTCCATCGAGCCGGAAGACGCGTACGGTGAATACCTGGCCGAGCTGGTCAGCACCCTGAACCGCAGCCTGTTCGAAGGCGTCGACGAGCTGGAAGTCGGCATGCAGTTCCACGCCTCGGCGCCGGATGGCCAGATGCAGATCGTCACCATTCGCGACCTCGACGGCGACGACGTTACCGTTGACGGCAACCACCCGCTGGCCGGCCAGCGCCTGACCTTCCAGGTCAAGGTTGTCGACGTGCGTGACGCCAGCGAAGAAGAAATCGCTCACCGTCACATCCACGGTGAAGGTGGCCATCACCACTGATTTTCTGCGCTAAGCTCAGAGAGTCGCCAGGCGCTCGGGCAAGCCATTTGCCTTCCCAACGGGAGGTGGACGGCTTGGACGAGCGCTTTTTTATTGGGCGGATTTCGCCCACGCGGCCATCGGGAACCTGAGAGGGGATTACATCATGAGTGCATTTCACGACCTGAAGTTGGAGGCACTGAACGGCGGGGATCTGCCCCTCGCACCGTTCAAGGGCCAAGTGGTGCTGGTGGTCAACGTTGCCTCCAAGTGTGGCCTGACGCCGCAATACGCTTCGCTGGAAAAGCTGCAACAGCAGTTCAAGGGCAAGGGTTTCAGCGTGCTGGGGCTGCCCTGCAACCAGTTTGCCGGCCAGGAGCCTGGCAGCGAGAAGGAAATCCAGGAATTCTGCAGCCTCAACTACGGTGTCAGCTTCCCCTTGGGCGCCAAGCTGGAGGTCAATGGGCCACAACGCCACTCGCTGTATCGCCTGCTGGCAGGGGAGGGGGCTGAATTCCCCGGTGACATCAGCTGGAACTTCGAAAAGTTTCTGGTAGGCAAGGACGGCCGCGTGCTGGCGCGCTTCTCGCCGCGCACTGCGCCGGATGACCCTGCCGTGGTTCAGGCCATCGAGAAGGCCCTGGGCTAAGGTTTTTCCTCAGCCGCGCGGGGCTGTCGAACCTGGCTTGATCGCCAGCGCAGTGCCCGGGGCCTGTTGCGCCGCGCCTGCGCGTTGTTTGCAGGCACCATACAGATAGGCCTCGAACTGCTCGACAATCGCCGGCCAGCCTTGGCGGCTGGCATGTTGACGGGCATTCAGGCGTACTCGGCGCAGGGTTTCTTCCTCTTCCAGCAACCAGCAGGCGGCATCGATAAAGGCCGCCTGGTCCCCGGGCATGGCCAGCGCGCCGCTGTGCCCATGACGAAGATGTTGCGCGGCCGCCGCCTCATCGTAGGCCACCACCGCCAGCCCCGAAGCCATGCCTTCGAGTACCACGTTGCCAAAGGTTTCGGTCAGGCTTGGGAACAGGAACAGGTCACCGCTGGCATAGTGCTCGGCCAGTGCCTCACCGCGCTGGGCGCCACAGAACACGGCATCAGCCACTTGTTGTTCAAGGGCGGCGCGCTGTGGGCCGTCGCCGACCACGATCAGGCGCAGGCGCTTCTGTGGATAAGTCTGCTTCAGCGCGTCCAGGCACGGGCGCAGCAGCCCCAGGTTCTTTTCTGCCGCCAAGCGCCCGACATGCAGCACGGCGATATCGTCCGGGCCAAGCCCCCAGCTTTCACGCAGCACCTGGCTGCGCCGGGCCGGGTTGAACAGGCAGGCATCGACGCCGCGGGCCAGCAGTTCCAGGCGCTCGAAGCCACGGCGTTCAAGCTCCAGACGCTGGCTGACGCTGGGCACCAGGGTGATGGCCGTACGGCGATGGAACCAGCGCAGGTAGTGGGTGAGCAGGCGTGCCAGCAAACCCAAGCCATATTGGCCGGAGTACTGCGGGAAGTTGGTATGGAAACCGCTGACCACCGGCACCCCCAGGCGCCGTGCCGCGCGCAGCGCACTCAGCCCCAATGGCCCTTCGGTAGCGATGTACAGCACATCCGGGCGTTGTCTGCGCCAGCGCCGCAGCAGCTTGTGCATGGACACTTCGCCCCATTGCAGGCCGGGGTAGCCGGGCAAGCCCCAGCCGCGGCACAGCATCAGTTGCGGGTCGTTGTGCACAGGCGCTTCGCCGGCTTGGCGTGGGCGCACGATCTCGATGTCATGCCCGCGTTGGCGCAACCCTTCGCTGAGGCGGCCAAGGGTATTGGCGACACCGTTGATCTCCGGTGGGAAGGTTTCGCTGACGAGGGTGATACGCAGGGCGGGTGTATTCATGACAAAAAGTGTCCTCCTGCAGCATTGCGCGCATGTGACGGCCTTGTGACGTGCAGGTGACGCCTGATCGCCGGTTGTTTCAACGGTGTGAATATTTGTCTGCAGGGTGCTCAAGAACCTGCCACCACCAGCCGATGAAGATGCATTCGATTACGTGCTGCGCTCCAGGAGAGCGGGAATGTTCAACAACAAGCTCAAGCAAGAAATCCAGCAACTGCGTGAAGACCTGCTGTCGGTCGAACAGGTCAAGAGCAGCCTCGACAGCGAGATGCTGGTGCTCCAGCTCGACCCCCAAGGACGGATCGAGATGGTCAACGGCAACTTCGAGAGCGAGATGCTCTACCGTGCCGACCAACTGCTTGGACGCAAACTCGAAGACATTGTCCCGCCCCATGTGAAGACGCTGGATTTCTATCAGCGCATGAAAAGTGCCATCAGCCGTGGCGAGCACCTCAACGGGGCGTTCCGCCTGCTGCGTGGCAATGGCCAGGAAGCCTGGCTGCGCTCCATCCTGCAGCCGGTCAAGAACAGCGAAGGGCGCCTCAAGTATTTCACCCTGCACTCGAGCGACCTTACCCGCACCATCGAAACCTCACGCGAGCACGAAAGCCTGATCAAGGCATTGATGCGCTCGACCGCCGTGATCGAATTTGGCCTCGATGGCACCATCCTGACTGCCAACGAACGCTTTCTGAGCGCGGTCGGCTACCGTCTCGAGCAGATCTGCGGCAAGCATCACCGCATCTTCTGTGAGCCTGCAGAAGCCAATTCGGCAGGCTATCAGGCGTTCTGGGACAAGCTGCGCCGGGGCGAATACATCGCTGAGCGCTTCAAGCGCATCGATGCCCATGGCCGGGTAGTGTGGCTGGAGGCGTCCTACAACCCGATCTTTGATGCCCATGACGTGCTGTACAAGGTGGTCAAATTTGCCACCGTGATCACCGACCAGGTCAACCAGGAGCAGGCAGTTGCCGAGGCGGCGGACATCGCCTTCAACACCTCGTTGGGCACGGACACCAGCGCGCGCAAGGCCACCGAGGTGGTCACGCAAACCGTAAGCGTCATGCGTGGGCTGGAGGCGTCGATGCAGGAAGCGGCCGAGGGTATCCAGGCGCTGGACACTCAGTCGCGGGTGATCGGCTCAATCATCAAGACCATCAGCGACATTGCCGGGCAGACCAACCTGCTGGCGCTCAACGCCGCCATCGAGGCAGCCCGTGCGGGGGAGCAGGGGCGGGGGTTTGCCGTGGTCGCCGACGAAGTACGCCAGCTGGCCTCGCGTACCAGCACTGCCACCGAAGAGATTGCCCGGGTCGTGCAGCAGAACGAGCAATTGGCCCAGGCTGCGGTGGCGATCATCGACACCAGCAAGCGCCAGGCCGAGCAGGGGCTGGCGCTTGCCGATGAGACCGGCAACGTGATCGTCGAGATTCAGGACGGGGCGAAGCGGGTGGTGGACGTGGTGGGGCAGTTTTCCAGCCGACTGGCTCAGTGATTGTTGTTGTTGTTGTTGTTGTTGTTGTTGTTGTTGTTGTTGTTGTAGGAGCGGCCTTGCGTCGCGAAAGGGTCGCAAAGCGGCCCCGGCGATTTTTGCTGCGCCACAGAACCTGGGGCCGCTACGCGACCCTTTCGCGACGCAAGGCCGCTCCTACACCAGCGCGTGCCAGGCTCAGTTACGCTCGCGTACCCAGAACAACGTAGCACCGGCCACCGCCGCTGGCATCATCAGCACGTTCACCACCGGCACCATCAGCGCCAGGTAGGTGATGCCGCCAAAGCCCAGCGACTGCCAGCGCTTGCTGCGCAGCCAGGCGAGCATGTCCTGCCAGCTCATCTTGTTGTTGTCCGCCGGGTAGTCGATGTATTGGATAGCCATCATCCATACCCCAAAAATCAGCCACAGCGGCGCCGCGATCACGTTGACCACCGGGATCAGCGACAGGATGAACAGGCCGATGGCCCGGGGCAGGAAGTAGCCCAGCTTGCGCATCTCGCGGCCAAAGGTGCGCGGCACCATGGCCACCAGCTCAGCCCAGCTGAACGCGGGGAAATTGTCTTCGCCGCGCACCACCACTTCGACCTTTTCGGCCAGAAAACCATTGAACGGCGCGGCAATGACGTTGGCCACCAGGGTGAAGGTGAAGAACACCATCAGCACCACCAGGGCGACGAACAGTGGCCAGAGAATGTACGTGAGGAAGTTCAACCAGCTTGGCAGGGTCGGCATCAGCGCGTCGACCCACACACTGAACTGGTGGCCGGCAAAGTAGATCAGGCCGCCGAACAGCAGCAGGTTGACGGCCAGGGGCAGCAGCACGAACAACCGCAGGTTCGGGCTCAGCACCAGTTTCAGGCCTTCGCGCAGATACTGGGGGCCAGAGAGGACAGGGGCTTGCATCGAGACACTCCGAACATAAGGAAAACGCGCTGACCTTACCGAGTTTGTTGCGCCGACGAAAGGCGGGCGATGTCGGCGAAACCGGCTGTAACAAAAGCATCAGGGCGTTTTTCGTGAATGAAATTGCTGAATAGACGATGCCTATGAGGTGGATTGTCGAAGGATATTTCCTTAATCTTTGCGACCTCGCTACAGTGCGCTCAACTTTTAGGTTCTGGACCGACGCGTTGTAGCCTTCCCCAAGGTTGCGTGGGTCCTTTTTAAATTCCAGCTGGCACCGCCGGCACACCGATGCTGGCCCCGTGCGGCCGGCTCGACAGGAGTTCGACATGTCTGAAGTACGTCATTCGCGCGTCATCATCCTCGGTTCCGGCCCTGCCGGTTACAGCGCCGCAGTCTATGCCGCCCGTGCCAACCTCAAGCCGCTGCTGATCACCGGCATGCAGGCCGGTGGCCAGCTGACGACCACCACCGAAGTCGACAACTGGCCGGGCGACCCCCATGGCCTGACTGGCCCAGCCCTGATGCAGCGCATGCAAGAGCACGCCGAGCGCTTCGAGACCGAGATCGTCTTCGACCACATCAACGCTGTCGACCTGGCCAACAAGCCATTCACCCTGCAAGGTGACAGTGGCACCTATACCTGCGACGCGCTGATCGTTGCCACTGGCGCCAGCGCTCGCTACCTGGGCCTGCCGTCGGAAGAAACCTTTATGGGCAAGGGTGTTTCGGCCTGCGCTACCTGTGACGGCTTCTTCTACCGCAACAAGCCGGTAGCCGTTGTCGGCGGTGGCAACACCGCGGTTGAAGAGGCGCTGTACCTGGCCAACATCGCCAGCAAGGTGACCTTGGTTCACCGTCGCGAAACCTTCCGTGCCGAGAAGATTCTGGTCGACAAGCTCAACGCCCGCGTGGCCGAAGGCAAGATCGAGCTCAAGCTCAACGCCACCCTGGACGAAGTACTGGGTGACAACATGGGCGTGACCGGTGCGCGCCTGAAGAACAACGATGGCAGCAGCGACGAAATCAAGGTCGACGGCGTGTTCATCGCCATCGGCCACACGCCGAACACGTCGCTGTTCGAAGGCCAGCTGACCCTCAAGGACGGCTACCTGGTGGTCAATGGCGGCCGTGAAGGCAACGCCACTGCCACCAACGTCGAAGGTGTGTTCGCAGCGGGCGACGTGGCCGACCACGTCTACCGTCAGGCCATCACCTCGGCCGGTGCAGGCTGCATGGCGGCACTGGACGTCGAGCGTTACCTGGACGGCTTGGCCAACGCCTCGTTCTGATCCAACGTTAAAAAAAAACCGGCCATCTGGCCGGTTTTTTCATGCCTGCAATTTTCTGCGCCTTCAGAGGCTCAAGCGCATCGACAAGTCCACCGCCTTCACATCCTTGGTCATGGCACCAATGGAGATGTAATCGACGCCGGTTTCGGCAATCACCCGCAAGGTGCTCTCGTTGACGCCGCCGCTGGCCTCAAGTTTGGCCTTGCCTGCGGTGATGCGCACCGCTTCGCGCATTTCATCCAGGGTCAGCTCGTCGAGCATGATGATATCCGCGCCCGCACTCAGGGCCTGGCGCAGTTCGTCCAGGCTTTCGACCTCGATTTCCACGGGTTTGCCAGGGGCGATGCGGTGCGCTGCTGCGACCGCTTCAGGCACGCCACCGCTGGCGGCGATGTGGTTTTCCTTGATCAGGAAGGCATCGTAAAGGCCGATGCGGTGGTTGTCGCAACCGCCACAGGTGACTGCGTACTTTTGCGCCAGGCGCAGGCCGGGCAGGGTCTTGCGGGTGTCGAGCAGGCGCACCTGGGTGCCGTCGACCAGGTCGGCCAGAAAGCGCGCGCGCGTGGCGACGCCAGACAGCATCTGCAAAAAGTTGAGCGCACTGCGCTCACCGCTGAGCAGCGAGCGTGCCGGGCCTTCCAGGTGGAACAGCGGCTGGTTGGCCAGCGCGCGGTCGCCGTCGGCGACTTGCCAGTGCACGGCTACCCGCGGGTCGAGCTGGCGAAACACGGCGTCGACCCAGGCGGTGCCGGCGATCACGCAGTCCTCGCGGGTAATGATGGTCGCCTTGGCCAGGCGCTCGGCAGGGATCAGCTGCGCGGTGATATCGCCACTGCCGATGTCCTCCAGCAGCGCGCGGCGCACGTTGGCTTCGATTTCGGCGGTCAGGTCGGCGAGGCGTAGGTTCGGCATGGTCGGCTCCACAAGCTAGATGCCGGCGATTATAGGGCAGGGGGCCGGTGTGTACAGCGCCCTGGCGGGTGACCTTTGGTCGGTCGGTGTGAGCATGTGCGGCAAAGCAGGGTCATTTCCCTGCACGCGAAACGGCGCTGGCAGCTATCAGATTTTTTGCTGATAATGGTGCCCAGTATTTGGCGTCATAGCTTTGACGAATTATTGCCCGCTCGGGCAAGCGAGCCTGCAAGGAGTTCGGGATGCATAAAGAAGGCAAGGTGGTGCCGCTGGCGGCAGCCATCGACAGAGGGGCGCGCACGCCTCTGCCTTGCCTTCCGGTACTGCTCCTGCAAGTGCGCGACAAGGCTGCACTGCAATTGCGCCAAGGCCTGCAAGCCTTGTTCGACAACGCCGACGACACCCTGTTCGAGATGGCCGACAAGGCCTTCGAGCGCTGCGACCAGAACCTGTATTTCGAAGCGATGCGCGACGTGCGCCTGAAGCGCAAAAGCATCGAGCGGGGCTTTCTCGATACCTTCTACGACACCTTCGCCAGCATCGGCAAGGTTGACCCCTTGGGGTGCCTGGGTGAAACGCAAAGCGCAGCGAGCAAGGCGCAACTGGAGCGCGCATCGGCGCTTGAAGGGATGGTCGCGCGCGTGCTCTCGCGTGACGGCATTGCCCTCCAGCAACTGGGCCTGCGCTTGCAGGCCTTGCTCGATCGCCCTGTAGCGGAGCAGCAGAACCCGGTCGGGCCTGCTGCCCTGTGCGGTTATTTTCTCGATGCGGGCCGCAACCTGGGGGTCGGTCTGCGGGTGAAGCTGGTGTTGCTCAAGCTCTTCGAGCGCTACGTGCTGCGTGATGTGGATGTGCTTTACGCGGAGGCCAACCAGTTGCTGGCCGCCGCCGGCGTGCTGCCCGAGTTGCAACCCGCACCGCGTCGGCGTGCCGAGGACCGGCGCATGAGTGCCGGGCGCCGGCCGGCAAACCTGGAGGCACAGGGGCAGGAGGGCGCGGACAGTGCGGGGCAAGCGTTTTTTGCTTCGCTGCAGGCACTGCTGGCCCCGTCGCGTGGGCAGATCGCACCGCGTTTGCAGGCTGTGGCCGCTGCCCAACCGATCAGCACCGGCGACCTGCTGCGCCTGCTCTCGCACCTGCAACACTATGTACCCGCCACCCAAGCGGCAGATGACTTCGAACTCGGCCAGCAGCTTGAGCAACTGCTGTTGCGCGTCAGTGTGCGCAGTGGCACCCGCCGGCGCATCGCCATCGCCGATGAAGACATGATCAACCTGGTCGGCCTGCTGTTCGGCTATATCCACAATGACCACAACCTGCCGCCCAGCCTGCGGGCGCTGATTGCGCGTTTGCATATCCCGCTGCTCAAGGTCGCGCTGCTCGACAAGGGGTTGTTCAGCCGTGCCAGCCACCCGGCCCGCCGCCTGCTCAACGAGATCGCTGCTGCTGCGATCGGCTGGGAGCACGGCGGTGAGGGCCTGCGCGACAGTTTGCATCTGCGGGTGGAGCGAATCATTCAGCGCCTGCTCAACGATTACACCGAGGACGCGTGCCTGTTCGCCGAACTGCTCGACGAATTCCTCGCCTTCAGCCACGACGAGCGCCGCCGTAACGAGCTGCTCGAGCAGCGCACCCGAGACGCCGAAGAGGGCCGGGCGCGCACCTTGCAGGCCCGCCTGCGGGTGCAGCAAGTGCTCAACCAGCGTCTGCGCGGGCGGGTGTTGCCGCAGGTGGTGGTACAGATGCTGGTGCAGGCCTGGAGCCAGGTGCTGCTGCTAGCGTGGCTCAAGCAGGGCGAAGGCTCGCCCGTGTGGCGTGATGCCCTGGCCACCATGGACACTCTGCTCGTCAGCATTGCCCCGCACCAGGCCTGCGAGCAACTGCTGCAACAGGTGCCAGGCCTGCTCAAGGCCTTGCGTGAAGGCCTGGCTGGCGTGGCGCTGGACTCGTCCGCCACCCGCGACTTCTTCCAGCAACTGGAGCAATTGCACCTGCGTGCCTGCTCGGCTTGCGTACCGCCATTGGCCGATGACCACCCGGCGTTGCAAGAGGTACGGGTAGCCGAGGACATCGTCCTGGCCCTCGCCGAAGAGCCGGCCTGTGCGCCCTTGCACATTGCCGATGGGTTCGCCGCGCAACTGCGCCAAGTGCAGCGCCTGCGTATCGGCACCTGGGTCGAGGTGTTCGATGAAGACGACCCACTGCGCTGCAAGCTGGTGGCACGTATCGACAGCAATGATCGGTTGGTCTTTGCCAATCGCACGGGCATGAAGGTGCGAGAATGGAGCACTGGCAGCCTGGCCCAGGCGCTGCAGCGGGGGGATGCGCGTGTGCTCGATGACGGCTTGCTGTTCGAACGGGCGCTGGCGTCGGTGCTTGAAGGGCTGCGGCAACAGCAGGTGCATTGACCCCCTTACAATGATTCACATGCAAACGGCCTCGCCCGCAGGGCATACTGCTGTTCTGTACCCGGCGTTTTTCAGGATCTGCCACCATGCAATTGGACCGTGCCACCGGCTGGTTCCACGGAATCACCCACTGCCCTTCGCCGAACTTCAACGCGCGCCCCGAGGGCGAGTCGATTTCCCTGCTGGTGATCCACAACATCAGCCTGCCGCCCGCGTGTTTCGGCACCGGCAAGGTTCAGGAGTTCTTCCAGAACCGCCTGGACGCCAATGAGCACCCCTATTTCCAGAGCATCTGCCAGCTGACGGTGTCGGCGCACCTGTTCGTCGAGCGCGATGGCGCCGTGACCCAGTTCGTGTCATTGCTCGACCGCGCCTGGCATGCTGGCGTCTCCAGCTTCGACGGGCGTGAAGGCTGCAATGACTTTTCCATCGGCATCGAGCTCGAAGGCACTGACGACCTGCCTTACACCGATGCCCAGTACGCCACGCTGGCGCAGCTTACCCGGCAGATCCGCAACGCCTGGCCGGTCATCGGCCTGGCGCGCATCCAGGGCCACAGCGACATTGCGCCGGTGCGCAAGACCGACCCAGGCCCGGCATTCGACTGGGGCCGCTATCGCCAAACCGTGAAGGATAACGAGGATTACCCATGAGTTTTCTGGTTCTGCTGCTGGCGCTGTGGGTCGAGAAGTTCTCGGCACTGCGCCATCAAGTACAGCGTGATGGTTTTTTCCTGGGCGAGATGGTGCGCCTGGAGCGCAGCGGCAAGGTGCAGCCGTGGTGGACGCTGGCCATTCTGGTGCTGGCGCCGGTAGCGGTGCTGGTACTGCTGCTGCATGTGCTGGAGCCGGTGGCCTATGGCCTGCTGGCATTGCCGGTACACCTGCTGGTGCTGGTCTACAGCCTGGGCCGCGGCGATGCGAAGGCGGCGCTGGGGCCGTTTCGCGATGCCTGGCGGCGCGGTGATGATCAGGCCGCCCTGCACGTTGCCGAGCGCGATCTGGGCCTGGTGGCCGACGAACCGCAAAGCCTGCTGGTGCGCGTGCAAGGCTATTTGCTGTGGCAGGCTTACCAGAGCTTCTTTGCCGTGATCTTCTGGTATTTCGTGCTCGGCCCAGGTGCTGCGTTGGCCTATCGCCTGCTGGCGCTGTGCGGCGAGCATAGCAATCAGCCCGCGCTCAAGGCGCGTGCCGAGCAATTGCGGCACATCATGGACTGGCTGCCGGTGCGGGTGCTGGCCTTGAGCTTCGCGCTGGTCGGCAATTTCGTCGCGGTCACCCGCGTCATGCTCCACGAACTGCTCAACTGGCACATCAGCGCCGGGCACCTGGTGGCCCGGGTCGGCCGGATTGCCGACGATATTCCCGAGGAAGAAGACAGCCAGCGTGGGTTGAGCCGGTTGGACAGCTTGTGGGAGTTGCTGCTGCGCTGCGCGGTGCTGTGGTATGCCGGGTTCGCCTTGTGGACGGTGCTGGTCTGAGCCTACCCAGGTAGCTGGCTACCAGCCAAACAGCTCACAGGCATTGCGGCTGCTGGCGGCGGCCAATTGCTCGACATCGACCCCCATCACCTGCGCCAGCGCCGCCGCGATCTCAGGCAGGTGCTCCGGGCTGTTGCGCTCACCCGGGTACATCACCGGGGCCATGTCCGGCGCATCGGTCTCCAGCACGACGCTCTCCAGCGGTAGCCGTGCCAGGGTCTTGCGCAACCGCAACGCCTGGGGCCAGGTGGCTGCCCCGCCAAGGCCAAGGCGAAACCCGAGCTTGATGTATTCACGCGCTTCTTCGTAGCTGCCCGCAAACGCATGGATCACCCCCGCCCGCGCCGGCTTGTAGCGCTTGAGCGTGGCGATCACCAGGGCGTGGCTTCGGCGCACATGCAGCAAGGCGGGCAGTGCGAAGTCGCAGGCCAGTTGCAACTGGGCCTCGAACAGCGCCTGTTGGCGGCCCTTGTCCAGCGCTTCGAGGTAGTAGTCCAGCCCGAACTCACCCACAGCGCACAGGCGCGGGTCGCCGCGCAGGCGGTCCAGCCAGTCGCGCAGTTGCGTGAGGTGCTCGGGGCGATGCTGGTCGAGATAGACCGGATGCAGCCCAAGGGCTGCAAACACCTGCGTCTCGGCGCAGGCCAGGTCCCATACCCGCTGGAAGTTCGCCTGATACACCCCCAGCACCACCATGCGTTCAACCCCTCGCGCCGCCGCGTTGGCCAGCAGGCGCGGGCGGTCGGCATCGAAGTCGGGGAAGTCGAGGTGGGTGTGGGTGTCGATCAGGCGCATGCTCAGCCCGCTGTGATCCGTTGCTTGAAGGTTCGACCGATGGCGTGTACGCCGGGTTCGTAGCGTTTTTCCTCGATTGCAGCCAAGGCCAGCTCCAGTGCGGTGGCAGCAATCAGCCCGTGCTGCTGGGCCATGGCATTGACCGGAAGCGGCAGGAAATCGAGCAGTTGATTGTCACCGAAGGTGCCCAGCTGCAGCTGGCGCGAGTCGGCGGGGCGCGCCTGCAGGGTGTCGAACACCCCTTGCAGCAGCACGTAGGAAGTGGTGACCAAGGCATCGGGCAACCCCCCTTGCTCGTCGATCAGTTGCTGCATCAGGCGCTGGCCGCATTCGCGGCTGAATGCCTCGCCCTGGTAGCGCCGCACTTCACCGGCATAGCCTTGCAGCGCTTCGTCGAAGCCGCCGGCACGGGCCTGGCTGACCGAAAGCTCAGGGCGCGCGCCGATCAGGGCGATGCTGCGCGGGGCAGCGTTTAGCAGGCTGGCCGCCAACTGGCGGCTGGCATCGCGGTCATCGCTGATGACCGAGCAGAAGTGCGCTGGGTCCAGGCGGCGGTCGATGGCGATCACCGGCATGCCCTTGTCCTGCAGTTCACGGTAGCTGTCGTCTTCCACCGGCAGGCAGCTGGCGACGAACAGGGCGTCGCAACGGCGGGCGCGGAACAGTTGCTGCAGCTGGCGCTCGCTGTCGGGCTGGTCATCGCTGCTGGCAATCAGCAGTTGATAGCCCCGGGCGCGGGCGCCTTGTTCCAACTGCTTGGCAATGCGCGCGTAGCTGGGGTTCTCAAGGTCAGGGAGAATGAAGCCCAATGTGCGGGTGTGTCGGCTGCGCAGGCCGGCGGCTTGCGGGTTGGGCGTGAAGCCATGGGCCTCGACCACCGCGCGCACACGCTCGACAGTGCCGCTGCTGATGCGCTGCTGTTCGGCCTTGCCATTGATGACGTAGCTGGCAGTGGTCACGGACACACCGGCCAGACGGGCGATATCGCTGAGTTTCACCGAATTTTCCTTATTATTACCGGGGCTGGCTGCGAGGCCTGACCGGGTAGTTTGACCCGGAGTTGCCACCGCGCGCAGACGACCATTGTCGCAATTGTCCGACAGGATGGGGCTTTTTCCTGGGGAGATTATCGAGTAACGTGGCCGCCTGGTCAGGTTAAACGTTTCAGCTGCCAAATATTCTGCCTTGGCTGCCGCCTGTGCAAGGCTGTTGAACTGGCCGTTTTCGTGAATTTCACAACAATAACCTCAGTACCCGACTTTGGGCACTGTAAAAGGAGAAGGTCATGCTCGAGCTCGCCACAGGGCAGATAGCCATGGGCCAGAAGGCCGCGGACAAGGCCGAGGCATTGCGCCTGCTGGCGGACCAACTGGTTGCCGACGGCCTGGTCGCCGAGGGTTACCTGCAAGGCCTGCAGGCCCGTGAGGCGCAGGGCTCGACCTTCCTCGGCCAGGGCATTGCCATCCCCCACGGCACCCCGCAGACCCGCGACCTGGTGCATACCACCGGGGTGCGCTTGCTGCAGTTCCCCGAGGGTGTGGACTGGGGCGACGGCCAGATGGTCTACCTGGCCATCGGTATCGCTGCCCGCTCTGACGAACACTTGCGCTTGCTGCAACTGCTGACCCGCGCCTTGGGCGAGACCGACCTCGCCGAAGCGCTGCGCCGGGCCAGCTCTGCCGAGGCCTTGCTCAAGTTGTTGCAAGGTGCGCCGCAAGCCTTGGCGCTGGATGCGCAACTGGTTGGCCTGAACCTGCCGGCCGAAGACTTCGACGAACTGGCCTGGCGCGGTGCGCGCCTGCTGCAGCGCGCCGGTTGCGTCGACAGTGGCTTTGCCGCCGTGCTGCAACAGGCCGAGCCGCTGCCACTGGGCGAGGGCCTGTGGTGGCTGCACAGCGAGCGCCAGGTGCGCCAGCCTGGCCTGGCATTCATTACCCCGCAGCAACCGTTGCGTTACCGCGACCAACCGCTCAACGGCTTGTTCTGCCTGGCAAGCCTCGGCGCTGCCCATCAGGCCTTGCTCGAGCGCCTGTGCGAAGTGCTGATCGAAGGGCGCGGGCAGATGCTCTACCAGGCCACCAGCAGCCGCGCGGTGCTGCAGGTGCTGGGCGGCGAGGCGCCGGCAGATTGGCCCAGCGCGCGCATCGTGCTGGCCAACTCGCATGGTTTGCATGCCCGCCCGGCCAAGGTGCTGGCGCAACTGGCCAAGGGGTTCGAGGGCGAAGTCCGTGTGCGCCTGACCGACAGCGCGCAACCCGCCGTGTCGGTCAAGAGCTTGAGCAAGTTGCTCAGCCTCGGTGCCCGTCGTGGTCAGGAGCTGGAACTGATTGCCGAACCCGGCATTGCCGCTGATGCGCTGCCGGTGCTGCTGGCGGCCATCGAGCAGGGCCTGGGCGAGGACGTCGAGCCGCTGCCGCAAAGCGCTGCAGCGCTTGCCGTCCCGCCGCAGGAGGTGCTGCAGGCACCCGCCGCAGGTAGCCGAATTCAGGGCGTCGGCGCGGCCCCCGGCATTGCCAGTGGCCCAGCGCACGTCTGCGTCGAGCGCGACATCGACTACCCGCTGCGCGGTGAGTCCCCCGCCCAGGAACGGGTCAAGCTGCGCGAGGCCCTGGCAACGGTAAACGGCGAGTTGCAAACGCTGGTCCAGCGCAGCGACAAGGCCATCGGCGAGATCTTCGTCACCCACCAGGAAATGCTCGCCGACCCGGCGTTGGCCGATGATGTCGAGCAGCGTCTGGCCCAGGGCGAGAGCGCCCCTGCGGCGTGGATGGCGGTGACCGAGGCGGCCGCCCGGCAGCAGGAGTCGCTGCACGACGCCTTGCTCGCCGAGCGTGCCGCCGACCTGCGCGACATCGGCCGCCGCGTGCTGGCCCAGTTGTGCGGCGTACAGGCGCAGGTTGAGCCCGACCAGCCCTATGTACTGGTGATGACCGAGGTCGGGCCTTCCGATGTGGCCAGGCTGGACCCAAGCCGGGTCGCCGGCATCGTCACCGCCCAGGGCGGGGCGACTGCTCACAGTGCCATCGTCGCGCGCGCCTTGGGCATCCCAGCGGTGGTCGGCGCCGGTGCAGCGATTCTGCTGCTCGATGGCGGCACGCCATTGTTGCTCGATGGGCAACGCGGTGTGGTGAACATCGCGCCAGCCGCCGCCGAGCTGCAACGCGCCCTGGCCGAGCGCGACCAGCGTGAGCAGCGCCTGCAAGCGGCCTGGGCCAACCGTCATGAACCGGCTATCACCCGTGATGGCCATGCCGTCGAGGTCTTTGCCAACATCGGCGAGAGCAGCGGTATCGACAAGGTCGTGGAGCAGGGCGCAGAAGGCGTCGGCTTGCTGCGCACCGAGCTGATTTTCATGGCCCACCCCCAGGCGCCGGACGTGGCCACCCAGGAAGCCGAGTACCGCCGCGTGCTCGACGGCCTGGGTGGGCGGCCGCTGGTGGTGCGCACCCTGGATGTCGGCGGCGACAAGCCGCTGCCTTACTGGCCGATCGCTGCCGAAGACAACCCCTTCCTCGGCGTGCGCGGTGTGCGTTTGACCTTGCAGCGCCCACAGGTGATGGAAGACCAGCTGCGCGCCTTGCTGCGCGCGGCCGACCAGCGCCCGCTGCGGATCATGTTCCCGATGGTCGGCCAGGTGCACGAATGGCGTGAAGCGCGGGCCATGGTCGAGCGCCTGCGTGAGGAAATTCCGGTGGCCGACCTGCAACTGGGCATCATGGTCGAGGTGCCCTCGGCGGCCCTGCTGGCGCCGCAGCTGGCACGTGAAGTGGACTTCTTCAGCATCGGCACCAACGACCTGACCCAATACACCCTGGCCATCGACCGTGGCCACCCGAGCCTGTCGGCCCAGGCCGACGGCCTGCACCCGGCGGTGTTGAGCCTGATCGACATGACCGTGCGCGCTGCCCATGCCGAAGGCAAGTGGGTGGGTGTGTGCGGTGAGCTGGCCGCCGACCCGCAGGCGGTCGCCGTGCTGCTTGGCCTGGACGTTGACGAGTTGAGCGTCGCCGCCCGCAGCATTGCCGAAGTCAAGGCCCTGGTCCGCCAGGCCGATCACCAGACGGCCCGCGCCCTGGCGCGCGAAGCCTTGCAACAAGACAGCGCCGCGGCGGTTCGCGCGCTGGTGGAGCGTTACTGATGGCCAAGATCCTCACCCTCACCCTGAACCCGGCGCTGGATATCACCATCGGCCTCGATACCTTGCGCCCAGGGCACGTCAATCGCAGCCAGGCGCAGCACAGCCATGCCGCCGGCAAAGGGCTGAACGTCGCCCAGGTACTGGCCGATCTGGGCCACAGCGTCACCGTTGGCGGCTTCCTCGGGCAGGGCAACCTGCAGCCGTTCGAAGCCTTGATCGACTGGCGTGGTTTTACCGATTGCTTTGTCCGCGTAGCGGGCGAGACGCGCAGCAACATCAAGCTGGTCGAAGCCGATGGCCGCGTGACCGACATCAACGGCCAGGGGCCAGAGGTCGACGAAGCCGCCCGCGCTGCGTTGCTGCGGCGGCTGCTGCAGGTCGCCCCCGGGCATGATGCGGTGGTGGTGGCCGGCAGCCTGCCCCGCGGTATCAGCCCTGAGTGGTTCCGTCAGTTGCTCGAACAACTGAAGGCTCAGGGCCTGAAAATTGCCCTGGACAGCAGCGGCGAAGCGCTGCGTGCCGGCCTGCAATGCGCGCCGTGGTTGGTCAAACCCAATACCGAGGAACTTGGCGAGGTGCTTGGCCTGGTGCTGCAAAGCCCGGCGCAGCAACGCGCGGCGGCCGAGCACCTGCTGGCCAGTGGCGTCGAGCATGTGGTGGTGTCTGCCGGCGAGCAGGGCGTCAGCTGGTTCGCCCGCGACCTGGCCGTGCATGCCCAGCCGCCCAAGGTACGGGTTGCCAGCACCGTGGGCGCGGGGGATTCGCTGGTGGCGGGCATGGTCCATGGCCTGTTGCTTGGCGAGGCGCCCGCGCAGACCTTGCGCCGAGCCACCGCCATCGCCGCCCAGGCCGTGACCCAGGTCGGTTTCGGCATTCGTGACCGCGAGCAACTGGCACGCCTGGAAGCGGGCGTGCAAGTGACAGAACAACAAGAGGGTTGCCGATGAACATTGCCATTGTCACCGCCTGCCCCAACGGCCAGGTGTCCAGCGTGCTGAGCGCGCGCCTGCTGGCTGCGGCTGCCCAGCGTCGTGGCTGGAGCACCAGCGTCGAGGTGGAGGACGCCGAGCACCCCGAGCGGCAGCTGACGCCGGCACAGATCAGCGAAGCCGACTGGGTATTGGTGGTCAGCACCGGGCCAGTGGACCTGGCCCGTTTTGTCGGCAAGCGCGTGTACCAGAGCACACCGTCCCAGGCGTTGGCCGACCGCGAGGGTTTCCTCGACGAGGCGGCGGCCAAGGCCCAGCTGTTGGCCGAGGTGCCCGGCAGCCCGGTCGCGGTGAGTGGCGCTGGCACGCGGATCGTCGCGGTGACTGCCTGCCCGACCGGCGTCGCGCACACCTTCATGGCCGCAGAGGCCTTGCAGCAGGCCGCACAGCAGCAGGGCTACCAACTCACCGTGGAGACTCAAGGGTCGGTGGGCGCGCGTAACCCACTGTCCGCCCAAGCCATCGCCGAGGCCGACGTGGTGCTGCTGGCCGCCGACATCGAAGTGCCCACGGCGCGTTTCGCCGGCAAGCGCATCTACCGCTGCGGCACCGGCATCGCCCTCAAGCAGGCTGGCGCCACCCTGGACAAGGCCCTGGCCGAAGCCAAGGTCGAACATGCCGCCGATGCCGCTGCGGCCTCCAGCGCCGGGAAGGGTGAGAAGACGGGGGTGTACAAGCACCTGCTTACCGGGGTGTCGTTCATGCTGCCGATGGTGGTGGCCGGCGGCCTGTTGATCGCATTATCGTTCGTGTTCGGTATCGAAGCCTACAAAGAGCCTGGCACCTTGCCGGCGGCCTTGATGCAGATTGGCGGCGAGGCGGCGTTCAAGCTGATGGTGCCGCTGTTGGCCGGCTACATCGCCTGGTCGATCGCCGACCGCCCGGGCCTGGCGCCCGGCATGATCGGTGGTCTGTTGGCCAGCTCCCTGGGGGCTGGCTTCATCGGCGGCATCATTGCAGGGTTTCTCGCCGGCTACAGCGCCAAGGCCATTGCCCGTTGGGCGAGGCTGCCAAGCAGCCTGGAGGCGCTCAAGCCGATCCTGATCATTCCGCTGTTGGCCAGCCTGTTCACCGGCCTGGTGATGATCTATGTGGTCGGCCAGCCAGTGGCGGCGATGCTCGAAGGGCTGACGCAGTTTCTCGACAGCATGGGCACCACCAACGCCATCCTGCTTGGGCTGGTGCTTGGCGGCATGATGTGCGTGGACCTGGGCGGGCCGATCAACAAGGCCGCCTACGCCTTTTCGGTGGGCTTGCTGGCCTCGTCGAGCTATGCCCCCATGGCGGCGACCATGGCTGCCGGCATGGTGCCGCCGATCGGCCTGGGGATTGCCAGCTTCATCGCCCGGCACAAGTTTGCCCAGAGCGAACGCGAGGCGGGCAAGGCCGCGCTGGCCCTGGGGCTGTGCTTCATTTCCGAAGGCGCCATCCCGTTTGCCGCCAAGGACCCGCTGCGGGTGATTCCGGCCAGTGTCGCCGGGGGCGCCTTGACCGGTGCGTTGTCGATGTACTTCGGCTGTAAGCTGATGGCACCGCACGGGGGCCTGTTCGTGCTGTTGATCCCCAACGCGATCAACCATGCGTTGCTGTACCTGCTGGCGATCGTGGCGGGGAGCCTGCTGACGGCCGTGGTGTACGCGGTGATCAAGAAGCGTGAGCAGGTGGAACTGGCAGTGGTGCCGGTGAAGGGGTAATCGAGCGTTCTGGGGCTGCGCAGCAGCCCCCCTGCCTACCGCTGATGTTTACGCCGCAACGGCTCCAGCAAGTCCATCAGCCCGTTATGATCGACTTCATGCATCAGCGCCAACAACCCCCCCAGTTCCCCGGCCGGGAAGCCCTTGCGCGCGAACCAGGCCAGGTAGTCGCCCGGCAAGTCGGCAATGATGCGGCCTTGATACTTGCCAAAGGGCATGGTCCGGGTGACCAGCAGTTCGAGGGTTTCCGGTTTCATCGGCGCACCTGGCTGTGGAAAAGCGCCGACCATACTGCAATCTGCACGAAGGCCCAAGCGGCAATCATGCAGAACGCCGCTTCGAGCATGGCTGGGATGTTTTTTAAGTAATTGATTTAAAAGGATTTAATTCTAAGTCGAGGGTTGGCACGAACGCTGCTCCATTACAGATGACTATCACCTGCCAAGGAGTTCGTGAACATGAGCAACCCCAACAAAGACGTGATCGATGTGCTCAACGACTTGATCGAATACAGCAAGGATGGCGAAAAAGGCTTCAAGGCCTCGGCCGAAGATGTGAAAAACCCCGAGCTGAAAGCCTTCTTCGTCCAGCGTGCCGGTGAATGTGGCAACGCCGCCGGCGAGCTGCAAAGCGAAGTACGCCGCCTGGGTGGCGACCCTGAGACATCCACCAGCATCAGCGGTGACCTGCACCGTGGCTGGGTCAACCTCAAGGCGATGGTCACCGGCAAGGATGAAGAGGCCGTGCTGAACGAGGTCGAGCGGGGCGAGGACCATGCCCTGAAAGCCTACAAGGAAGCCCGTGAGAAACTGGTCAAACTGGGCCGTACCGCCAGCGATCAGACTTACACCCTGGTAGAGAGACAGCTGCAAGGTGTGCAGCGTAACCACGACCAGGTCAAGGCACTGCGTAACGCCGCCCGCGCCCGTTCCTAAAGCGTAGGCCCCTCTACCCGGTTGCGGCCATTGGCCTTGGCCCGGTAGAGCGCCTCGTCCGCAGCCCTCAGTACGCTCGCCAGATCGTGCTGGGGGCCTGCTTCGTACAGGCCAATGCCAATGCTCACCGTCACTGCCCGGGTGTCATTGGCAAACGGCGCCAGCGCCGCCACGCTGCTGCGAATACGTTCGGCCAGCATCCGCGCCCCGGCCAGATCGGTCTCGGGCAAGATCACCTGAAACTCCTCCCCACCATAACGCGCCGCCAAGTCCGCCGGCCGCCTGATGCAGGCCTCGATGCACTTGGCTACTTCACGCAGTGCATGGTCACCCCCGGCATGGCCGTGGCGTTGGTTGAACGCTTTGAAATGGTCCACATCCACCATCAGCACTGCCAACGGTTTGTGGTTGCGTTGTGCGCGCGCCCACTCCAGGCGCAGCACCTGATCCAGCCGACGGCGGTTGGCCAGGCCGGTCAGGCTATCGGTGGCAGCCAGTGTCGCCAGGCCCTGCTCGGCCTCGTGGCGACGGCGCAGTTCGCGGCCTAGCAACAAGGTCAGCCAGAGCAGGCCCATGCACAGCACGCCCGTGGCTACGCCGACCACAATCGCGGTACGCCGCCACGACTGGAACACTTCGTCGGCCGAGTGCACCACCAACACGATCAGTGGCAAGTCGGCCACGTGGGCGAAGGTGTACATGCGTGAGGTGCCGTGGGTGGCGGAGTGGGCAGTGAAGCTGCCACTGCGCTCGCCAAGGATGCGCTTGAAGTTGGGCCGCTCGGCATAGTGGGTGCCGATCAGCGGGTCTTGCGGGCGCGTGGGCTGGCGGGCCAGCAGTTGGCCGTCGGTATTGAACAAGTTGATGCTGCTGTCATCGCCGATGTCCAGGCGCTTGAACAGTTCGCTGAAGTACGAAAGGCGCAGGGCGCCCGCCACCAGGCCGGCAAACTCGCCATCGGGGCCGGAGATGCGCCGGCTGAAACTGATGCACCAGTCCAGGTCGCCCAGCCTGGCCTTGAACGGCGGGCCAACCAGCAAGCCGAGGTCGGCATTGTGTAAATGGGCCTGGAACACCCCGGTGTCGCTGAAGTTGGCCTTGCGCGGTACGGTGCTGGTGGAATCGCCCACCACGTTGCCTTGCTTGTCGAGCCAGAGCACGTCACCGCGCTTGCGGTCGACGAACGCTTCATTGAACAACAGGCGTTGGCGTAGCGCACCGGGGATCTCCGGCAGTTCCTTGCGCCCGACCGCCCAGATCAAGCCCTGCAACGACTGATCGTAAAGTTCGGCGTTGCGCAGGATGTCGCTTTCGATCAGTTGGACGATGTTGTTGGAGGCGCGGATGGCCGACAGTTCGACGCTTTCGCGCTCACGGGCCAGCAGGTAACTGACGATGGCCACGATGGCGAGCACGGCAAGGCAACTGCCCAGGTTGAGGATCAGCTCGGGGTGCGACCTGTAGAGTGCGAAACGCGGTGATCGGGTGAGCATGCTCGCTACTGCTGAGGCAGGGCCATTCGCGGCGGCGCCATTCTAGGGAACTGGGGATTGTCGGACAAGATTTGTCCGACGGAATCACGCGCTTGTTTGGCTGGAAGGGGGCGG
>NZ_JABWRV010000023.1:0-107507 GCF_014269105.1 Pseudomonas sp. SWRI77 | reverse complement strand
CCAGAAGCGAAAAGCTTCCTCGAATAGGCCTGATACATAGATGCAACCGGGTTCCAATGCTCAAAAGCAGCTAGACAATGTGGGCGAGTCCATACATAGGAGCGGCCTTGCGTCGCGAAAGGGTCGCGCAGCGGCCCCAGCAATCTCTGCGGCGAAGCTGAAATTCAGCTCTGCGGCGAAGCTGAAATTCAGCTCTGCGGCGAAGCTGAAATCCAGGGGCCGCTGCGCAGCCCTTTCGCGACGCAAGGCCGCTCCTACAAGGGACCGGTCAGGGCCCTTCGGGTTCACTCTTCCTCGCGTTGCAACACCATCAAAAGCATCGAGCGCCCCTTCACCTCGAACGTGCTCTCGAACGCCAAGTGCTGCCCCTTGCGCAACTCTGGCCGGTCGGTATCCACCAGGCAGCTCCAGTAATCACCGTCAGGCACGGTCGGCAGCTGGAACGGCACCACGTCATGATGGGCATTGACGATCAGCAGCACCGTCGCCTCGGCGCCTGGCCGGGCGATGCCGCTGACCTGGGCACGCCCGTCGATCAACATGCCGAGGCACCGGCCATGGGGGTCTTCCCATTGCTCGACGCTCATTTCGCTGCCATCCGGCGCCAACCAGGTGACATCCTTGACCCCGATCGCCTCGTTGTAGTCGCCCACCAGAAAGCGTGAGCGGCGCAGCACCGGGTAGGCCAGGCGCAGGCGGGTCAGGCGCTTGACGAAGGCCAGCAGCGCGGCGCCCTCGTCGTCCAGGTCCCAGTTGACCCAACCGATCTCGCTGTCCTGGCAATAGGCGTTGTTGTTGCCGTGCTGAGTGCGGCTGAACTCGTCGCCGGCGACGATCATCGGCGTGCCTTGGGCAAACAACAGGGTGGCGAAGTAGTTACGCATCTGGCGCATGCGCAGGGCATTGATTTCCGGGTCGTCGGTGGGGCCTTCGGCGCCACAGTTCCACGACAGGTTGTTGTCGGTGCCGTCCTGGTTGTTCTCGTCGTTGTCCTCGTTGTGCTTGTTGTTGTAGGACACCAGGTCGCGCAAGGTGAAGCCATCGTGGGCGGTGACGAAATTGACCGAGGCATAGGGGCGCCGGCCGCGGTTGTTGAACATGTCGCCCGACGCTGTCATGCGCGAAGCGAAGTCGGCCAGCTGGCCTTCGTCACCTTTCCAGAACGCCCGCACGGTATCGCGGAAGCGGTCGTTCCACTCGGCCCAGCCGGGCGCGAAGTTGCCCACCTGGTAGCCACCGGGGCCGCAGTCCCAAGGTTCGGCAATCAGCTTGACCTGGCTCAGCATCGGGTCCTGGCGGCAGGCGACGAGGAACCCGTGGCGTTCGCTGTAGCCGTCATGGTAACGGCCAAGGATGGTCGCCAGGTCGAAGCGGAAGCCGTCCACGTGCATCTCACCGGCCCAGTAACGCAGTGAGTCGGTGACCAGTTGCAGCACGCAAGGGTGGCTCAGGTCCAGGGTATTGCCGGTGCCCGAATCGTTGATGTAGTAACGCTTGTCATCGGGCATCAGGCGGTAGTAGGAGGCGTTGTCGATGCCGCGCATGGACAGCGTCGGGCCGCGCTCGTTGCCTTCGGCAGTGTGGTTGTAGACCACATCCAGAATCACCTCCAGGCCGGCGTCATGCAGGTGCGCAACCATCTCCTTGAATTCGGCGATCTTGCCGCTGGCCAGGTAGCGGGGGTGGGGGGCGAAAAAGGCAATGCTGTTGTAGCCCCAGTAATTGTTGAGGCCCTTGTCCAGCAGGTGCTGGTCGTTGACGAAGGCGTGGATCGGCAGCAGTTCGATGCTGGAAACGCCCAGGTCCTTGATGTGCTTGAGCAGCTCGTCATTGGCAAGGCCGGCGAAGGTCCCGCGCAGCGCTTCGGGCACCGCCGGGTGGCGCATGCTGATGCCGCGGGTATGGGCTTCGTAGAGGATGGTGCGCTCCCACGGTATCTGCACGCGCTGATCGCGGCCCCAGGTGAAGGCCGGGTCGATAACCTTGCATTTGGGCACGAAGGGCGCGCTGTCACGCTCATCGAACGACAGGTCGCCGTCGGGGTGGCCGATGGTGTAGCCGAACAGGGCCTCGGACCATTTCAGGCTGCCGACCAGTTGCTTGGCATAGGGGTCGATCAGCAGTTTGTTGGGGTTGAAGCGGTGGCCGTTCTCGGGCTCGTAAGGGCCGTAGACGCGGTACCCGTAGACCAGGCCCGGGTGCGCGTCGGGCAGGTAGCCGTGGTAGATCTCGTCCGTGTACTCGGGCAGTTCGATGCGTTCGATTTCCTGTTCGCCGCTGGAGTCGAACAGGCACAGCTCAACCTTGGTGGCATTGGCCGAGAACAGGGCGAAGTTGACCCCAAGCCCGTCCCAGGTGGCGCCGAGGGGGAAGGGCATACCTTCGCGAATGCGCGATGGGGCGACTGAGCGGGTTTTCTTCGGGATGCGGGGGCTCATGGCGGTCCTCGTGTGGCCGTGGTGAAGGGGGAAACAGTGCAGCGTCTGTGCCGTCTTCTTCGCGGGGCGAGTCGGATCGCGAAGAGGCCGGTACAGGTTTAACCAGCAGCCGGCTTCTTCACCGCGCGAGGCTTCTTCACCGCTGCAGGTTTCTGAACCGGCTCTGCTGCTACCTTAGGCTTGGCCGGCGCTTTCTTGCGTGGCGCTGCCTTGGGCGCAAGCGCTTCAGCCTCGGCGAGCTTGCGCGCCATGTCCCAGTGGCGCTCCTCCTCACCGACCGGCTTACCTTCCGATTCCCAGATCTGGTAGGCAAATTCACGAATACGTTTTTCATCGACACTCATCATGACGCTCCTGATGCTCAAGATTGTTGTATCAACACATTGACTGGAAATTCCGACAGTACGGCGCTCAACGGCAGCTCCTTTGAAAGGCTGACCGCAGCACAGGGGAAAAGTCCCGTCGAGTTGGCAGACGACAAGGCAAACGGCAGTATCAGCCGGGTGTCGTCCCAGTTATGGGCCGGGATCAACGGTGTAGGGGCGCTACCGAGCAGGCCGCTGGCCAGGCGCGGCGCGATCACGATGGCGCGCTCGTCGTCACCCAGGCGGGCGAAAGCCAGCACCTTGTCGGCATGCCGGCCCTGCACGGTCAGCGGCAGGTAGGCGCCACGGCGGAACAGTTCGGCATGCGCCTGGCGACAGTCCAGCACCCGCGCCACCAGCGCTTGCTTGATGTGGCCATCGCGCCAGTGCGCCAGCAGTTCGGCGACCGGCGTGGCGTCGTCCAGGGTGCGGCGCCTGCTGGCGTAGTCGACTGGGCGGCGGTTGTCCGGGTCGACCAGGCTGAAGTCCCAGTATTCATTGCCCTGGTACAGGTCGGGCACGCCGGGCACGGTCATGCGCAACAGCGCCTGGACCAGGCCGTTGAGCGCGCCCGGGCAGGCGATCAGCTGGGCGGCATCGGCCAGCGACTTGCGCAACTGCTGGTTTTCGCCATCGAGCAGCAGGCCATCGATGTAGCGTGCGCAGGCGGCCTCGTAGGCGTCGTTCGGGGCGCTCCAGCTGCTGCGCAGCTTGGCTTCGCGCAGGGCCTTCTGCTGCCATTGCCGCAGGCGCTCGGCGTACTGGCGCAGTGCGCCGTCATCGTGTGGCTCAAGGCCCAGCGGCCAACTGCCCAGCAGCGTCTGCAGCAGCATCAGCTCATCACCGGGGCTGGGTGCCAGGCCATCGTCCAGTTGCGCCCGCAGGGGCGCCGCCAGCTCGCGCCAATGCTCCACGCGGCTGGCCAGCCACGGCCCGCGTTCGCTGAGCACCGCCAGGCGGGCGCGGGTGTCTTCGCCGCGTTTATGGTCGTGGGTAGCGGTGGCCAGCAGGCTGTCGGGGAAGTCGCGCAGGCGCCGCTGTGCCTCGTTATGGAAGTACGCTGGGCCCGCGCTGAAGCGCTCGGCCTCGAAGCCCACGTCGTTACGCGACAGCAGCCGCGCACTGCGGTAGAAGGCGGTGTCTTCCACTGCCTTGGCGGCGCTGGGTGCGGTCAGTTGCTGGAAGCGAACGCAGGCATGGCGCAGGTGCTTGCGCGGCCGGCCCGGTGGTAAGCCGCGCCAGGGCTGGCCGCCCAGCCATCGTTCGAGCTGTTCGAGCAGTGGCCAGTCCGCCTCGCCAAGGTCCTGGCGGGCAGCGGCCAAGGCCTGCTGGAAGAACGCTTCGTCCTCGGTTGGGCGGCCGCAGGCGTTGAAGTAGGTGCGGTACACCGGGTAATGCGCGACCAGCGCCTGCAAGGCCCGGCGGATGGCGCCAAGGGTCAAGTCACGGGTCATCAGGTCGTCGCGAGCCACTTGCAGCAACGCCTGGGCCACCGATTCGCAGTCACCGGCCAGGCTGGCGTTGAGCACCAGGTGGCGGGCCAGGCGCACCTCCTCGGCGAAGTCCGGGCGTTCGCTGACGTTGGCCCAGAGCTCGGTCAACGGCGCTTCGCCCGCCGGGTCGTGTTGCAGCAGCGAGACCTGGTTCATGAACTCGTAGCCGGTGGTGCCGTCGGTGAGCCAGTCGCGGTGCAGGTGTTCGTTGGCCCCGAGAATCTTCTCCACGTAGATCGGGAAGTGCTCCAGCGCCGCATGCAAGGGCCGCCGGGCCAGCAGGCCATCGACCCTTCGGCGCAGTTTGCGGCAATAGCCGCGTGGGTCGGCCAGGCCGTCGATATGGTCGATGCGCAGGCCGTCCACCAGGCCGCGTTCGATCAGTTCGAACAGCTTGGCGTGGGTGGCTTCGAACACCACGGCGCGCTCGACCCGCAGGCCGCCCAGCTCGTTGATGTCGAAGAAGCGCCGCCAGTTGATGTCGTCGGCGGCGGTGCGCCAGCTGGCCAGGCGGTAGGTCTGGCGTTCTAGCAGCAGGTGCAGGCGCTTGAAACCGGCCTCGCTGCGGCTATCGAAAGCGAGCAGGGCCGCGTCGAGGTCGGCGCCGTCTTTTACCAGGCGCGCCAGTTCAGCCTGCAAGGGCAGGGCGTCGGCCAGCGGTTGGGCGCTGTCGTGCAGGGCAGTGAAATGCGCGGCCAACGCCTGCAAGGCGGGTTCGGGGCTTTGCGCGAGGATCCAGCCGTAGTCGATCGGGCAGATGGGGAACCGGTGTTCGTAGTGGGCAATCTGCAGCACACCGTGGTGCTTGTCGAACGTCAGCGGCATATCGCCTTGCTTCAAGGCCGCCCCGTAATCGCTGCCCAGGAAGGGCAGCAGCAACTGGCCGGCCAGCAGCGGGTCGCTGGAGTGCCACTGGATATCGAAGAACGCCGCATACGGGCTGCGCCGGCCCCAGGCCAGCAGGCTTTGCCACCACGGGTTGTCGGCGCCGCCCACGGCCATGTGGTTGGACACCGTGTCGAGGATCAGCCCCATGCCGTGCTGGCGCAGTGCGGCCACCAGGCGCTCCAGTGCAGCCTCACCGCCTAGCTCCGGGTTGACCTGGGTCGGGTCGACCACGTCGTAACCGTGGCGGGAGCCGGCGCGGGCCTTGAGAATCGGCGAGGCATACAGGTGGCTGATGCCTAACTGGGCAAAATACGGCACCAGCGGCACGGCGTGGTCGAGGGTGAAGTCGCTGTGAAATTGCAGGCGCAGGGTCGCGGTCAAGGGCTTCATCGGTCACGCTCCCAGGCTTGTTCACGGGCTTGGGCCAGCAGCTCCAGTCGCCGTGCGGCGTCTTCGTCGTCGAGCAGTTCGCGCACCGGCAGGGCGAAGCGCCGGCGCCAATTGGGGTGCCCTTCGGTGGTGCCGGGCAGGTTGGGTTGTTCGTCGCAGCCCAGCAGGTCTTCAAGTGGCACCAGTACCAGCGGGGCGCGGGTATGGCCGACGTAGCGCAGGGCGGCGTCGATCACCGCGTCGTTGTCGGGCAAGGGGCCGTAGTTGGCCTCCAGGGTGCGGCGCAGGCCGTCGTGTTCTTTCTGGCGCTCGTGGCGCCAATGGAGTTCGGTGGCGGCGTCGATCAACTGCAGGCGATGGCTCCAGTCGATGTCGCGGTTCTGCAGCCAGCCGGCCAGCGGGGCCAGGTCGTGGGTGCCAGTGGTGGCCAGGGCGCTGTCCGGCCAGTCGAGAATGGGCCTGAAGTGGCCGGGTTGGGTCTGCTCGAAGGGCAGCACACGCATGCCCAGCACGGCCTTGTCGGCCAAGTGTTCGCGCAGGCCTTCGGGCACGGTGCCGAGGTCTTCACCCAGGATGATCGCCTGGTGGCGCACCGACTCCAGCGCCAGCAGGCGCAGCAGGTCTTCGAGGGGGTAGTTCAGGTATGCGCCCTCGCTGGGCTTGGCGCCCCGGGGGATCAGCCACAGCCGACGCAGGCCCATGACGTGGTCGATGCGCAGGCCACCGGCATGGGCCATGTTGGCCCGCAGCATCTCGATGAAGGCGCGGTAGCCATTGCGCTTGAGGCCTTCTGGGGAGAACGCGCAAATGCCCCAGTCCTGCCCCGAGCGGTTGAGAATGTCGGGCGGCGCGCCGACCTTGAGGTTGGCCAGCAACTCGTCTTGGCGGCTCCAGGCCTGGCTGCCGGCACCGTCGGCGCCTACCGCCAGGTCGGCGATCAGGCCGACGGCCATGCCATTGCCACGGGCGGCCTCCTGGGCTCGTTGCAGGCTGCGTTCGGTCAGCCATTGGCAGAAGGCGTGGAACTCGACCTTGGCCGGGTAGGCATTGGCGAAGGCTTCGACCTCGGCGTGGTAGGGGTCGTGCCAGGCACTGGGCCACTTGCGCCAGTCGGCGCCCAGACCATGCTCCACAGCTTGTGCTTGCAGTACTTCGAAGCGGCAGTGGTGCTCCAGGGCCTGGCCGGCGGCTTCGCGGTAGCTGTCGAAGTCCTTGCGCAGCGGGTGATCGCCCTGGCTGAAGTCCTGGTACAGCGCTTCGAGCAGGCGCAGGCGGGCACTGGCAGCGCGGGGCCAGTCGACCAGCGGGCGTTGCTCCAGGTCTTCGAGCTGCTGCTGCAGCCCGCAGGCTTCGATGGCCATGCGCACGGCGCGCTCGCCAAACAGCGCGGCCGGGCTGGCATAAAGGCTGTTGAGCAGCAGGCGGCTGGAGGGCGAGTAGGGGCTGTAGTGCTGCTGGTCGATGGACGACAGGGCGTGGATCGGGCTGATGGCCAAGGCGTCGGCACCGCGCTCGGCGGCCGTACGTGCCAGTTGCTCCAGCGCCAGGCAATCGCCGTAGCCGCCATCGCCGCTGCGCCGCAGGCTGTACAGCTGAACTGCCAGGCCCCAGCAGCGCGGTGGCGGTTGCGGCACGCTGTCTTCGAGGCTGTAGCAGCGCGACGGCGCCACGGCAACGGTGAAGGTGCGGCCGTCGATTTCCAGGCTGTGGTAGCCCAAGGGCAGTTCGCCGGGCAGGCGAGCCTGGCTGTCCAGGGCCAGGCTGTGCTGGCTGTGGTCTTCCAAGGTGCAACGCACCGCGCTGCCTGCGCTGAAATAGCGGTGCAGGGCCAGCGGTTGGCCCAGCTCGACGGTCAGCAAGGGCGGCAGGTGCTCGCTGTCCTCGGCGGCCTCCACAGCGCGCAGGCTGGCCTGGATGGCGGTCTCGTCGACGGCGGGGTGGCCCAGGCCTTCGAGGACGTTGCGCAGTACGGCGTCACTGACTTGCTGGGGCCGGGCGTTGGCATCGATCCAGTCACGGCTGAGCCCGACGCGGGCCGCCAGACGGTGCAGGGCGGTTTCGCTCATGGGCGCTCCTGGCCAGGGGGAATCAGGCTGACCACGCAGCTGTACGCGGCCAGATGGGTATCGGGGTGGCGGTTGTCACTGCTGTCGAACAGCCGTGTTGCGGCAGGGGGTAGTTCCACGGCTTGGGGGCTTGCGGCCAGGTTCAAGTCGATGCGCAAGGTGTTGCCATCGCCCAGCCGCCAGCGTGCGCTGAGCGCTTTGTCGCCGTGCACGTCGGCCCCCAGCGCACGGCTGCCAGGCAGGTGCGGGATGACATGGCGACGGCGCAGGTCGAGCAACTGCTGATAGAGGCCGTGCCAGCCGGCAATGACCTCATTGTGCTGCGGGCGTGATGACTCGAATGTCTGCTCGGCGTTGGGGTCGGGAATGCGCTCACGCTGCGCGGGGTCGGCGAATGCGGTGAAGTGGGCGAATTCGCCGCGTCGGCCTTCGCGCACGGCATCGGCCAGTTCATCGTGGAAGTCGGTGAAGAACAGGAACGGGCGGCAACTGCCGTCATCGTCGCCCATGAACAGCAGCGGGATCATCGGCGCCAGCAGCAGCAGGCCCGTGGCCGCACGCAGGGCTGGCGGCGGGCACAGGCGGGTCAGGCGTTCACCCAGGGCGCGGTTGCCGATTTGGTCGTGGTTCTGCAAGAACAGCACGAACGCGCTCGGCGCCAGGTGCCCGCTGGGTTCACCGCGCGGCTCGCCATGGCGGTTGGCCTGGCCCTGGAACACGAAGCCTTCCGACAGGCAGCGGGCGAGCTGGTCGATGGGGCGCTGTTTGTAGTCGGCATAATAGCCTTCGGTTTCGCCGGTCAGCAGCACGTGCAGGGCGTTGTGGCCGTCGTCATTCCACTGCGCGTCGAAACCTTGCTCCAGTAAAAAGGCCTGGTTGTGCTCGTTCTCCAGCACCAGCCACACATGCCGGCCAGGCTCCACCGCAGCGCGTACCCGTTGCGCCAACTCGACGAGAAAGTCTGGCTGGTCGATGGCGTGCACCGCATCCAGGCGCAGGCCGTCGCAGCGGTAGTCGCACAGCCACATCAGGGCGTTCTGGATGAAGAACTCGCGCACCTCGGCGCGGCGGAAGTCGATGGCCGCGCCCCACGGCGTCTGCTGGTCTTCGCGGAAAAACGGGCTGGCGTACTGGTGCAGGTAATTACCGTCCGGGCCGAAGTGGTTGTAGACCACGTCCACCAGCACCATCAACCCTTCGCCATGGGCCTTGTCGACCAGCGCGCACAGCTGCTGCGGACTGCCGTAGGTATTCTGCGGCGCGAACGGCAGCACGCCGTCGTACCCCCAGTTGCGTTCACCCGGAAACTGCCCCAGCGGCATCAATTCGACCGCACTGATGCCGATGTCGGCCAGGCGTGGCAGTTGCCGGGCAACCCCGGCATAGCCGCCCAGCACGCCGACGTGCAATTCCTGAATGACCGCTTCGTGCCACGGGCGGCCCTGCCAGGGGTGTTGCCAGTCGTAGCTGGCCACATCCACCAGTTCGCTCGGCCCCTGCACGCCCTCGGGCTGGTAGCGCGACGCGGGGTCCGCTACCTGCAGTTTGCCGTCGATCCGATAGTGATAGCGATCGCCGGCCTGGCACTGGGCGGTGCCGGTGTACCAGCCATCATTGTCGGGCAGCAGCTCGACCGGCGGCTGCTGCTCGATTTCCACGCTCACGCTGCGCGCATCCGGCGCCCAGAGGGCGAAGCGCGCCGACGTGGCGTCCAACAACTGTGCGCCATGCCTGTGCATCTTCGATTCTCCGCTCAGTTGTGGCTGAACTGTGCCTGCTTGACCAAGTCTTCATAGAGGCGAGCGTAGGGTTCCACCGCCTGGCACCAGTTGAACGGCTGGGTCATCGACAGGCAGCGCATGGCGTTGAGCAAGTCTTTCTTGCCGAACACATAGAAGGCGCGGCTCAGCGCCTCGCGGTAGCTCTCGACGGTCGATTCGTTGAACAGAAAACCCGTGACCCCACACTCGATGGTATCGGCCAGCCCGCCGGTGTTGCGCGCCACCGGCAGTGAACCGAAGCGCTGCGCGTACATCTGGCTCAGGCCGCACGGTTCATAGCGCGACGGCATCAGCAGGAAGTCGCTGCCGGCGAACATGCGCCGCGCGTCGGTCTCGTTGAAACCGATGCGCACGCCGATACGGCCCGGGTGGCGCAGCGCCAGTTCGCGCATGGCCTGTTCTTCTTCCGGCTCACCACGGCCGATGATCGCGATCTGCCCGCCTTGCTCGACGATGTAGTCAGCCACACCCAGGGTCAGGTCGAGGCCTTTCTGGTAGACCAGGCGCGAGACCACGGCAAACAGCGGGCCCTCGGAGGGCTCGAGCTCGAACAGCTGGCGTACAGCTTCGGCGTTGCGCGCCTTGCCGTCCCAGTCATTGATGCTGAAGTTGTGTTGCAGGTGCTTGTCGGTGGCCGAGTCCCAGCTTTCGTCGATGCCGTTGGGGATGCCGCCCAGCAGGCCTTGCTGGGCCTTGGCCGCAAGGAAACCGTCCAGGCCGCAGCCAAACTCGGGGGTGGTGATTTCCCGGGCATAGGTGGCGCTGACCGTGGTGATGTGGCTGGAGTAGGCCAGGCCGGCCTTGAGGAACGACAGCTTGCCGTAGAACTCCATGCCTTCCTGCTGCATGGCGTGCTCGGGGATTGCCAGCTCCGGGCTGCAGCCACGGCTGTAGACGCCCTGGTAGGCCAGGTTATGGATGGTGAACAGGGTCGGCGTGTTCAGCCCGCGCCAGTGCATGTAGGCCGGGGCCAGGCCTGCAGGCCAATCGTGGGCGTGCACCACTTCTGGCTTCCAGTGGATCATGCCTTCGCCGGCGGCAATCTCGGCTGCAGCCAGGCCCAGGCGGGCGAAGCGGATATGGTTGTCGGGCCAGTCGCGGCCATTGTTGGCACCATAGGGAGTGCCGTCACGCTGGTACAGCTCAGGGCAGATCAACACATAGATGACCAGGCCATCGGCCAGGTCCATACGGCCGATCTTGCACGGCGGCAGTGCGGCGTGGCCGCCCAATTCGCCGACGATGTGAATCGGGTTGTCGCTCTCCATCACCTGGCGATAGCCGGGGATCAATACGCGCACATCGTGCAGGTGCGCCAAGGCGCGAGGCAGGGCGGCGGAGACGTCGCCCAGGCCGCCGGTCTTGACCAGGTCGGCGATTTCCGAGGTGACGAACAGGATCTTGCGTTTGTTCGGGTTGTGCTGGCGCTGTGCGCCGGGTGCCTTGCCTGTCGTGGCGAATTCCGGGGTAAGCGGCTCGCGGTTGTCCGGTTTGAATGAATCTACGTGAGGCTCGACAGCGGCACTGATCATACTTCTCTCCGTCCCTATGCTTGGCCGGGTGCTGGCACCCGCGGCGTTATCTCGTGTTGGTTCTCTCTGGTTCAAATCCGTGTAGTGCTATCCATGCCCCTGAGTCGTGCGCGCAGGCACAGCGCGATCAGCATTCCGGCCGAAGGCGATTGGACTGAATGGGGTTGGTGGGCCGAAGCGGGGGAGGTCCCGTTGCATTTGGCCTACTTAGTTCCTGACCCACCGCCGTTTGTGAAAGTTCGACTTTTTTACGTCACTCTTCCTATGAGCAAATGGCGGGCCGAAAGCTGAGTGTAGGAGAGAAGAAGTAAAAAAGGTGACCCACTGGTCACTTTCGTTATGGCCGGTTTAGACGCAAACGTTGGCGTCTGTGACCCGATGTGAACGGGGTGCTCGAGGGTAGGGCACAGGCTTTCAGACGCGCATCATTTCGTCGCGCAGGGAACGGGGATGCCCTGTTTTGGTGCGCGCGCAGAGGCAAGCGAAGAGGGGGAGGTACAGCAGCGTGGGAGCCGGTCAGCCCCCACCGGGGAAGGTCACGATCAGAGATTGATAGCTTTGTCGCCGGAGCGAGCTTGCTCAAGCATCATGTGCAACTGAGCGACCTGCTGACGCAACTGGTCACGTTCGTCTTTCAACTTACGCAGCTCATCACGGCGTACGGAGACATAGAGGGTCTGGGTTGGAGTAGCAGGCATCAAGGTACCCATGAGCACACCTCGCGGTTTTGGCTGGTGACAGTTAAAGCGTAGTCGCTTCACGCGGGGCGCATTCTGAATTCTTTCGCCGCCCATGGGAACTTTTTTGTTTATCGTGGTCTCGCCGTTCGTCGCTGAACCCTTGGGCGGTACGCTGGACTAATCTGAAACGCTTAACTGCATCATCATCCATTTTCGAAACGGGAGCATCGGCTCATGCAACTGGGAATCGTCGGGCTGGGCCGCATGGGCGGCAATATCGCAAGGCGCCTGATGGGCGCCGGCCATCGCACCGTGGTGCACGACCGCAACCGCGACGCCGTCGTCGGGCTGGAGGGCGAGGGTGCACAAGGTGCCCACGACCTCGGCGCCCTGGTGCAAAAACTCAAGGCCCCGCGTGCGGTGTGGGTGATGTTGCCGGCCGGTGACCCTACCGAGCAGACCATCGCCCAACTGGCCGACCTGCTGGAACCGGGCGATGCGATCATCGACGGTGGCAACACCTTCTATAAAGACGACATGCGCCGTGCCGCCGATCTGGCCAAACGTGGCCTGCACTATCTGGACGTGGGCACCTCTGGCGGCGTGTGGGGGCTGGAGCGTGGCTACTGCATGATGATCGGGGGCGAAAAGGACGTGTTCGAGCGCCTCGAGCCGCTGTTCAAGGCCTTGGCGCCCGGCGTCGGCGACATCCCGCGTACCCATGGCCGCGAGGGCGAGCACCAGCGCGCCGAGCATGGCTACATCCACGCAGGCCCACCCGGTGCCGGGCACTACGTGAAAATGGTGCACAACGGCATCGAGTACGGCCTGATGCAGGCCTACGCCGAAGGCTTCGACTTGCTGCGCAGCAAGGGCGGCAACGAGCTGCCCGAAGACCAGCGCTTTGACCTCGACGTGGCCGAGATCGCTGAAGTCTGGCGCCGCGGCAGTGTGGTCACGTCCTGGTTGCTGGACCTTACCGCCGATGCGCTGGTGGCCGACCCGCAGTTGGCGCAGTTCAGTGGTTCGGTGTCCGACAGTGGCGAGGGTCGTTGGACCATCGACGCCGCCGTGGAGCAGGCCGTGCCAGTGCCGGTGCTGTCCAGCGCGCTGTTCGCCCGCTTCCGTTCGCGCCAGCAGCAGGGCACGTATGGCGACAAGATTCTCTCGGCCATGCGCCTGGGCTTTGGTGGGCATGTCGAGAAGAAAGGCGAATGACTAAACAGACGATCCCTGCAGCCCCTCCCTGCACCCTGTTTCTGTTCGGCGCCAATGGCGACCTGGTCAAGCGCCTGCTGATGCCGGCGCTGTACAACCTCAGCCGTGACGGGTTGCTGGACCGCAACCTGCGCATCGTTGGCGTCGATCACAATGCGGCCACCGCCGAGGCGTTCGCCGAGCGCCTGCACGCCTTCATGCTGGAGCGTGACAAGGGCGGCGAGGGCAGCGCCAAGTGCCTGGACGAAAAACTGTGGGCGCGGCTGGCCAAACGGCTGGACTACCAGACCGGCGACTTTCTTGACCCGGCCACGTACCAGGCGATTGCCAAGCGCATCGAAGCGACCCGTCATGGCAACGCGATCTTCTACCTGGCCACCTCGCCACGTTTCTTCCCCGAAGTGGCCCTGCGCCTGGGCCAGGCCGGCCTGCTCGACGAGTCGGCCGGTGGCTTTCGTCGCGTCGTGGTGGAGAAACCCTTTGGCACTGACCTTGCCAGCGCCGAGGCACTCAACGCCTGTTTGCTGAAGGTGATGGGCGAGCGGCAGATCTACCGCATCGACCATTACCTGGGTAAAGAAACGGTGCAGAACATTCTGGTCAGCCGCTTCTCCAACGGCCTGTTCGAGTCGTTCTGGAACAACCACTACATCGACCACGTGCAGATCACCGCCGCCGAGACCGTCGGCGTCGAAACCCGCGGTGCGTTCTATGACAACACCGGGGCCCTGCGCGACATGGTCCCCAATCACCTGTTCCAGTTGCTGGCGATGGTCGCCATGGAGCCTCCGGCCGCCTTTGGCGCCGATGCCGTGCGCGGCGAAAAGGCCAAGGTGGTCGGCGCCATTCGCCCGTGGTCGGCGAAGATGGCGCTGAAAAACTCGGTGCGAGGCCAGTACACGGCGGGCAAGCAGGGGCGCAAGCGCTTGCCCGGCTATCGCCAGGAAGCCAATGTCGGCGAAGCCAGCCAGACCGAGACCTACGTGGCACTCAAGGTGATGATCGACAACTGGCGCTGGGCCGGCGTGCCGTTCTACCTGCGTACCGGCAAGCGCATGAGCGTGCGCGACACCGAGATCGCCATCTGCTTCAAGCCCGCGCCCTATGCGCAGTTCCGCGAGTCGGAGCTGGAGCGGCCCAAGCCCAACTACCTGAAGATCCAGATCCAGCCCAATGAGGGCATGTGGTTCGACCTGCAGGCCAAGCGCCCGGGCCCTGAGCTGGTGATGGAGAACGTCGAGCTGGGCTTTGCCTACAAGGACTTCTTCAAGATGACCCCGGCGACGGGCTACGAAACCTTGATCTACGACTGCCTGACCGGTGACCAGACGCTGTTCCAGCGGGCCGACAACATCGAGAACGGCTGGCGCGCGGTGCAGCCCTTTCTCGACGCCTGGGCCAAGGATGGCGAGGTGCATGAATACCCGGCAGGTGAAGATGGGCCAGAGGCTGGCAATGAACTGCTGACCCGCGACAGGCGGGAATGGCACCGTTTGGGGTGACCTGATCAAGCTGGCTTGCCCCGCGAAGAGGCCGACACAGGCGACCAACCGGCTCAACCGAAAGGAGACTCAATGCCCGCCCACATCGAAGACTACGCCTTGCTCGGCAATTGCCGCAGCGCCGCCCTGGTCAGCCGCGATGGCTCCATTGACTGGCTGTGCCTGCCCCGCTTCGACGCCCCCGCCGTGTTTGCAGCCCTGCTGGGCAATGAAGAAAACGGCCGCTGGCGCCTGGCCCCTTGCGACCCGGTCGAGCACACCAGCCGGCAATACCTGGAGGACACCCTGGTGCTTGAAACCACCTGGGTCACTGCCTCTGGCCGGGCGCGCGTGCTCGACCTGATGCCCCTGGGCGAGGTCAACTCGGTCGTGCGCATCGTCGAAGGCCTGGCCGGCGAAACCAGCTTCGAGATGGACCTGGTGCTGCGTTTCGACTATGGGCGCAGCGTGCCTTGGGTAGAAAAGCTCGACCCCCTGACCCTCAGCGCCGTAGCCGGCCCTGACCGCCTGATCCTGTGCAGCACGGTCCCCTCGCATGCACGCGACCACCACACCGTCGCACGCTTTCGCGTCGGTGCCGGCCAACGTCAGGTGTTCAGCATGCGCCACCAACCCTCGCACCTGCCTGTGCAGCCCGATTGCGATGTCGAGGCAGCGCTGGCGCAAACCATCAACCAATGGCAGGCCTTTGCCGCCCGCAGCCCGGAGGTCGGTCCCTACACTGCCCTGGTGCGGCGCTCGCTGCTCACGCTTAAGGCCATGACCTACGCGCCCACCGGCGGCATCGTCGCCGCTGTCACCACCTCGCTGCCCGAGCGCATAGGTGGCGAACGCAACTGGGACTACCGCTTCTGCTGGCTGCGCGACGCCACCATGACCCTGCTGGCGTTCATGAGCCTGGGCTATTTCGACGAAGCCCAGGCCTGGCGCGAATGGCTGTTGCGTTCGGTGGCCGGCAACCCCGAACAGATGCAGATCATGTACGGCCTGGCCGGCGAGCGTGACCTGCAGGAGTACACCCTGCCGTGGTTGGCCGGTTACGAGCACTCGCAGCCGGTGAGGGTGGGCAACGCGGCGGCCGGGCAGGTGCAATTGGATATCTACGGCGAGCTGGCCGATGCCATGACCCAGGCGATCAAAGGCGGTTTGCCCCGCCACCCACGCAGCGCCGCGATTGCCCGCTTGATCCTGCCGTACGTGGAGCGCATCTGGCGAGACCCGGACGAAGGTATCTGGGAAGTTCGCGGTGGCAGGCAGCATTTCGTGCACTCCAAGGTCATGGCCTGGGTGGCGTTCGACCGCGCGGCGGGGTTGGCCGAAACCACCGAAGAGGACCGCGAGCGCGGGCGCCATTACCGCCAGGTGGCAGACGAGATCCGCCGTGAGGTGTGCGAGCGCGGGCTGGATCCGAGCGGGGCGTTTTTTGTCCAGGCCTACGGCGCCAACGAAATGGACGCCAGCCTGTTGCAGATCGCATTGACCGGCTTTCTGCCGGCGGAAGACCCACGGTTTTTGCGTACGCTGGCAGAAATCGAAAAGCGGCTGCTGAAAAATGGCCTGTTGTTGCGCTACGACACCGACAGCTGCAGCGACGGCCTGACCCCTGGGGAGGGCACCTTCCTGGTGTGTTCGTTCTGGCTGGCCGATGTCTATGTCCTGTTAGGCCGGCAAGCCCAGGCACAGGCCCTGTACGAACGCTTGACCGGCCTGTGCAACGACTTGGGGTTGCTGGCGGAGCAGTACGACCCGGCAGGCAAGCGAATGCTGGGCAACTTCCCCCAAGCGTTCAGCCATATCGGCATCATCAACACGGCGCTGAACCTGCACCGCGCGCAGTGCCCGGTGCGCGATCGGGCGCGTTGTGGTTAGCGTGCCCATTGTGGAGGATTTCAGGTCTTAATAAATGTGTGACGCATCGAGTCACATATGTTACTTTGCTGTGTGTGATGCGTGGGGTCACACTTAGCCCGTCTCCCAAATGGACACGGCGAGCTACCCATGATCATCAGTTTTCGGCACAAGGGATTACGAATCCTTCATGAAACGGGCAATACCCGAGGGGTCCAGGCCGCTCACATACAGCGTTTGAAGCGTCAGTTGCAATTTCTCGATCGCGCCATGACGGCACAAGACGTGAGCCTTCCAGGATGGCACTTGCACTCGCTCAAGGGTGACTTGTCAGGCTTCTGGTCAATCAGCGTCTCTGGTAACTGGCGACTGACTTTTCGTTTTACAGGTTCGGATGTCGAGCTGGTTGATTACCTTGATTATCACTGAACAGGAGGGCTGACCATGCCTTTGCACAATCCGCCACACCCCGGCGAAAGCTTGCGTGAGGATGTTCTGCCGGCGCTAGGCCTGACGGTGAAAGCCTTTGCGTCGCACCTTGGGTTCTCGCGTGAAGCGCTTTCGCGGGTGTTGCATGGCCGTGCGGCAATGTCGCCAGACCTGGCATTACGCCTGGAGATGGCGGGTATCAGTACGGCCAGGCTGTGGTTGGCCATCCAGGCCGATTACGACATCTGGCAGGCGCGGCACCGCCAGCAGCCTGTGATCACGCGGTTGTTCCAGGCTGCCTGATTCGATTGAGCGAAACGACCGGAGTAGACTAGGGCAATTACCTCTCGGCAAGGAGCACGCATGAGCGTTCGTGGCCACGATCGGCAGATCGACAACATCGAATTCAATGTCAGCGATATCGCACGGAGCAAGGCCTTTTATGGCAGCATCTTCGGCTGGCGCTTCACCGATTACGGCCCTGCCTACACTGAATTCAGCGATGGTCGGCTGACGGGTGGCTTTACTACAGGCGAGCCGGTACGCCCGGGTGGCCCGCTGGTCATCCTGTACGCCGACGACCTCGACGCCACGCAGCAGCGGGTCGAGGCCGCCGGTGCGCAGATCAGCCGTGCCACGTTCTCGTTCCCCGGCGGGCGAAGGTTCCACTTCGTCGACCAGGACGGCTATGAACTGGCGGTGTGGACGGCCCAAGCTTGATGGCCAACCACAAGATCGAGATCCGCCGGCGCAACATCGAGAAGATTCTCCAGGCTGCAGAAAAGGTGTTCGCCGAGAAAGGCTATGGCGCCACCTCGATGGGCGATATCGCCGAGCAGGCCGAGTTGCCGCGCTCCAACCTTCATTACTACTTCAGCACCAAGGACGACCTGTTCCGCGCCGTGCTGCAGGACCTGCTGGATGTGTGGAAGCAGGATGCGCTGTGTTTCGAGAACTTCGATGACCCACGTGTGGTGCTCACCAGCTACATCCGCGCCAAGATGGGCCATTCGCGGTCACGCTCGCTGGGCTCGAAAATCTGGGCTGAAGAAATGCTGCACGGCGCGCCCGTGCTGGGCGTGAGCCTGGACGAAAGCCTGGTGCCCTGGGCGAAGCTGAAGGAGACCAAGATTCGCCGTTGGGTGGAAGACGGGCGCATCCTGCCGGTAGAGCCGTCTGCGCTGTTGTACATGATCTGGGCATCGACCCAGCACTATGCCGACTTTGGCTATCAAGTGGCGTTGCTCAATGGCGGCGAGCCCTTGTCGGACATGGCATTCGAAAACGCGGTGCAGACGGTGACCAGTGTCATCCTGCGTGGCATTGGTTTGGAACCTTGATATGACCTTGAGTGAACGGGCTGCACGCAGCATCCACGATGTACATGATCTGATCCATGCAGTATTCACCCGGCCCGCTGCGCGAACCGAGGCGCTTCGCAGCGAGTTGTTGGCAGTGTTTGCCGACAACTTCAGTATGGTCACCACGGCGGGCGCGATCGTTGATCGGCAGCAGGTGGGGCAGTTGTTCGAGCGGGGGGCCGGGGCTCGGCCAGGGCTGGAAATCGAGGTCAGTGACGTGCAGGTAGTGTGGCAGGCGGGGGCGAGTGTGGCGGTGCGCTACAAGGAGACGCACCGGTTGCAGGGGCAGGAGACTGCGCGGTATTCGTTGGCCATTGTGGAGTGTGACGAGCAGCGGGTGGTGTGGGTGTACCTGCATGAGACGGCGGTGGTTTGACCAGAGATGGGGCCGCGCAGCGGCCCCGGCCTTTTCAGCCTCAGCTCGCCTCGCGATAGGGGTTACGCGGATCCTGCGTCCAGTTCAGATAAGGCTTGCCGGTATCCTGCGCCACCATGTCGATGCAGTTTTCCACCGGGCAGGTGATCTGGCACAGGTTACAGCCCACGCATTCCTCCTCGATCACGCTGTAGATGTGGGTGCCATCAGCCTTGGCCGTGCTGGCAATGGCCTGGTGCGACGTATCTTCGCAGGCGATGTGGCAGCGCCCGCAACCGATGCAGGCGTCCTGGTCGATGTGTGCCACTGACTTGTAGTTGATGTCCAGGTACTTCCAGTCGGTGGTATGCCCCACAGCCTGGCCTCTGAACGCCTCCAGGTTGCGGTGCCCATGCTGGTCCATCCAGCGGGCCAGGCCGTCTTTCATGTCTTCGACGATACGGAACCCATGCAGCATCGCGGCCGTGCACACCTGCACGGCGCCGCTGCCCAGGGCGATGAACTCGGCAGCGTCACGCCAGTTGCCGATACCGCCGATGCCGCAAATCGGCAAGCCACGTGTCTCGGGGTCGCGGGCGATCTCCGCGACCATGTTCAGGGCGATCGGCTTGACCGCCGAGCCGCAGTAACCACCATGGGTGCTCTGGTCGCCGACGATGGGGTGGGCCACCATGCGGTCCAGGTCAACGCTGGTGATCGAGTTGATGGTGTTGATCAACGACACCGCATCCGCCCCGCCGCGGTGCGCGGCGCGGGCCGACTGGCGAATGTCGGTGATGTTCGGCGTGAGCTTGACGATCACCGGCAGGGCGCAATAAGTCTTGCACCAGCGGGTGACCATCTCCACATACTCCGGCACCTGGCCGACCGCCGCGCCCATGCCACGTTCAGGCATGCCGTGGGGGCAGCCGAAGTTCAGTTCGATGCCATCGGCGCCCGTGGCCTCCACCAGGGGCAGGATGAACTTCCACGATTGTTCCTCGCACGGCACCATCAGCGATACGATCAACGCGCGGTCGGGCCAGTCCTTCTTCACCTGGGTGATCTCACGCAGGTTGATCTCCAGCGAGCGGTCGGTGATCAGCTCGATGTTGTTGATACCCTGCACCTGGCGGTTGGCGCCGTAGTGCGCTGAGTAGCGCGACGACACGTTGACCGCCGCCGGGTCCTCGCCCAGGGTCTTCCAGACCACGCCGCCCCAACCGGCCTCGAACGCGCGGACCACGTTGTAGGCCTTGTCGGTGGGTGGCGCCGAGGCCAGCCAGAAAGGGTTGGGCGCCTTGATACCGGCGAATTCGATAGACAAGTCGGCCATTTACGCAGCCTCCACATTGAGCATGAGTTGGGCATGGATGGCTTCAGCGGCCAGCTTGCCGTGTTGCACGGCCTGGACGGTGAGGTCCTGGCCCAGGGCGGTGCAGTCGCCGCCCGCGTAGACACCCGCAAGGCTGGTGCGCATGTGCGCATCGACGTGGATGCGTTCACCGTCGCGGGCCAGTTGCGTGGCCACGGGGTCGATGAGACTGGCGTCGTCGAAGCGCTGGCCGATGGCCTTGAAGATCGCATCGGCGGCCAGCTCGAAGGTTTCGCCGGTGTCGCGCAGGCGCCCATCTGCCAGTGCCGTGCGGGCGAAGCGCATGCCGCGCACCTTGCCGGCGTCATCCAGCAACACGGCATCGGGGCGCGCCCAGGTGTGCAGGCGCACCTGGTTGGCCTTGGCGATGTCCTGCTCGTGGTCGGTGGCGCCCATGTCGGCGTGGCCGCGGCGGTACACCAGGTTGACGTCACGGGCGCCCAGGCGGCTCATCTGCACGGCCATGTCGATGGCGGTGTTACCGGCGCCGATCACCAGGCAGCGGTCGGCCAGCGGCAGTTGGCTCAGGTCGTCGGTCTGGCGCAGTTCGCGGATGTATGCAGTGGCGGCGAGCACGCCAGGCGCTTCTTCATCGGCCAGGCCGAGCTGACGCACAGCATTCAGGCCAAGGCCCAGGAATACCGCATCGTACTGATCGCGCAGCTCGCCCAGGCTGAGGTTGCTACCCAGGCGTTGACCGTGGCGAATTTCGATACCGCCGATACCCAGCAGGAATTCCACCTCGCGCTGGGCGTAGTCGTCTACAAACTTATAACGGGCAATGCCGTACTCGTTGAGGCCACCGGCCTTGTCGCACGCTTCGAAGACCACTACGTCGTGCCCATGCATGGCCAGGCGGTGCGCGCAGGATAACCCGGCCGGGCCTGCGCCGACCACGGCGATGCGCTTGCCGGTGGCTGGCGAGCGGGTGAAGGGGTGCTCGGTGAAGTGGGCGTTGTCCAAGGCATAGCGCTGCAGTTGGCCGATCAGCACCGGTGCGCATTCCTGGGCGTTGTTGCGCACGCAGGCTTGCTGGCAGAGGATTTCGGTCGGGCATACCCGCGCACAGCTGCCGCCGAGGATATTCGCCGACAGAATGCGTTCGGCAGCGCCTTGCAGGTTCTCGTCACTGATGCGGTGGATGAACGAGGGGATGTCGATTTCGCTTGGGCAGGCATTGACGCAGGGGGCGTCGTAGCAATACAGGCAGCGGGCGCTTTCCACGGCGGCCTGGCGGGCGGTGAGGGGCGGGGCGAGGTCGCCGAAGCGCTCGGCCAACTGGTCGGCGCCGGCCCGGGGGCGCGGCAAGTGGTTCAGGGCATCGATCACGGTTGTTAGCCTCTCTTTTCTTTTTTGGATGTGGCAGTCAACGGCAATACGGCGCCGCCCGGCCTCTTCAGGGCCGGTACGGCAGTGCGGGTGCTGTGGGTAAGGCTCAGCGCTGGACGGGTGTCGGGCGCTGCTGCTCGGCGCGTCGGCCCAACACCTCGTACACCGAGGGGTAGGCCGGGCGCTCCACGTAACGGCCGGCGCCAGGTTCGGCGCGCAGGTCGCCATCGGCCCAGACCACACGGCCCTGGCTGATGGTGTGGCTGGGGATGCCGCGCACGGTGCGGCCTTCGAAAATGTTGAAGTCCACGCGCTGGTGGTGGGTCTGCGCCGAGATCAATCGCGTGCCCTCTGGGTCCCACAGCACCAGGTCGGCATCGGCACCGACGCGGATGGCGCCCTTGCGCGGGAACAGGTTGAAGATCTTCGCGGTGTTGGTGGAAGTCAGTGCGACGAACTCCTGCATCGACAGGCGCCCACTGTTGACCCCGGCATCCCACAGCACGGCCATGCGGTCCTCGATACCGGCGGTGCCATTGGGGATGCGGCTGAAGTCGTCGCGGCCCATAGCCTTCTGCTCGGCGCAGAAACAGCAGTGGTCGGTGGCGGTGGTGTGCAGGTTGCCCGATTGCAGGCCGCGCCACAGGGCTTCCTGGTGTTCCCGTGGGCGGAAGGGCGGGCTCATCACGTAGCCGGCGGCGGTGGCCCAGTCCGGGCTGCGGTAGACGCTGTCATCGAGCAGCAGGTGGCCGGGCAGTACTTCACCGTACACCGGCTGGCCTTTGGCCCGGGCATAGGTGATTTCGTCCAGCGCTTCGCGGCTTGAGATGTGCACCACATACAGCGGCGTACCGATGGTTTCGGCAATGCGGATGGCGCGACTGGCGGCTTCGCCTTCGACCTGCGAAGGGCGCGACAGGGGGTGTGCCTCGGGGCCCGTCATGCCCTGGGCCAGCAGTTTTTTCTGCAGGTGGTAGACCAGTTCGCCGTTCTCGGCATGCACGGTGGGCACCGCGCCCAGTTGCAGGCAGCGCTCGAAGCTGGCCACCAGCGTGTCGTCGGCGGCCATGATGGCGTTCTTGTAGGCCATGAAGTGCTTGAAGCTGTTGACCCCGTGCTTGGCCACCAGCTCGCCCATTTCTTCGGCGACCTGCTCGCTCCACCAGGTGATGGCGACGTGGAAGCCGTAGTCGCAGGCGCTCTTCTGTGCCCAGCCACGCCAGGTGTGGAAGGCCTCCAGCAACGACTGCTGCGGGTTGGGGATGACGAAGTCGATGATCGAGGTGGTACCGCCGGCCAGGCCTGCAGCAGTGCCGCTGAAGAAGTCCTCGCTGGCCACGGTGCCCATGAAGGGCAGTTGCATGTGGGTGTGCGGGTCGATGCCGCCGGGCATCAGGTACTGGCCAGTGCCGTCGAGGATTTCGCAGTCGGTGGGGGGGTCGAGGTTTTCGCCAATGGCGCGGATCACACCCTCGACACACAAAACATCGGCGGGGTAACGCTCTTCGTGGGTTATCACGGTGGCACCACGGATCAACAGGGACATGCCGTCTTCCTCGCAGGCTGACCGGTCTGGGCCGGTTCTTGAATTGTTATCGGCCAGTGGCTGAAGGGTGACTTGCAATCCTGTCAGACCTGACAAGAATGAAATTTAGATGGTGATTTGAGATTGTTCAAGAAAATAATTTATTAGCTTATAACATTTATAAGTTATTGATATTAAAGGTAAAAATATAGAAATCACCAAAATGGTGAGGCCCTTCACCATTTTGACGCACTTGACAAGAAGCCAAATTGGTCAAGATTTTCCATGCAAAATCAGCTGCTTGATAACCGGTTCGAAGGGCCGGCTATCCTGCTCAAAAAACCAGGCTGCACCAGATTGAAACCAAAGGCAGGGTGCAGGGGCGGCCGAAGGTGGTATGCGCAGCAGGCGAGGGGAACACCGTACTTTCGCCAGGCGCAGATAAATGCTTTGCAGTTCAGTTGATTACCTCCGGTAGGCGGCGGCCACCCGGGACGGCGCAGGCCAACCCGGCACGCAATTTGAGTACGGCCACAACCGCCAGGCCGGACCGGAGGAGCAGTACTGGTGGTGTGTGTACTCCGGCCATCGCGTTAGCCCGATGAGCAAACAATTAGAAAAACCTGGAGAAGGCCCCATGCAACAGAGCAGATCGCAAGTGATCGAGCAGGAAGGCCTGTTCGAGCTGGAGGCGGGCAGTGACGTGCTCGACAGCCCGCGCTACAACCACGACATCGCGCCCACCAAGGTGCACCAGCGCACCTGGAACAAGTGGCACATCACCGCCTTGTGGGTGGGCATGTCCATCTGCGTACCCACCTACACCCTGGGCGGTGTGCTCACGGCCTACTTTGGCCTGAGCGTGGGTGAAGCGTTGCTGGCGATCCTGCTGGCCAACCTGATCGTGCTGATCCCGCTGACCCTCAACGCGTTCCCCGGCACCAAGTACGGCATCCCCTTTCCGGTGCTGCTGCGTTCCTCGTTCGGCATCCTTGGCTCTAACGTGCCGTGCCTGATCCGCGCCGTCGTCGCCTGCGGCTGGTTCGGCATCCAGACGATGTTCGGCGGCCTGGCCATTCACCTGTTCCTCGGTTCGATGTTCGATGGCTGGAAGGCCCTGGAGGGCACCGGTGAGGTGATTGGCTTCATGATCTTCTGGGCCCTCAACCTGTGGGTGGTGCTGCGCGGGGCGGAGTCGATCAAATGGCTTGAAACCCTTTCAGCGCCATTGCTGGTGGCGGTCGGCATCGGCCTGCTGGTGTGGGCTCTGCCGCACATGTCGATGACCGAGTTGCTGGCGCAACCGCCCAAGCGGCCCGAGGGCGCCAGCGTGGTCAGTTACTTCTGTGCCGGGCTCACCGCCATGGTCGGTTTCTGGGCCACGTTGTCGCTGAACATTCCCGACTTCAGCCGCTACGCGAAAAGCCAGAAGGACCAGATTCTGGGGCAGATCTTCGGCTTGCCGCTGACCATGTTCCTGTTCGCCGCCCTGGGTGTGGTGCTGACCGCCGCTTCGGCGTCGCTGGTGGGCGAAACGGTGTCGGACCCGGTGAGCCTGATCGGCAAGATCCAGAGCCCAGGCTGGGTGGCCCTGGCCATGGCACTGATCGTGATCGCCACACTGTCGACCAACACTGCGGCGAACATCGTGTCGCCAACCAATGACTTCCAGAACATCGCCCCACGCCTGATCGGGCGTAGCCGTGCGGTGTGGCTGACCGGCCTTATCGGCTTGGCGCTGATGAGTCACGAACTGCTCAAAAAGCTTGGCTTGATCGTTTCCGACCTGAGCCTTGAGAGCGTCTATTCCAACTGGTTGCTGGGCTATTCGAGCCTGCTTGGGCCCATTGCCGGGATCATGGTGGTGGACTACTTCCTGATCCGTCGCCAGCGTCTGGACCTGGCCGGGCTGTACCGCGACGACGTGTATCCGGCCTGGAACTGGGCAGGTTTTGCGGCCTTCGCTCTGCCGGTGGCGCTGACCGTCATGGCCATCGGCAACAGCAGTTTCAGCTGGTTCTACGACTACGGCTGGTTCACCGGTTCGCTGCTGGGTGGGGCGCTTTACTACGTCCTCGGCGGCGTGGCGGCGCGCAGCCCGACGCGGCTGGCCAAGCCTTTGCCGTGACCGCTTGCCAGTACCGACAACTAGAAATGCCTGAGGAGAACGACCATGACCCCAGCCAAGCAAGTGCTGCATTCCACCCAACGCCACGTCGACAGCGCGCGCCTGTGGCAATCGTTGATGGACCTGGCCCGCCTCGGCGCCACGGCCAAGGGCGGCGTCTGCCGCCTGGCGCTGACCGACCTCGACCGTCAGGCCCGTGACCTGTTCGTTCAATGGTGCGAGGCGGCCGGTTGCAGCGTCAGTGTGGACGCGGTCGGCAACATCTTTGCCCGCCGACCGGGGCGCAACCCCAAACTGCCCCCGGTGATGACGGGCAGCCATATCGATACCCAGCCCACCGGCGGCAAGTTCGATGGCTGCTTCGGGGTGATGGCTGGGTTGGAGGTGATCCGTACCCTCAACGACTTGGGCGTGGAAACCGAAGCACCGCTGGAAGTGGTGGTGTGGACCAACGAGGAAGGTTCGCGCTTTGCGCCTTGCATGATGGGCTCGGGGGTGTTTGCCGGGAAGTTCACCCTGGAAGACACCCTGGCCAAGCGCGATGCCCAGGGCGTCAGTGTTGGCGAGGCGCTCAACGCCATCGGCTACGCGGGCCAGCGCGCCGTGCTAGGCCACCCGGTGGGGGCTTACTTCGAAGCGCATATCGAGCAGGGGCCGATTCTCGAAGACCAGGCCAAGACCATCGGCGTCGTGCTTGGGGCCTTGGGCCAGAAGTGGTTCGACCTGACCTTGCGCGGTGTAGAAGCCCACGCAGGCCCGACGCCCATGCACCTGCGCAAGGATGCCCTGGTGGGGGCGGCGGCGGTGGTCGAGGCGGTCAACCGCGCCGCCCTTGGTCATCAGCCGCATGCCTGTGGCACGGTGGGTTGCTTGCAGGCCTACCCTGGGTCGCGCAACGTGATTCCGGGTGAGGTGCGCATGACCCTGGATTTTCGCCACCTTGAAGGTGAGCAGCTGGATGCGATGATCGCCGAGGTGCGTGGGGTGATCGAAAGCACTTGCGCCAAGCATGGCCTGGCGCATGAGCTGACCCCCACGGCGGATTTCCCGGCGTTGTACTTCGACAAGGCGTGTGTCGATGCGGTGCGGGATTCGGCAGATACGCTGGGGCTGGCGCACATGGATATTGTCAGCGGCGCCGGGCATGACGCGATCTTTTTGGCTGAGCTGGGGCCGGCGGGGATGATTTTTGTGCCGTGCGAGAATGGCATCAGCCATAACGAAATCGAGAATGCCACGCCGGAGGATCTGGCGGCGGGGTGTGCGGTGTTGTTGCGGGCGATGCTGGCGGCTTCGGAGGCGATTGCCAGTGGGCGGTTGGCGGCTTAAAGCCGCTAGGCCCTTGGTTTGAGGTTTCAGCGCCCATGAGATCGAGCGCCACGCGGGCGGCGCTCGATCTCATGGCGCCATACCTACGGCATGCACCTGTCAGCCCAACCCCAATCTACCCAACCGCCACCAGACACCCATCGCGCCCAATGTGATACCGCTGCAGGTCCCGGGCCAAGGTCAAATGCCCGTGGTAATGGGCCAGCGCCTCGACCCGAACATCATCGATGGATGGACTGCGCCGTGAATCACTCTGATACCGCGCACTGAAATGCGTCAGCACCAGGTTACGTACCCCTGCGGCCTCGGCAAACCGTGCCACTTGCGCCGCCGTGCTATGGCCGAATGTAGCCCCCGTGCGTTCGATGATCGCCTGGGTAAAGGTCGCCTCATGCACCAGGACATCCACGCCCTTGGCGACCTCCGCCAGCAGCTCGGGCCTGTCGTTGTCACCGCACACAATCACTCGCCGTGCCGCTCGCGACGCGCGCAGGTAATCATGCCCGTGCAGGGTTCGCCCCCCATGTTCCACCGACAGCCCCTTGGCCAGGTCACCCCACAACGGCCCGCGAGGGATGCCCTCGGCATCCAGGCGTTGCACGTCCAGGCGCGGCTCAGGGTTGAGCTCGGTAAACACGAAGCCAACGCTCGGCACCCGATGCGACAGCTGCACGGTACTGACCTGCAGCGTCTCGCTACGCCAGTCAGCCAGGCTCTCTACTGCCAGCAGGCGCACTTCGAAAGGCAGGTAGCTGTCGCTGGCAGCCAGGCTCAGCCTCACCCAATCATGCAGCGCGGCGGGCAGGACCAGGTCCAGCGGCTGGGTCCGTCCGCTCATTCCGGCACTGGCCAGCAAACCCGGCAGGCCGAAGCAATGGTCGCCGTGAACATGAGTGATGAAGATGCCGCGCAGGTCGCGTATCGATAACGGCGTGTGCAGTAGCCGGTGTTGCGTGCCTTCGCCGCAATCGACCAGGTACCAGTGGCTGCCGCTGGCTTCGATAACGGCGGTTGCACTGACGTTGCGGGCCTTGGTCGGCACACCGGCACTGGTGCCTAGAAACAGCAGGTCCATGATCTGCCTCCTTCAGTTCAACCGAGCAGCGACAGGTCGCGCAGCATGGCTTGCAACCCTTCGGGGACAAGCGGGCCGATACTGTCGAAGTCGGCGCTGTCGCACCACTTGGCGCGAAAAGGGCTGCCGTTGGATTCGCGGCCTTCCAGCCACGGCTGCTGGTACAAGCTGGCGTCATCGAAGCGAGCATCGAAAACCTGCACAATCTCATGCCCCGGTGCACCGGCATAGGTGAACAGGCTCTCCAGCGTACCAAGCAAGCGCACATCGCTGATCGACTGCCCCAGTTCTTCTTCGATTTCCCGGGCGATGGCTGCACTGCCCCGTTCACCAAACTCGATACCGCCACCGAGCGGTCGGCACAGCGTCCGTTGCGTCACAGGGTCATCGAAGACGTTGACCAGGATCTTGCCCTGGTGATGGAACACGCACAGGGCAAGTGAGCGAATGCGCGGCTCGAGCAGTGGCTTGAGGAAGCTGCGCTCATCGCTGAGGATAAACCGTTGCTCAGTGGCCAGGGCCACCGCGGCGATGCATTCGGGGTCGGTCTCCGCCTGTTTGCGGTATTGCTCGTAGGCCGCCAGGCTGGGAAAACTGAACAGGCAGTAGGCAACATTGTTGGCGCCTTCGGCAGGCAGGAAGTAGCCGTGGTGCTTGCCGCCCATGCGCGTGACCAGGCCCATCCACAGGCGCGAATAGGCCTCGAACGCTGGCAGCTGGTAAGGGTCGACGGTGTATTTGACGTGGCAGGTGATCAACGGCTCGTTCCTTCGAGGGGATGCGGGGCGCACACCTTAGCTTGATTGCCCCGCGTCGTCGACGAGCAGCCGTGCGGCGGGCTAGCCCTCCTGGCGCCAGATCAGCTTGCTGGTGTCATAGCCTTGCTTGCGGGCTATCGACAGCAGCTGTTCGCGCTCCTGGTCGGTGACCGCCGGGGTGCGCGAAAGCAGCCACAGGTACTCGCGGTTAGGGTGCCCGACCAGGGCTACGCGGTAGTCCTTGTCGTGGTAAAGCACCCAGTAGTCTCCCTTGGTCAGGCCCGGTGCCAGGCGGCTGAACCAGTTGTCGAACTGCACCCAAAGCTTGTCGGTCTTGCCTGGCTGCTGGGCTTCGGCGATGCCCTTGGCTTCATTCCATTGGCCGTCCTTTTCCTTGCAGCGGTTGTTGACGTCGATGCGGCCGTCCTCGCGCAGGCCGTAGTGCGCTTCGGATTGCACGCAGTTGCGCTGGAAGAACATCGGCAGGCGTGCCAGCTCGTACCACGTGCCTTGGTAGCGCTGCAGGTCGACCTGCTGCGTGGTGGGGGGCGTCTTGTGTTCGTCGTTGGACCCGGCGCAACCGATCAGGGCAAGGGTCATGCAGGAAAGCAACAGTGCCGAGCGCATCGCCATGGCGAACCTCCTTGAAGCGGATGGGGACTTATTGTGATTCGATGCAGGTTAGGGGCAAAAGTTGTATCGGGTTGGGTGTGGGATGTTTGTCTTTAGGATTGCAGCGTCTGAGATCGAGCGCCGCGCGGGCAGCGCTCGATCTCACAGACGCAGCAAAACCCAAGCCAGGACCTCACAACCAGTAGGTCACCGCCCACCACCCCAGCCCACCCATGACCACGGTATAAGGCAAGGCCATCCACACCATTCGGCCATACGACAGCCGGATCAGCGGCGCAACCGCCGAGGTCAGCAGAAACAGGAACGCCGCCTGCCCATTTGGGGTTGCCACGCTCGGCAGGTTGGTACCGGTGTTGATCGCCACCGCCAGCGTCTCGAAATGCTCGAGGCTCATGCCACCATTGAGAAACGCCTGCTTGACCTCGGTAATGTAGATGGTAGCGACAAACACGTTGTCGCTGATCGCCGACAGCAAACCGTTGGCCAGGTACAGCATGCCGGGTTGTTGTTCGGCGGGCAGCGCCAGTACCCAGGCGATCAGCGGGCTGAACAGCTGCTGTTGATGGATCACCGCGACCACGGCGAAAAACACCACCAGCAGCGCGGTGAACGGCATGGCGTCCTGGAAGGCACGGCCTAGGCGGTGCTCATCGGTAATGCCGGTAAACGCGGTGATCAGCACGATCACCAGCAGGCCCACCAGGCCAACCTCGGCAATGTGCAGGCCCAGGCAGATGATCAGGATCAGCGCGGCGCTGCCTTGCACCCACAGCGCGGCTCGCTGTGCCGCGGTGCGCGCGGCATCGTCTTCGGCGGCGTAGGCGGCCAGTACCTGGCGCACACGCTCGGGCATCAGCGTGCCGTAGCCGAACAGGCGCAGTTTTTCCAGCAGCACACAGGTCAGCAGCCCGGCGCCGAGCACCGGCAACGACACGGGCGCGACCTTGAAAAAGAAGTCGGCGAAGTGCCAACCCATCTCATGGCCGATCAACAGGTTCTGCGGTTCGCCCACCAGCGTGCACACGCCGCCCAACGCGGTACCTACCGCACCGTGCATCAGCAGGCTGCGCAGGAAGGCGCGGAACTGGTCGAGGTCTTCACGGTGCAGTTGGGGGATCTGCTGGTCGCTGTCGAGCGCGCTGTCTTCGCGCGGGTTGGCCCCGGAGGCGACACGGTGAAAGACCGCGTAGAAGCCTACCGCAGCACTGATGATCACCGCCGTAACGGTCAGGGCATCGAGAAAGGCCGAGAGAAACGCCGACAGCACGCAGAACAGGACCGACAGCAGCGCTTTCGAGCGCACGCCAAGCAGGATCCGCGAGAACAGGAACAGCAGTAGTTCCTTCATGAAGTGAATACCGGCAACCATGAACATCAGCAGCAGGATCACCGGGAAGTTGTGCTGCAGTTCTTCGTACAGCGCCTGAGGCGTGGTCATCTCCAGCAGCAGTGCTTCAACCAGCAATAATCCGCCAGGCATCAGCGGGTAGCACTTGAGCGCCATGCCCAGGGTGAAGATGAATTCGATCACCAGCACCCAGCCCGCCGTGACCGGGCCTGCAGTCAGCAACAGCAATGGGTTGAGCACCAGGAACAGGCCGATGACGGCCTTGTACCAGAGCGGTGACTGGCCCAGGAAATTGTGCGCGAGCGCGCCGGCCACGGAGCGTGACATGAATATGTATCCTTATAATTCGGCAATGCCGCACGGTGCCGGATCGGGCCGCCTTAGGCAAGGTGTGCAGTCCCGTTTTTGGCACAAGTGCGGCCTCGCGGCTGGGTTACCATCCTGCGCTATGAACCCTTCAACCGCAGGAGTGCCGCACGTGACCGAGTACAGCGCGTTCAAGGTCGAACTGACCGACAACATTGCCCACGTTCAGATCAACCGCCCGGAAAAGGTCAACGCCATGAACGCGGCCTTCTGGGAAGAGATCATCGACATCTTCCAGTGGGTCGACGACACCGATGCCGTGCGTGCCGTGGTCATCAGCGGGGCGGGCAAGCATTTTTCCGCCGGCATCGACTTGATGATGCTGGCCTCGCTGGCCGGCCAGATGGGCAAGGACGTCGGCCGTAATGCGCGCTTCCTGCGCAGTACCATCCTGCGCCTGCAGGGCTCGTTCAACGCCGTGGACAAATGCCGCAAACCGGTGCTGGCAGCGGTGCAGGGCTACTGCATTGGGGGGGCCATCGACCTCATCTCGGCGTGCGACATGCGCTACTGCAGCCAGGATGCGCAGTTCTCGATCAAGGAAATCGACATGGGCATGGCCGCTGATGTCGGCACGCTGCAACGTTTGCCACGTATCATCGGCGACGGCATGATGCGTGAGCTGGCATTCACCGGGCGCAACGTCGAGGCCGATGAGGCGCTGCGCATCGGCCTGGTCAACCGCGTCTATGATGATCAGGCCGCGCTGCTCGACGGGGTCTTTGCCATTGCCCGCGAGATTGCCGCAAAATCGCCGATCGCCGTGGCCGGCACCAAGGAAATGCTCAGCTACATGCGTGACCATCGCATTGACGATGGCCTGGAGTACATCGCCACCTGGAACGCCGCGATGCTGCAGTCCGAAGACCTGCGCGTGGCAGTGGCGGCGCACATGAGCAAACAGAAACCGACGTTCGCCGACTGACAGCTCGGGGGGCGCTCAGCAAGGAACCCCCAACATGTCAGCACGCTGGACTACCGCAGTACTCGACCCGCAGATCACCGGGGGCTGGGCCGTCGCCCGCAGCCCGGAAGGGTTCCTGGTGGACGACAACGGCGCGCTGTTCCCCCGCGAGTGGCTCAAGCGCCAGGACCTGGACGTACTGTGCGAGCATGGCATCGGTCACTTCGATGGCCAGCCGGTGTTCCTGCTCGAATTGCGCACCGCCACCGACGTGCCGGGGTGTGCCTGGCTTGGGTTGCGTGCGTTCATGCTCGAAGGCGACTTCGACCTGTACAAGGTGCTGGGCTACGCCGCGCAGATCGGCACCTGGGCCCGCGAACACCGGTTCTGCGGCAGTTGCGGCCAGGCGATGACGCAAATCCGTTGGGAGCGGGCAATGTATTGCCAGCCGTGTGACCTGCGCAGCTACCCACGCATTTCGCCGAGCATGATCGTGCTGGTCACCCGCGGTGACGAGATTCTGCTGGCGCGCTCGCCGCGTTTTGTCACCGGTGTCTACAGCACCCTGGCGGGCTTTGCCGAGCCAGGCGAGTCGGCCGAGGACTGCCTGGTACGCGAGGTGCGTGAAGAGGTGGCGGTCGAGGTGCAGAACATCCAGTACGTTGGCAGCCAGTGCTGGCCATTCCCCCATTCGATGATGCTGGGCTTCCATGCCGAGTACGCGGGCGGGGAGATTGTGATGCAACCGGACGAGATCGAGGACGCCCAGTGGTTCAGCGTGCACGACCTGCCGCCGCTGCCGGCCGGGCGTTCCATCGCCCGCTACCTGATCGACCTGTATGTGGCTCGGCGTCTAGGCCTGCCCGAACCAGTGCTGCCACGCTAGGCGCACGGTCAAGGCCAGCACCACGGTGATGAACACCGGGCGGATGAACTTGCTGCCGCCGCTGATCGCCGTGCGTGCGCCGAAGAAGGCGCCGACCATCACCGACAGGCCCATGGCCAGGCCGACGATGTAGTCCACCTGCCCGGAAATGATGAACACCGTCAGCGCCGCGATGTTGCTGACGAAGTTCATGCTGCGCGCCACGCCGCTGGCGCGCACCAGGTCGATGGGGTACAGCAGCAGGGTGCTTACGGTCCAGAATGCGCCGGTCCCGGGGCCGGCCACGCCATCATAGAAGCCCAGGGTGAAGCCTTGCGGCACTTGCCATTTCTTCTTGATCGGCGCATTGGCATCCAGCGGTGCCTTTGGCGTGCCGCCGAACAGCAGGTAGACCCCGCAGGCGAAGACCACCACCGGCAGCATCTTGTTCAGCCATTCGGCGGGCAAATAGTGGGCGATCACTGCGCCCAGCGAGGCGCCGACCAAGGTGGCGAACAGTGCCGGGCGCCACTGCGCAGGGTGGAACAGTTTGCGCTTGTAGTAGGTGAAACCGGCGGTGGCCGAGCCAAACGTGGAGCTGAGCTTGTTGGTGCCCAGCACCAGGTGCGGTGGCATGCCGGCCGTCAGCAATGCCGGCGTGGTGAGCAGGCCACCACCGCCGGCGATGGCGTCGATGAAGCCGGCGACGAAGGCGACCAGGGCCAGGATCAGCAGCGTGAGGGGTTCTACGGTGAGTTCGAAGGGCATTGGTATCTGGCAGGCAGGGAGGCAAGGGTGCGGCAAACGGCCGCGCTAGAAGTGGGACATGGTAATCCTGACGAGTGGGTGTTGCCAGTGCGGGCCGTTTCGCGGGTAAACCCGCTGCCATAGGGGCCCGCACTGGCACCGCTTCAGTTGCGGATGAATGCCAGCAAATCGGCATTGATCACATCGGCATGGGTGGTGGGCATGCCGTGCGGGAAGCCTTTGTAAGTCTTCAGCGTGCCGTTAGGCAGCAACTTAGCTGACAACGGGCCGGAATTCTCGTAGGGCACGATCTGGTCATCGTCGCCATGCATCACCAGAACCGGTTGGTTGATGCCCTTCAGGTCTTCGGTGAAGTCAGTCTGCGAGAACGCAACGATGCCGTCGTAGTGCGCCTTGGCGCTGCCGATCATGCCCTGGCGCCACCAGTTGCCGATGATGCCTTCAGCAGGTTCGACGCCAGGCCGGTTGTAGCCATAAAAGGGCCCTGTCGGCACGTCGCGGTAGAACTGCGCCCGGTTATCTGCCACCTGGGCCTGGAAGCCGTCGAACACCGACTTGGGCAGGCCGCCCGGGTTGGCAGGTGTTTGCACCATCAGCGGTGGCACGGCGGCAATCAGTACCGCCTTGGCGACCTTGTCGCCGGGGTAGCGCGCCATGTAGCGCACCACTTCGCCGCCGCCGGTCGAGTGGCCTACATGCACCGCGCCCTGGATGCCCAGATGTTCGACAACGGCCGCCACGTCGTCGGCGTAGTGGTCCATGTCATGGCCGTCCCACACCTGGCTGGAGCGCCCATGGCCGCGGCGGTCGTGGGCGACCACGCGAAAGCCCTCGGCCAGGAAAAACAGCAGCTGGGCGTCCCAGTCGTCGGCACTCAGCGGCCAGCCGTGGTGGAAGTGGATGACCGGCGCATCGCGCGGGCCCCAGTCCTTGTAGAAGATCTGAACGCCATCCTTCGTGGTTACGTAGCTCATGGTCGCGGCTCCTCTGTGCAGGGGGATTGCCAAGTGAGCTATTGAGAATAGGAGAGATTTTGGTCTTGTCAGTACCGGCCCCGCGAAAGGGCCAGCACTGACAATCAAGTCATTACAGGAACCATCGATATTCTCTGGCACTGACCTCCTGCATGAACGCCAGATGGTCCTGACGCTTGTTCTCGCAATACACCATCACGAACTCTTCCCCCAGCCCCTCATTCACCGCCGGGTGATTGCGCATCGCGGCTACGGCGCTGAGCATGTCCGTCGGAAAGTCGATACCGCTGCCACGGTCTTCGTTCAGCGGCGCAATCGGCTCCCGCGCCGCATCCAGCCCATGCTCCATGCCACACAGGATCGCCGCCAGCACCAGGTACGGGTTGGCGTCGGCACCCGCCAGACGATGCTCGATGCGTAAGTTGCGCGCATCGGACTCGGGAATGCGGATGCACGCATCGCGGTCCTCGAAGCCCCAGCTCGCACGGCTGGCAGCGTTGACCATGGCGCCATAGCGGCGAAAGGCATTGTGGTTGGCGGCAAAGATCGGCATGCAGTGCGGCAGGGTCGCCAGGCAGCCTGCCACCGCATGGCGCAGCGGGCGCTGCCCGTCGGCGGCCAGCAGGTTGTTGCCGTCGTTGTCATACAGGCTCACATGCACATGCATGCCGCTGCCCGGGGCTTGCAGGTAGGGTTTGCTCATGAACGAGGCGCGCAGGCCATGCTTGAGCGCCACGCCACGGGTGCTGCGGCAGAACAGGGCTGCCCAGTCGGCGGCGCGCAGGCCGTCGTCGCAGTGGCCGAAATTGATCTCGAACTGGCCCGGCCCCAATTCCGCCGTGATGACGTTGGCGTCGACGCCCTGCGCGTTGGCCGTTTCGACCATGTCGCGCAGCACGTCGCTGAAACGCGACAGCCGCTCGATATGCATGTTGGGCTGATCGTCCGGGTCATCGCTGAACGGGTCGCGCGGAAACTGCGGCAGGCCTTCCTTGAGTGCCCGCTCAAACAGGTAGAACTCCAGCTCGAATGCCACGACCGGGCGAATGCCACGCCGGGCCAGGCGCTGCAACACGCGGGCGAGCACTTCTCGTGGCTCGAACTCGATGGGCGCTGCGGTGCCATCGGAGCTGATCAGCATCTGGCCCAGCGGCTCGCGCTCCCAGGTGACCGGCTTGAGGGTGCCGGGGATCAGGCGCCGCAGCGCATCCGGATCTCCATCGTTGAAGCAATAGTCGCCAATCGGGAACAACCCGCCCTGTACCCCCAGCAGCACGCAGTTCTGTGGCAGTTTCAGCGGGCTGCCGGCGGCGACCTTTTCCAGCATGTCGATGGGGTAGCGCTTGCCGTAGAAATGCCCGGGGATATCCAGGCTTAGCAGGTCGACGTGGCGTACGCCGGGGTAGCGGGCACGGAACGCGCGTACTTCACTGAGCAGATCGGGAAAACCTGTGGTGATGGTCATGCTGTGCTCTCATCGGAAGACCCAGAGGACCCGGGTCGTCTGGTCGGTCAGGTTGGCGTAGCGGAACTGGTTGTGCGGGGGGAGCTGAAAGCTGTCGTTGCGCCGCAGCGTCACCGCCTCGGCGTGGCCTTCGCGCCAAAGCGTCAGCTCGCCTTCGAGGACGAAGCCGCCTTGCTCGGAACTGTCGTTCAGGTGCCCCTCGCCACTGCTGGCGCCAGGCGCCAGGTGGCTTTCGAGCATGGAGAAGCCGCCATTGAGGGTGGGCGATACCAGCACGTCGCTGATGCCCTCGGCGTAGTAGATCGTGCGCCGTTCACCGGGCCGGGTGACCCAGTCCAGCGGGCGCGGCTGGCCGGCCTGGTAGAAGTAGGTGGTCGGCACGTGCAGGGCTTCGCTGATGGCCGTCAGGTCGGCCACGGTCGGGCGCGACAGGCCGCGTTCGACCTGCGAGAGAAAGCCCAGTGAGCGCTTGACCTTGCCGGCCAGCTCGTCAAGCGTCAGCCCGCGGTGCTTGCGCAGGTCGCGGATCAGCACCGCCAGTGTTTGAACTTCATCAGACATGGTCGCGCAACCTGTACCAGGCTTTGGCCGCGGCCTCCAGCGGTGCGGCCATCAAGTCGCCACCAGGGAAGCGACCGTTGTCGATGCCTTGGTACAACGTCAGCAGGTCGTCGTTGCCGAGGATCGCATCGCTGACCGCCCGCGCCCCAGCCAGGGTCGGCAGCACGCCATGGCCGGAGAAACCCTGCAACCAATAGCGCTGGCCGTCACGGCCGATGTCGGGAGTGCGCTGGATGCTGCAGTCGATGTGGCCGCCCCAGGCAAAGTCGATGGCCACCCCAGCCAATTGCGGGAACACCCGTTCAAGGTAGGGGCGGGTGGCGCCGGCCACGTCCTTGGGGATGCCGCCCAGGTAGGTGCAGCCGCCGCCGAACAGCAGGCGGTTGTCGGGGGTAAGGCGGAAATAGTCGGGCACGAACTGGTTGTCGATCACGCAGCTGTTGCGCGGCAGTAATGATTTGGCGAAGTCGGCTTCCAGTGGCGCGGTCGTTACCTGGTAGGAGCCAACGGGCAGCAAACGGCGCGACAGTGCCGGGTCGAGGCGGTCGATGTAGGCGTTGCAGGCCAGCACCAGGACCTGGCTGTGCACCTCGCCATGGCCGGTGCGGGTGACATACCCGTTGCCGGTCTGCTGGTAGTCGAGCACCTGGCTTTGCTCGAAGATGTGCCCGCCGGCTGCCTCGATAGTGCTGGCCAGGCCTTGGGCCAGCTTGAGCGGGTTGAGGTGTGCACCTTTGGCGTCATACAGCGCAGCCTGGTAGCGCGGGCTGTCGATCCACTGGGGCAGCTCATCGCGCCCAATCAGGCGCAGGGCGCCATAGCCCCACTTGGCCTGGGCGTCATGCAGGGCATCCTCAAGCATCTTCACCCGCCGTGGCAACACGGCGCTCCACAAGCTGCCAAGCCGATAGTCGACATCGAAACCATGGCGTTGCGGCAGTTCACGCATTTCATCGGCGGCCCAGCACATGCTGTCCCACAAGCGCCTAGTGCGTTCGATGCCGAGGGTTTTTTCCAGCGGCGGCATGTCGCATGACCAGCCCAGCAACGCCTGGCCACCGTTGCGCCCGGACGCAGCCCAGGCCACACGGCTGGCTTCCAGCAGCGTCACTCGCTTGCCGGCCATGGCCAGGCGCAGGGCGGTGTGCAGGCCGCTGAACCCGGCGCCGACAATCAGCACGTCAGTGTCGTGTCGGCCTTGCAGAGTAGGGCGTAGAGGAATAGGGGTGGGGTAGGTCTGGGCGTAGTAGGTGGCAATGTGTTGCGCGGATTGCTTGAACATACCGGGGCCTCATGAAAATTTTTATCATTATTTTCATGAAAATTTAGCAGGTAAATTTCACGGCGCCAGTTTGTTTGTCGGGTTTTGTGGTTTTGGCATTGCCAGGGTTCAGGTTGCCGCCTTTTTCCTCGGTTGCCTTGGCTTGGCTGCGGCCGCCTTGCCTGCGGTGGTTTTGCCTTTCCCGCCGCCCCGGCGCTTCTTTTTCCAGGGCGGCGCGGCGCCGGCTGCAGGCCCTGTGATGGTCATGCGCATGCCGCTGCAGCGCTCGACCAGCTTGCCCATCCAGGCCGACTGCCGGGCGACGAACTCTTCCAGGCTCATTTCACCGCTCTGCACCATGTCCAGGGCCTGCTCCCAGATTGCCGTGGTGCCGGGGTCGGCGATAGCGCGTGGCACGGCGTCGATCAGGCTGAAGGCCGCAGGCGTCGCGGCCAAGGCCTTGCCGTGCTTGACCAGGTAGCCGCGGTCGAGCAGGCCCTGGATGATGCTGGCCCGGGTCGCTTCAGTGCCGATGCCGGTGGTTTCCTTGAGCTTCTGTTTCAGCCGAGGGTCATCTACCAGTTTGGCGACGTTCTTCATCGCCTTGATCAGGTCGCCTTCGGTGAAGGGCTTGGGTGGCTGGGTCCACATGTCCTTGAGCTGCAGGCCTTGCACGTTGCAGTCCTGGCCTTCGCGCAAGGCTGGCAGGACCTGGGCTGGCGCTGCCTCGCGGCCTTTGGCCGGGGTCAATGCCTCGGGCAAGGCACGCCGCCAGCCAGGCTCGACGATCTGCTTGCCCACGGCGCGCAGGGCATGGCCCGCACAGTCGAAATCGGCCTGGGTGCGGTCGTACTCGTGGTTGGGCAGAAACTGCGCCAGGTAACGGGCACGTATCAAGGTGTAGACCGCTTTGTACTTGGCGGGCAGGCGCGCGGGGTCGCTGGCCGCTGCTGTGGGGATGATGCCGTGGTGGGCACTGACCTTGGCATCGTTCCAGGCACGGGAGCGGCGCTGTGGCTCAAGGTAAGGCTGCAGCGGCGCAAGGCTGCTATCGGCGCGCTGCAACGCTGCGAGAATGGCGGGCGCCTCGGCGTGCTGGCTCAGTGGCAGGTAGCCGCAGTCGCTGCGCGGGTAGGTGATCAGCTTGTGGGTTTCGTACAGGGCCTGGGCGATGTCGAGGGTTTCCTGGGCGCCGAGGCCAAACTTTTTCGAGCACAGCTCCTGCAGGGTGCCCAGGTCGAAGGGCAGGGGGGCAGCTTCGCGCACGCGTTCTGTCGCCACCTTGACCGCTCGGGCCGTGCCCGCGTTACTCATATCGGCGGCAGCCTGTTGCGCCAAGGCCGGGTTGAGGCACCGGCCCTGGTCGTCACAGGCGTCCTCCGGGGCCCGCCATTGGGCATTGAAGCCTTGGCCGGCATGTTCGAGTTGCACGTCGATGGCCCAGAACGGCACTGGCACGAAGTCGGCGATGCTGCGATCGCGGTCCACCACCAGGCGCAGGGTCGGCGTCTGCACCCGGCCTACCGGCAACACCCCTTGGTAGCCGGACTGGCGGCCGAGCAAGGTAAACAGCCGGCTCATGTTCATGCCGATCAGCCAGTCGGCACGGGAGCGGCCCAGCGCCGAGTGGTAAAGGCTGAATGTCTCCTGGCCGGGCAGCAGGCGCGCCAGGGCCTTGCGGATGGAGGCATCGTCGAGTGCCGACAGCCACAAACGCTGGATCGGCCCGCGGTAACGGCAGTGCTCGACCAGTTCGCGGGCGATCATCTCGCCTTCGCGGTCGGCGTCGGTGGCGATCACCAGTTCGCGCGCCTCGCCGAGCAGGCGCTTGACGGCCTTGAACTGGCTGGCGGTCTTGGGTTTGACCAGCATCTTCCATTTTTCGGGAATGATCGGCAGGTCGGCGAGGTTCCAGCGCTTGTAGCGTTCGTCGTAACTGTCGGGCGGGGCGGTTTCGAGCAGGTGGCCAATGCACCAGGTCACGCAGACATCGGTGCCTTGCCAGCAGCCGTCGGCCTTGCGAGTGGCGCCGAGTACTTTGGCGATGTCTTTTGCCTGGGAGGGTTTTTCGCAGAGGAACAGGCGCATGGCCGCAAACGCTTCATCGGGGGTGATGGGCACTAGGATGCGCAAGCAGGGGCGCAGAGGCAAGTTTTATCTGGATGGATGTACAGGTTTTGTCGGTCGAGATGTTTTGCCTGCACTGCCCCTTTCGCGGGGCAGTGCAGGCAAACACTTAGGGATCAGGCGATTTCGCGAGAGTCGCGCACCATGTCCACATGCGGGATGCCGGCTTCAAGGAACTCTTCGCTGACGACGCGAAAGCCCAGGCGCTCGTAGAACGGCGTGGCGTGCACCTGGGCACTGAGTGTCTGCTGCTTCAGGTCGCGCTGCTGGGCTTCGATGATGACCGCATTCATCAGTGCATCGCCCACCTTCAGCCCGCGCCAGTCCTTGAGTACCGATACTCGGCCGATAGTGCCGTCGGGCAGCAGGCGGGCGGTACCGATCGGGTAGTCACCCTCCAGGGCCAGGAAGTGCACCGCAGTCGGATCGTCCGAGTCCCACTCGAGCTCTGGCGGTACGTGCTGTTCGGCAATGAACACCGCTTCACGGATACGCCGGATGTCGGCGTTGTCCTTATGCCAGTCGGCGAGGCGCACACGAATCTTATTCATTGGCGAATCCCAGGCTTCCTTGTTTGATCAGCTGCTGTACCAGCATAAGGCCATCTTCATCCTCCAACCACTCTGCAAGGTTTTCGATGTGTAACGCGTCCGCCGCACAGACCAGCTTCAGCAGCTCACGCAGCTTGGCGGGCAGTGGGCAGCTACGGCCGCTGGCGAACAGCATCAGGTCGTCATTGAGCTCGGACCAGGCCATGCGCGCACTTGGGTTACGGATCAGGATGGCGCCATCCTCAAGGGCTTCGATCAGCTCTTTCTCGTTCAGCTCTTCACCCACCACCTGCTCCGGGTAGCGCGGCTCGGTCATGAACTGGCCGAACCAGGTCAGCAGCAGGTCCTTGTCACCCATGTGCTTGTCGAGCAGGCCCTTGAGGCGGTCGAGGGCATCGTGCTGGATCTGGTGCGGGTCGCTGACCGGCTGCGCGTCGGCGTCGCTGTAGCGCTCTTCGTCCGGCAGGAACTGGCCGAGGAAGTCGGTGAAGTGGGTCAGCACTTCGGCGGCGCTCGGGGCACGGAAACCGACCGAGTAGGTCAGGCAGTCGTCCTCGGCTACGCCGTAGTGGGCCAGGCGCGGCGGCAGGTAGAGCATGTCGCCGGGCTCCAGGGTCCACTCACCGCTCTGTTCGAAGTCGGCCAGGATACGCAGGTCGGCGTGCTCGATCAGCGGGCTGTCGCTGTTGCACATCTGGCCGATCTTCCAGTTGCGCTTGCCGTGGCCTTGCAGCAGGAACACGTCATAGTTGTCGAAGTGCGGGCCGACGCTGCCACCGGGGGCGGCGAAGCTGACCATCACATCGTCGATGCGCCAGCTGGGCAGGAAACGGAACTCTTGCAGCAGTTCGGCCACTTCCGGGACGAACTGGTCCACGGCCTGTACCAGCAAGGTCCAGTCACGCTCGGGCAGGGTGGCGAAGACATCTTCCTCGAACGGGCCGCGACGCAGTTCCCAAGGGTGTTCGCCGTGCTCGAGCACCAGGCGCGATTCAACTTCTTCTTCCAGCGCCAGGCCGGCCAGTTCGTCGGGTTCGATCGGGCTGATGAAGTCGGGGAAGGCCTGGCGTACCAGCAGGGGCTTCTTCTGCCAGTAGTCGCGCATGAATTCGCGGGCAGAGATGCCGCCCAGCAGCTGCAGTGGAGTATCAGGATTCATGTTCAACCTATTGAAAAAACGTAATTTTCGTCCGGGAATAAAAACGCCCGGCTAAGCCGGGCGTTGAACGCGACGGTCAGCTTAGATGCGTTTGGCCTGTGCTGCCGCGTTACCGATGTAGGTAGCAGGGGTCAGCAGCTTGAGCTCGGCCTTGGCGTCGGCTGGCATGTCCAGGCCGTCGATGAAGGTCAGCAGCGCTTCAGGGGTGATGCCCTTGCCACGGGTCAGCTCTTTGAGCTTCTCGTAGGGGTTTTCGATGTTGAAGCGGCGCATGACCGTCTGGATCGGCTCGGCCAGCACTTCCCAGCAGGCGTCCAGGTCGGCGGCGATGCGTGCGGTGTTGACTTCCAGCTTGCCGATGCCCTTGAGGCTGGCTTCGTAGGCGATGACGCTGTGTGCGAAGCCCACGCCCAGGTTGCGCAGCACGGTGGAGTCGGTCAGGTCACGCTGCCAGCGCGAGATCGGCAGCTTGCTGGCCAGGTGCTGGAACAGCGCGTTGGCGATACCCAGGTTGCCTTCGGAGTTTTCGAAGTCGATCGGGTTGACCTTGTGCGGCATGGTCGACGAGCCGATTTCGCCCGCGACGGTCTTCTGCTTGAAGTAGCCCAAGGAGATGTAGCCCCACACATCGCGGTCGAAGTCGATGAGGATGGTGTTGAAGCGGGCGATCGCATCGAACAGCTCGGCAATGTAGTCGTGCGGCTCGATCTGGGTGGTGTACGGGTTGAACTGCAGGCCCAGCTCGTCTTCGATGAAGGCGCGGGCGTTGGCTTCCCAGTCGATCTGCGAATAGGCCGACAGGTGGGCGTTGTAGTTGCCTACGGCGCCGTTGATCTTGCCCAGCAGCGGCACGGCGGCCACCTGGGCGATCTGGCGCTCCAGGCGGTACACGACGTTGGCCAGCTCTTTACCCAGGGTGGTCGGCGAAGCCGGTTGGCCGTGGGTGCGCGACAGCATCGGCACGTCGGCCAGGGCGTGGGCCTGGGCGCGGATGGCGTCGGCGATCTGGCGCATCAGCGGCAGCAGCACTTCGTCACGGCCGGCGCGCAGCATCAGGGCGTGGGACAGGTTGTTGATGTCCTCGCTGGTGCAGGCGAAGTGGATGAACTCGCTGACCTTGGCCAGCTCAGGCAGCTGGGCAGCCTGCTCCTTGAGCAGGTACTCGATGGCCTTGACGTCGTGGTTGGTGGTGCGCTCGATTTCCTTGACGCGTTCGGCGTGCTCAAGTTTGAAATCGGTGGCCAGGGTGTCCAGCACGGCGTTGGCTTCGGCGGAGAACGCCGGCACTTCGCCGATTTGCGGGTGGGCGGCCAGGCGCTGCAACCAGCGGACTTCGACCAGGGCGCGGAAACGGATCAGGCCGTATTCGCTGAAAATGGGGCGCAAGGCCTGGGTTTTGCCGGCATAACGGCCGTCTACAGGGGAAACCGCAGTGAGCGAGGAAAGCTGCATGGGGTGTTCTCGGACAGTCAGGCTTTTGGAAGGGCGCATATCATACATGAAAAATGCCTGTAGGAGCGGCCTTGCGTCGCGAAAGGGCTGCGCAGCGGCCCCGGCAATCTATGCTGGGGCGGCGATTCTGGGGCTGCTGTGCAGCCCTTTCGCGACGCAAGGCCGCTCCTACAGGTCCGGCGTTTTTCTTCAGGACGGCGTGCGCATCATGTCGTACAGTTCGTTGAGCAGCTTGCGGCGGCTGAACACCAACTGCCAGCGATGGCCGCCCAGTTGGCGCCACAGGCGCGCGGCGCGGATGCCGGCCAGCAGCAGGGCGCGGATCTTCGAGGCGTTGCTGGGCTGCTGCAGGAAACGCATGTCGCCGTGTACCTGAATACGCTGGCGCAAAGTGCTCAGGGTGTCCTGGTACAAGGCTCCACTGGAAGCGATGACGTTTTCATGAATCAGGCCGAAATGGTCGGCCTGCGACTGAATCTGCGGCAAGCGGTTGCCGATGGTGTCGAGCAGGTCGCCGCGCTTGGCCAGCTGGCGTTCCAGGCCCAGCATCGACAGGGCATAGCGCAGCGGCTCGCGCTGCAGGCTGCTGGGGTCGCGCTCGAGCGCGCCGACCAGGGCGCGGTAACCGTCGCGCAGGTTGAGGTCGTCACCGCCGAACACCTCCAGGGTGTCCTTGGGGTCGCGTACCAGCAGGCTGCCCAGCATGCAGCCGATGTTGGCCTCGCTGGCCTGGCCGGTGCGGGCGATGCGGTCGACCAGCACGGCGGCCTGGAACACACCGCCCAGGGCAATCAATTGCTCCTGCAGGTTGCTCATGCGCGCGGGCTCCAGGGCTCGGCGGTCTCGATCACGCCGCCACCCAGGCATACCTCGCCGTCGTAGAACACCACCGACTGGCCGGGCGTCACGGCCCGCTGCGGCTCGTCGAACACCGCGCGGTAGCCGTTATCGCTGCGCTCAAGGGTACAACCCTGGTCGCCCTGGCGGTAACGCACCTTGGCAGTCAGGCGGCGTGGGCTGGACAGGTCGATTGGGTTGACCCAGTAGATGTCCGAGGCCAGCAAGGCGCGGGAGAACAGCCACGGGTGCTCATTGCCCTGGCCGACCACCAGCACGTTGCGCGAGAGGTCTTTGTCGAGCACGTACCACGGCTCGTCGCCGGCATCCTTGAGGCCGCCGATACCCAGGCCCTGGCGCTGGCCGATGGTGTGGTACATCAGGCCATGATGGCGGCCGATGACTTCGCCGTCGGTGGTCTGGATTTCACCTGGCTGGGCCGGCAGGTACTGCTTGAGGAAGTCGCTGAAGCGGCGCTCGCCAATGAAGCAGATACCGGTGGAGTCCTTTTTCTTGGCCGTGGCCAAGCCGTGCTTTTCGGCAATGGCGCGGACTTCGGGTTTTTCCAGTTCGCCGACCGGGAACAGGGTGCGGGCGATTTCCTTGCCGCCGACGGCATGCAGGAAGTAGCTCTGGTCCTTGTTCGGGTCCAGGCCCTTGAGCAGCTCGGTGAGCTCACCGGTGTCGCGGCGGCGCACGTAGTGGCCGGTGGCGATCAGGTCGGCACCCAGCGACAGGGCGTAGTCGAGAAACGCCTTGAACTTGATTTCGCGGTTGCAGAGGATGTCGGGGTTGGGCGTGCGGCCGGCCTTGTATTCTTCGAGGAAGTGCTCGAACACGTGGTCCCAGTACTCGGCGGCGAAGTTGGCGGTGTGCAGCTTGATGCCGATGCGGTCGCACACGGCCTGGGCGTCGGCCAGGTCTTCGCGGGCGGTGCAGTATTCGGTGCCGTCGTCCTCTTCCCAGTTTTTCATGAACAGCCCTTCCACCTGGTAGCCCTGCTCCATGAGCAGAAGGGCGGAGACGGAAGAGTCCACGCCGCCGGACATGCCGACGATGACGCGGGTCTTGGCGGGGTCTTTGAGTGCTGGGCTGGTCATGGCTACCGATGTGTATCAGAGGGGAAAAACGCCGATTCTATCAAACCCGAGGCCGCGCGTCAGTCGCGCAGCAGGGCGAGGCTGTGCAGCGGGCCGGCCAGGTAGTCGTCGAGGCAGCGCGGCACCAGCTCGCTGCGCCAGCGGCTAGGGTCGGCGAACAACTCGTCGCGGGTCAGCCAGACGGCGCGGACGATGTCGCTGTCCAGCCCCAGGTCGGCGTGATGGCGCACCGGGCGCGCGGCGAAGCAGATGCGCTGGTAGGTCACACCATTGCTGGGTGCGGTGTACAGGTAGATGCCGACCACGGCGGTCAGTTCGACTTCCCAGGCGGTTTCTTCGAGGGTTTCGCGCAGGGCGGCCTGGGGCAGGGTTTCGTTGGGTTCCAGGTGGCCAGCGGGCTGATTGAAGACATGCTGGCCAGCTTTGAACTCTTCGACGAAGAGGAATTTGCCCTCGTGCTCGACGACGGTGGCGACGGTGATATGGGGTTGCCAGGACACGGTCGATTCTCTCCCTAAGTAGCAAGTTTCAAGCTGCAAGCCACAAGTCGAAGCAGTACGCGGGCTGCTTTGACTTGTGGCTTGCAGCTTGCGGCTAAAAAGCACAAACCCCGGTGCGTGGCCGGGGTTTGTGGTGTTACATCAAGCGTACCTTACAGAGCGGCAATGGCGCTGTTGAAGGTCTGGCTTGGGCGCATTACCTTGGCGGTCAGCTCGGCATCCGTGGCGTAGTAGCCACCGATGTCGGCCGGCTTGCCCTGAACGGCGTTGAGCTCGGCGACGATGGTCGCTTCGTTCTCGGCCAGGGTTTTAGCCAGCGGGGCGAAGCGCGCCTGCAGGGCGGCGTCGTCAGCCTGGGCGGCCAGGGCTTCGGCCCAGTACAGGGTCAGGTAGAAGTGGCTGCCGCGGTTGTCGATGCCACCGACTTTGCGCGAAGGCGACTTGTTGGTGTCGAGGAACTTGCCGGTAGCTTGGTCCAGGGTGTTGGCCAGGACCTTGGCACGCGGGTTGTCGTAGGTGTTGCCCAGGTGCTCCAGGGAAGCGGCAAGGGCCAGGAACTCACCCAGCGAGTCCCAACGCAGGAAGTTCTCTTCGACCAACTGCTGCACGTGCTTGGGTGCCGAACCGCCAGCGCCGGTTTCGAACAGGCCACCGCCGTTCATCAGCGGTACGATCGACAGCATCTTGGCGCTGGTGCCCAGCTCCATGATCGGGAACAGGTCGGTCAGGTAGTCGCGCAGCACGTTGCCGGTCACCGAGATGGTGTCCTTGCCTTCGCGGATGCGGGCCAGGGAGAACTTGATGGCGTCGACCGGGGCCAGGATACGGATGTCCAGGCCGGTGGTGTCGTGATCCTTCAGGTACTGCTGCACCTTCTCGATCATCACGCCGTCGTGGGCGCGCGCCGGGTCCAGCCAGAACACCGCCGGGGTGTTGCTCAGGCGGGCACGGTTGACGGCCAGCTTGACCCAGTCCTGGATCGGCGCGTCCTTGGTCTGGCACATGCGGAAGATGTCACCCGCTTCGACGTTCTGCTGCAGCACGACCTGGCCTTTGCCATCGACCACACGCACCACGCCATCGGCCTGGATCTGGAAGGTCTTGTCGTGGGAGCCGTACTCTTCGGCTTTCTGCGCCATCAGGCCGACGTTCGGTACGCTGCCCATGGTGGTCGGGTCGAAGGCGCCGTTGGCCTTGCAGTCTTCGATGGTGGCCTGGTAGATGCCGGCGTAGCAGCGGTCCGGGATGATCGCCTTGGCGTCCTGCAGCTCACCTGCGGTGTTCCACATCTTGCCCGAGTCACGGATCATGGCCGGCATCGAGGCGTCGACGATGACGTCGCTCGGCACGTGCAGGTTGGTGATGCCTTTGTCGGAGTTGACCATGGCCAGGGCCGGGCGAACGGCGTACAGGGCCTGGATGTCGGCTTCGATCTCGGCCTGCTTGTCAGCTGGCAGGTCCTTGATGCGGGCGTACAGGTCGCCGATGCCGTTGTTGGCGTTGAAGCCCACTTCAGCCAGTGCGGCGGCATGCTTGGCCAGCACGTCGTTGTAGAACGCTTCGACGATGACGCCGAACATGATCGGGTCGGAGACCTTCATCATGGTGGCTTTCAGGTGTACCGACAGCAGCACGCCAGAGGCCTTGGCATCGGCGATCTGCTCGGCGATGAAGGCTTGCAGGGCCTTGCGGCTCATGGTGGCGCAGTCGACGATCTCGGCAGCTTTGACCGCAGTCTTGGCTTTCAGAACGGTGGTGGTGCCGTCTTTACCGACCAGCTCGATGCGCAGGCTGTCGTCAGCCTCGATCAGCGCGGCCTTTTCGCTGCCGTAGAAGTCGCCTTGGGTCATGTGGGCAACGTGCGACTGCGAGTCGGCAGCCCAGGCGCCCATCTTGTGCGGGTGCTTGCGTGCGTAGTTCTTGACCGACAGCGGGGCGCGGCGGTCGGAGTTGCCTTCGCGCAGTACTGGGTTGACGGCGCTGCCCTTGATGCGGTCGTAGCGGGCGCGGGATTCTTTCTCGGCCTCGGTGGACGGCTCGTCGGCGTAGTCGGGGATGTTGAAGCCTTTGCCTTGCAGTTCCTTGATCGCGGCCTTGAGCTGCGGTACCGAGGCGCTGATGTTTGGCAGCTTGATGATGTTGGCTTCAGGCGTGGTAGCCAGTTGGCCCAGTTCCGCCAAGTGATCGCCTACTTGCTTCTCGGCGCCCAGTTGCTCCGGGAAAGCCGCGAGGATACGGCCAGCCAGGGAAATGTCGCGAGTTTCGACGGCGATGTCAGCCGAGGCGGTGAACGCTTCGACGATCGGCAGCAGCGAGTAGGTGGCGAGGGCAGGGGCTTCGTCGGTGAAGGTATAGATGATCTTGGAACGGGTGGGCATGCGGTTTAACTCTCTATGTGCTGAGCGTACTCGAGTCTCGAGGTGCGCAGGGTAGGCGCTTCGCCCTGGCGACGCCATGAGCGGAAAGTCGAGAGGCTGCGAGCGGTGATGGTGGATGCATCAGTCGAGCGTCAAGTGCTGAACTGCGGTAACAGCCCAGGCTTCGTGGCCGTTCTTGGCCAAGGGCGAGCCGCATTTTCCAAGGGTTCGCCCCGATGACCCTACGGTCGCGGCGCAGTATATCAAACCAATCGGGCTATTCAGCAAGGCGAAGTGACATCGGCGCCATTTATAAGACCAAAGACGTAGGGGCAATGTGGCGCGTTGTCGCAGTGCTTGCAGGTCAGCAGATGTGGTTTAGGCTCAGTGGATCGCACGATGTCCAATCACACCCGAAAGCGGAGTAGTGCAAGCATGGGATACCAGAAAATCAAGGTTCCGACCGACGGCACCAAGATCACCGTCAATGCAGACCATTCGCTCAATGTGCCCGACAACCCCATCATTCCCTATATCGAAGGCGACGGGATCGGCGTCGATGTCTCGCCGGTGATGATCAAGGTGGTGGATGCTGCCGTACAGAAAGCCTACGGCGGCAAGCGCAAGATTGCCTGGATGGAGGTGTACGCGGGCGAGAAGGCCACACAGGTCTATGACCAGGACACCTGGCTGCCGCAGGAAACCCTCGATGCGGTGCGTGAGTACGTGGTGTCGATCAAGGGGCCGCTGACCACACCGGTCGGCGGTGGCATCCGCTCACTCAACGTTGCCTTGCGCCAGCAGCTTGACCTGTACGTGTGCCTGCGCCCGGTGGTGTGGTTCCAGGGCGTGCCGAGCCCGGTGAAGAAGCCTGGCGATGTCGATATGGTGATCTTCCGTGAGAACTCCGAAGACATTTATGCGGGCATCGAATGGAAGGCCGGCTCGCCCGAGGCGAACAAGGTGATCAAGTTCCTCAAGGAGGAAATGGGCGTCACCAAGATCCGCTTCGACCAGGACTGCGGCATTGGCGTCAAGCCCGTCTCCAGGGAGGGCACCAAGCGCCTGGTGCGCAAGGCGTTGCAATACGTGGTGGACAACGACCGCGAATCGCTCACGCTGGTGCACAAGGGCAACATCATGAAGTTCACCGAAGGTGCCTTCAAGGACTGGGGTTACGAGGTGGCCCGCGACGAGTTTGGCGCCGAGCTGCTCGACGGCGGCCCCTGGATGAAGTTCAACAACCCCAAGACCGGTCGCGAGGTCATCGTCAAGGATGCCATCGCCGACGCCATGCTCCAGCAGATCCTGCTGCGCCCGGCCGAGTACGACGTGATCGCCACCCTCAACCTCAACGGTGACTACCTGTCTGACGCCTTGGCGGCGGAAGTGGGCGGTATCGGCATCGCGCCGGGCGCCAACCTGTCCGACACCGTGGCCATGTTCGAAGCTACCCACGGCACCGCGCCCAAGTATGCCGGGCAGGACAAGGTCAACCCGGGCTCGGTGATTCTGTCGGCAGAGATGATGCTGCGCCACATGGGCTGGACCGAGGCGGCTGACCTGATCATCAAGGGCACCAACGGCGCGATTGCCGCCAAGACCGTGACCTACGACTTCGAGCGCCTGATGGAAGGGGCGAAGTTGGTGGGCAGTTCAGGCTTTGGCGATGAGATGATCAAGCATATGTGAGGCAAGAGAAAACCGGTCGCCTGGCTAAAGAGGCGACCGGTTTTTTCGTATACCGACACGGAGCAGGGTTCAGGCTCTGGCGGTTTCGCTCGCGGTCTGGCTTTGGGCCTTGGCAGCCGCAGCGGTAACGGCGTCCATTATCTTGACCGCGTGCAGGCCTTTGGGGCCCTGGATGATTTCGAATTCCACGGCCTGGCCAGCCTTGAGCGTTTTGTATCCGTCCATCTGGATGGCCGAGTAATGAGCGAACAGGTCATCGGATTTACCATCCTCGTTGATGAATCCGTAGCCCTTGGCATTGTTGAACCACTTGACTTTACCGCTTGCCATCCCTATGTCCCTCTGCAAAGGACTCCATCACTGGAGTATCATCCACTTCATCCGCATACGAACCATGCGAAAAATCTGGTTGACTGCGCGGATCTTTATCGACCACGGTGGGTTCTTATTGGTTGTAACACCGTTTTGCCGATAGTCAAGGTCAGGCGGCGCGTGCGCCGTAGGCGAACTTTGCGCTCAACCGACAACTTTAACCTGTCGATCATGATGAAATTCTTTCCATGCATGCACCCAGTGAGATTCGACTAACATTCAATCAGGATCGCCCGCAATCGAATGAGGACGACGGCTCAGGTCTTGCTGTCCAGGAAGCCAAGCCGATCCTGCAGGCGCCACCGATGTACAAGGTGGTTTTGTTCAACGATGACTACACACCGATGGATTTCGTCGTCGAAGTGCTCGAGACGTTCTTCAGTCTGAACCGCGAGCTGGCGACCAAGATCATGCTGACCGTCCATACCGAGGGGCGGGCAGTGTGCGGATTGTTTACCCGTGACATCGCCGAAACAAAGGCCATGCAGGTCAACCAATACGCCAGGGAAAGCCAGCATCCGCTACTCTGTGAAATCGAGAAGGACGGTTAATCGCCGACCACTTGGGTATGAGGTGAAGCTATGTTAAACCGCGAGCTCGAAGTCACCCTCAATCTGGCCTTCAAGGAGGCTCGTTCGAAACGTCATGAATTCATGACCGTCGAACATCTGCTGCTGGCACTCCTTGACAACGAGGCTGCCGCGACCGTTCTGCGCGCCTGTGGCGCCAATCTCGACAAACTCAAGCACGACCTGCAAGAGTTCATCGATTCCACCACGCCCCTGATTCCGGTCAACGATGAAGACCGCGAGACCCAGCCAACCCTGGGCTTCCAGCGTGTGCTGCAGCGTGCCGTGTTCCATGTGCAAAGCTCCGGCAAGCGCGAAGTGACCGGCGCCAACGTGCTGGTGGCGATCTTCAGCGAACAGGAAAGCCAGGCCGTGTTCCTGCTCAAGCAGCAGAGCGTGGCCCGGATCGACGTGGTCAACTACATCGCCCATGGCATTTCCAAGGTGCCGGGCCATGGCCCGAACACTGAAGGCGACCAGGAAATGCAGGACGAGGACGGTGGCGAAGCGTCATCGTCGAGCAACCCGCTGGATGCTTACGCCAGCAACCTGAACGAGCTGGCCCGCGCCGGGCGCATCGACCCGCTGGTCGGGCGCGAGCAGGAGGTCGAGCGCGTCGCGCAGATTCTGGCGCGTCGGCGCAAGAACAACCCGCTGCTGGTGGGTGAGGCCGGGGTGGGCAAAACTGCCATTGCCGAAGGCCTGGCCAAGCGTATCGTCGACGGTCAGGTGCCTGACCTGCTGGCCCAGAGCGTGGTGTACTCCCTCGACCTGGGTGCGCTGCTGGCCGGCACCAAGTACCGTGGCGACTTCGAGAAGCGTTTCAAGGCGCTGCTCGGCGAGCTGCGCAAGCGCCCGCAGGCGATCCTGTTCATCGATGAGATCCACACCATCATCGGTGCCGGTGCGGCGTCTGGTGGGGTCATGGATGCATCCAACCTGCTCAAGCCGCTGCTGTCGTCTGGCGACATTCGCTGCATTGGCTCGACTACCTTCCAAGAGTTTCGCGGCATCTTCGAGAAGGACCGTGCCCTGGCGCGACGCTTCCAGAAGGTCGATGTCAGCGAGCCTTCGGTGGAGGACACCGTGGGCATCCTGCGCGGGCTCAAGGGCCGGTTCGAGAGCCATCACAACATCGAGTACAGCGACGAAGCCCTGCGCGCCGCCGCCGAGCTGGCCTCGCGCTACATCAATGACCGGCACATGCCGGACAAGGCCATCGACGTGATCGACGAGGCGGGTGCCTACCAGCGCCTGCAGCCAGAGGCGAACCGGGTCAAACGCATCGACGTGCCGCAAGTTGAAGACATCGTCGCCAAGATTGCACGGATTCCGCCGAAGCATGTCAGCAGCTCCGACAAGGAACTGTTGCGTAACCTGGAGCGTGACCTGAAGCTGACCGTGTTCGGGCAGGACCCTGCCATCGACTCGCTGTCGACCGCGATCAAGCTGTCCCGTGCCGGGCTCAAGGCGCCTGACAAGCCGGTCGGCTCGTTCCTGTTCGCCGGGCCTACCGGTGTCGGCAAGACCGAAGCGGCGCGGCAGCTGGCCAAGGCGCTGGGCGTAGAGCTGGTGCGCTTCGACATGTCCGAGTACATGGAGCGGCATACCGTTTCGCGCCTGATCGGTGCCCCGCCCGGTTATGTCGGGTTCGACCAGGGTGGCCTGTTGACCGAGGCAATCACCAAGCAGCCGCATTGCGTCCTGCTGCTGGACGAAATCGAGAAGGCCCACCCGGAAGTCTTCAACCTGCTGCTGCAGGTGATGGACCACGGCACGCTGACCGACAACAACGGGCGCAAGGCGGACTTCCGTAACGTGATCCTGATCATGACCACCAACGCCGGGGCTGAAACCGCGGCGCGGGCTTCGATCGGGTTTACCCATCAGGACCATGCGTCCGATGCCATGGAAGTCATCCGCAAGAGCTTCACGCCGGAGTTCCGCAACCGTCTGGACACCATCATCCAGTTTGGCCGCCTGAGCCACGAGACGATCAAGAGCATCGTCGACAAGTTCCTCATCGAGCTGCAGGCCCAGCTGGAAGACAAGCGTGTGCTGCTGGAAGTCAGTGATGACGCCCGCGGCTGGCTGGCGGCCTCGGGCTACGATGTGCAGATGGGCGCGCGGCCAATGGCGCGGCTGATCCAGGACAAGATCAAACGGCCACTGGCCGAGGAGATCCTGTTTGGCGAGCTGGCCGAGCATGGTGGCGTGGTGCACGTCGACCTGCGCGATGGCGAGCTGGTGTTCGACTTCGAGACCACGGCTGAGGTGGCGTGACAGTGGGGCCGCTATGCGGCCCTTTCTCACCGTACCTGCAGGTTACCGCGATCCTGTAGGAGCGGCCTTGCGTCGCGAAAGGAGGGCAAAGCCCTCCCAGTTCTTCAACCCCAAAAAAAAGCCCGGCACATGGCCGGGCTTTTTCATGGCTTGGGCTTAGCGCGCACGGTAAGTGATGCGGCCTTTGCTCAGGTCGTAAGGTGTCAGTTCGACGCGGACCTTGTCGCCAGTGAGAATACGAATGTAGTTCTTGCGCATCTTTCCGGAGATGTGCGCGGTTACGACGTGCCCGTTTTCCAACTCCACGCGGAACATGGTGTTGGGCAGGGTGTCGACGACAGTACCTTCCATTTCGAAGCTGTCTTCTTTCGACATGCAGTTGAGCCCTCGGTGTCCAGTGTTGGCCCGACGCATAACCGCACCGGGCAAAAAAGTGGCGTGGATTATGCCGGAAAATAGTGTTTCAAGCCAATGCTTTCAGTTGAGGGTGACCCAGCGCTGGTTGATCAGCAGCTCGATGGGTCGATACTGCGTCTTGTAGTTCATCTTCTTGCAGTTCTTGATCCAGTAGCCGAGGTAAACCGCCTCAAGATTCTGGCGCAGGGCTTCGGTGATCTGCCAGAGGATGGCGAAACGGCCCAGGCTGCGGCGCTCTTCATCGGGCTCGTAGAAGGTGTACACCGCCGACAGGCCGTTAGGCAGCAGGTCGCACACCGCCACCGCCAGCAGGCGCCCCGCCAGGCGGAATTCGTAGAACCAGCAGAACGGCAGGTCGCGCACCAGGAAGGTGGAGAACTGGTCGCGGCTGGGCGGGTACATGTCGCCGTCGGCGTGACGGGTCTCGATGTAGCGCCGGTACAGGTCGAAGTACTCTTCCTTGAATGCCGGGCGTGCCGCGGTCACGGTCAGGTCGGCGTTGCGCTTGAGGATGCGGCGCTGCTGGCGGTTGGGGATGAAGCGCGCCGTCGGAATGCGCGCCGGCACGCAGGCATTGCAGTTTTGGCAGTGGGGGCGGTAAAGGTGGTCGCCGCTGCGCCGAAAACCCATTTCAGACAGGTCGGCATAGACGTTCACGTCCATCGGCTGGCTGGGGTCGAGAAACAGCGTGGTGGCCTGCTCCTCGGGCAGGTAGCTGCAGGAGTGGGGCTGAGTGGCATAGAACTTCAACCGCGCCAACTCTGTCATGATCAACCCCTTCGGTGAGACTTTGCCTTTAAGTGTAAGCCAGCTCTGGGAACTCGCCTAGGGAACCCAGGTGGCGCTGTTGGGCTGGTCAAGGTAACGCGCGAGGTACCCGGCAAACTCGGCGCGGCTGATGGCGCGGGCGCCAAGGCTGTGCAGGTGGTTGGTCGGCATCTGGCAGTCGATCAGGACAAAACCGGCCTGGCGCAGGTGCGTGACCAGCGTGACGAAGCCGACCTTGGAGGCATTGTCGGCGCGGCTGAACATCGACTCGCCGAAGAACAGGCGGCCCATGGCCAGGCCATACAGGCCGCCGACCAGCTCGCCGTCCTGGCGCACTTCCACTGAATGGGCGTGGCCGCGACGGTGCAGCTCGCAGTAGGCGGCGTGCATGGTGTCGGTGATCCAGGTGCCGTCGGCATAGTCGCGGGGTGCGGCGCAGGCGGCGATCACGGCGGCGAAGTCGGTGTCGAAGGTGACCTGGTAGTGGCCCTGGCGGATGAATTTGGCCAGCGAGCGCGAGACGTGCAGCTCATCTGGCAACAGCACCGTGCGGGGGTTGGGTGACCACCAGAGGATCGGCTGGCCCTCCTGGTACCAAGGGAAGCAGCCATGGCGGTAGGCCTGCACCAGGCGTTCGGGGCTCAGGTCGCCGCCGGCGGCGAGCAGGCCGTTGGGTTCATGCAGGGCCTTTTCCAGGGGCGGGAAGGTCAGCGAGTCGCGGGTCAGCCAGGTGAGCATGGTCTATTGTGCGGTGGGGGAGGGGAGCGGCCAGCATGGCGCGGCTGAAAAGCAGGGTCAATCGCTGTCGCTCATTCGCCAAGGTACGAGCAACCGTTTAGGTAATTTCCTACACATTCATGAGGCCACAGGCACCATCCGGGACATTTGCTGTCATACCTGTGCAAAAACACAGCATAAGCCTTTGTCACAAAAGAAAATGCATGCTCAAATTGCAGCTAAGTGAAAGTAGCCCCCTCAAGCCCATGTGCGGCGCGCCGTCATGGCGGCTGACGGGCAGTAATGTTAAAAGTAGTGGTTCATTGGCCATGCATTGGCCGATCACTATTGGACGCGCAGCACGCGCAGGAATAGACGCGTTTTGAAGAAATCCACCGCAACTCCAGCTCCCTTGCCAGTGCCCCTGTGGCGGCAGCAGCTGCACTATCGCCTGAAGGAAGGTGCGTTGATCGCCGTCGGCGCCATGTGCCTGTACCTGTGGATGGCGCTGCTGACCTACGACACGTCCGACCCTGGCTTCAGCCACACCAGCAACGTCGACCAGGTGCAGAACGCCGCCGGGCGAGCAGGGGCCTACTTCGCCGACATCCTGTTCATGGTGCTGGGCTATTTCGCCTACATCTTCCCGCTGCTGCTGGCGATCAAGACCTTGCAGATCTTCCGCGAACGCCACCAGGCCTGGGAATGGAGCGGCTGGCTGTTCTCCTGGCGGCTCATCGGGCTGGTGTTCCTGGTGCTGTCGGGCGCGGCCCTGGCGCATATCCATTTCCACCCGCCGGCGAGCATACCGTTCTCTGCCGGGGGCGCCCTGGGCGAAAGCCTGGGCGAGCTGGCGCGCAACCTGCTGAACGTGCAGGGCAGCACGCTGATGTTCATTGCCCTGTTCCTGTTTGGCCTGACGGTGTTCACCGACCTGTCCTGGTTCAAGGTGATGGACCTTACCGGCAAGATCACCCTCGACCTGTTCGAACTGGTGCAAGGCGCCGCCAACCGCTGGTGGGAAGCCCGCAACGAGCGCAAGCGCCTGGAGGCCCAGTTGCGCGAGGTCGATGAACCTGACTTCGGCGCGGCGGCAATGGCCGCCCAGAAGCGCGACCCGGCCAAGCCACCGCTGCGCGAGCGCAGCGTCGAGCGTGACGATGTGCCCGCCCGGCCTGTAGCCGCGCCGCCTGCTGCGCCGCGTGAACCCGTGGTGGCGCGTGAGGCCGTGGTGCCCCGCGAGCAACCTGCGGCCCCGGTAATCGTCCCGCCCGCGCCGGCCAAGACGCCGGAACCGAGCAAGCGGGTGATGAAGGAGAAGCAAGCGCCGCTGTTCGTCGACAGCGCCGTGGAAGGCACGTTGCCGTCCATTTCCATCCTCGACCCGGCCGAGCAGAAGAAGATCGAGTACTCGCCGGAGTCCCTGGCCGGCGTCGGCCAGTTGCTGGAAATCAAGCTCAAGGAATTCGGCGTGGAAGTCTCGGTGGACTCCATTCACCCAGGCCCGGTCATTACCCGTTACGAGATCCAGCCAGCGGCCGGGGTAAAGGTCAGCCGTATCGCCAACCTGGCCAAGGACCTGGCGCGCTCACTGGCAGTGACCAGCGTACGGGTGGTCGAGGTGATCCCGGGCAAAACCACTGTGGGTATCGAGATCCCCAACGAAAACCGGCAGATGGTGCGCTTCTCCGAAGTGCTGTCGTCGCCGCTGTTCGATGAATCCAAATCCCCGGTCGCACTGGCCCTGGGCCATGACATCGGCGGCAAGCCGGTCATCACCGACCTGGCCAAGATGCCGCACCTGCTGGTCGCCGGTACCACCGGTTCCGGTAAGTCGGTGGGTGTGAACGCGATGATCCTGTCGATCCTGTTCAAGTCCGGGCCCGAAGACGCGCGGCTGATCATGATCGACCCGAAGATGCTCGAACTGTCGATCTACGAAGGCATCCCGCACCTGCTGTGCCCGGTGGTCACCGACATGAAGGATGCCGCCAACGCGCTGCGCTGGAGCGTGGCCGAGATGGAGCGGCGCTACAAACTGATGGCCGCCATGGGGGTGCGTAACCTGGCCGGCTTCAACCGCAAGATCAAGGATGCCCAGGAGGCCGGCGAGGTCATTCACGACCCGCTGTACCGCCGCGAGAGCATGGACGACGAGCCGCCAGCACTGAAGACCCTGCCGACCATCGTGGTAGTGGTGGACGAGTTTGCCGACATGATGATGATCGTCGGCAAGAAGGTCGAAGAGCTGATCGCCCGTATCGCCCAGAAGGCGCGGGCCGCCGGTATTCACCTGATCCTCGCCACCCAGCGTCCGTCGGTTGACGTGATCACTGGCCTGATCAAGGCCAACATCCCGACCCGCATGGCGTTCCAGGTGTCGAGCAAGATCGACTCGCGCACCATCATCGACCAAGGCGGTGCCGAGCAGTTGCTTGGCCACGGTGACATGCTGTACATGCCGCCGGGCACCAGCCTGCCGATTCGCGTGCATGGCGCGTTCGTTTCCGACGACGAAGTGCACCGCACGGTGGAGGCCTGGAAGCTACGTGGCGCGCCGGACTACAACGACGACATCCTCAACGGCGTCGAAGAGGCCGGCAGCGGCTTCGAAGGCGGTGGTGGTGGCGGTGACGGCGACGATTCGGAAAGCGATGCGCTGTATGATGAGGCGGTGCAATTCGTGCTAGAAAGCCGTCGAGCCTCCATTTCGGCGGTGCAGCGCAAGCTGAAGATCGGTTACAACCGCGCCGCACGCATGATCGAGGCGATGGAGATGGCCGGCGTGGTCACCCCCATGAACAGCAACGGCTCGCGGGAAGTGATTGCCCCAGGCGGCCCGCGCGATTGATGAACACATTGCCGGGCGCCTCGAGGGCGCCTGGTTCATAGACTGCCCTACGAGGATTTCCATGCGCGCGATTCGCATGCTGTTGGTTTCTGCCCTGGCCATGGGCTCTGTGTCGGCCCACGCCGGCGAGCTGGACGTAAAGCGCCTGACCCAGTTGCTGGAAAAGTCGCAAACCATCGATGCCAAGTTCTCTCAACTGACGTTGGGTGCCGACGGCACCAGCCTGCAGGAAACTGCCGGGCAGATGACCGTCAAGCGCCCGGGCCTGTTCTACTGGCATACCGATGCCCCGCAGGAGCAGGTAGTGGTGTCCGATGGCAAGATGGTCACCCTGTGGGACCCGGACCTGGAACAGGCCACCATCAAGAAGCTCGATGTGCGCCTGAACCAGACCCCGGCGCTGTTGCTGTCCGGTGACGTGTCGAAGATCAGCCAGAGCTTCGATATCGACTCCAAGGAGCAGGGCGAAGTGATGGACTTCACCTTGAAGCCGAAAACCAAGGACACCCTGTTCGACTCGCTGCGTGTTTCGTTCCGCAAGGGCCTGATCAATGACATGCAACTGATCGACAGCGTCGGCCAGCGCACCAACATCCTGTTCACCGGGGTGAAGGCCAACCAGGCGGTGCCGGACAGCAAGTTCAAGTTCGATGTCCCGAAAGGCGCGGACATCATCCAGGAGTAAGCGGAGCCCGTGATGGACCTGTTTCGAAGCGAACCCGTCGCCCAGCCCCTGGCTGCTCGCCTGCGCCCGTCCAACCTGGACGAGTACGTCGGCCAGGAGCACCTGCTGGCGCGCGGCAAGCCGCTGCGCGAGGCGCTGGAGCAGGGGGCTTTGCACTCAATGATCTTCTGGGGCCCGCCCGGGGTCGGCAAGACCACCCTGGCGCGGTTGCTGGCGCAGTTCTGTGATGCCCACTTCGAAACCGTCTCGGCGGTGCTGGCGGGGGTCAAGGAAATTCGCCAGGCGGTCGAGGTGGCCAAGCAGCAGGCGGCCCAGTATGGCCGTCGGACCATCCTGTTCGTCGACGAAGTGCACCGCTTCAACAAGTCCCAGCAGGACGCTTTTCTGCCCTATGTGGAAGACGGCACGCTGATCTTCATCGGCGCCACCACCGAAAACCCCTCCTTTGAGCTGAACAATGCCTTGCTCTCGCGGGCGCGGGTGTACGTGCTCAAGAGCCTGGACGAGCCGGCCCTGCGCAAGTTGGTCGACCGGGCCCTCAGCGAGGAGCGCGGCCTGGGCCAGCACAACCTGCGGGTTGGCGACGAGGCCTTCAAGATGCTCATGGCTGCCGCCGACGGCGATGGCCGGCGCATGCTCAATTTTCTCGAAAATGCCTCGGACCTGGCTGAAGATGGCAGCGAAATTGCTGTCGAGCTGCTGCAAAGCCTGCTCGGCGACAGCCGCCGCCGTTTCGATAAAGGGGGCGAGGCGTTCTATGACCAGATCTCGGCGCTGCACAAGTCGGTGCGCGGCTCCAACCCCGATGCGGCCTTGTACTGGTTCGCGCGCATGCTCGATGGTGGCTGCGACCCGCTGTACATCGCCCGTCGCGTGGTGCGCATGGCCAGCGAAGACATCGGCAACGCCGACCCTCGCGCCTTGAGCCTGTGCCTTTCGGCCTGGGACGTGCAAGAGCGCCTGGGCAGTCCCGAGGGTGAGCTGGCAGTCGCCCAGGCCATCACCTATATCGCCTGCGCGCCGAAGAGCAACGCGGTGTACATGGGCTTCAAGACCGCCCTGCGCGAGGCCGCCGAGCACGGCTCGCTGGAGGTGCCGCTGCACCTGCGCAACGCCCCGACCAAATTGATGAAGCAACTGGGCTATGGCGATGAGTACCGCTACGCCCATGACGAGCCCGATGCCTACGCGGCGGGTGAAGATTACTTCCCCGACCAGCTTGAACCCCGCCAGTACTATCAGCCCGTCCCCCGTGGCCTGGAGCTGAAGATCGGCGAGAAGCTTCGGCACCTGGCCGAGCTGGATCGCAGCAGCCCCCGACAACGGAGAAAACCGTGATTGCACTGATCGCCGCCGTCAGTGCGGGCGGTGTCGCCGGCACGTTGCTGCGCTTTGCCACCGCGAACTGGGTGGTTGCCCACTGGCCACGGCACTTCTATCTCGGTACGCTGGCGGTCAACCTGATCGGCTGCCTGCTGATCGGCCTGCTCTACGGCCTGTTCTTGCACAAGCCGATGGTGCCGGCCGAGCTGCGCGCCGGCCTGATGGTCGGCTTTCTTGGCGGCTTGACGACGTTTTCCTCTTTTTCGCTCGATACCGTACGCCTCATGGAAAGCGGGCAGATGCCCCTGGCTTTGGGCTATACCGGTATCAGCGTGGTGGGCGGGCTGCTCGCGACCTGGGCCGGCCTGTCCCTGACCCGATTCTGAACCAACACTTACATATAACGAGAGAACGATATGCTCGATTCCAAACTGTTACGCGGCCAACTTCAGGAAGTGGCGGATCGCCTGGCCTCCCGTGGCTTCAGCCTGGATGTCGCGCGCATCGAATCACTGGAAGAGCGCCGCAAGGCGGTGCAGACCCGCACCGAGCAGCTGCAGGCCGAGCGTAACGCCCGCTCCAAGTCCATCGGCCAGGCCAAGGCAAAAGGCGAGGACATCGCGCCGCTGATGGCCGATGTCGAGCGCATGGCCAATGAGCTGGCAGCCGGCAAGGTCGAACTGGACGGCATCCAGGCTGAACTGGACGCCATCCTGCTGACCATCCCCAACCTGCCGGACGCCAGCGTGCCGGTCGGCGCCAGCGAAGACGACAACGTCGAAGTGCGCCGTTGGGGCACGCCGACAGCGTTCGACTTCGAAATCAAGGACCACGTCGCCCTGGGCGAGGTCAGCGGTGGCCTGGACTTCGAAGCCGCTGCCAAGCTGTCTGGCGCACGCTTTGCCGTGCTGCGTGGCCCGATCGCCCGCCTGCACCGCGCCCTGGCGCAGTTCATGATCAACCTGCACACCGGCGAGCACGGCTACGAAGAACACTACACCCCGTACCTGGTACAGGCACCGGCCCTGCAGGGTACCGGCCAGTTGCCCAAGTTCGAGGAAGACCTGTTCAAGATCACCCGTGAAGGCGAAGCCGACTTCTACCTGATCCCGACGGCCGAGGTTTCGCTGACCAACCTGGTCGCGGGTGAAATCCTCGATGCCAAGCAACTGCCGCTCAAGCTGGTCGCCCACACCCCGTGCTTCCGCAGTGAAGCCGGCGCTTCGGGCCGTGATACTCGCGGCATGATCCGCCAGCACCAGTTCGACAAGGTCGAGATGGTGCAAGTGGTCGAGCCGTCCAAGTCGATGGAAGCCCTGGAAGGCCTGACAGGCAACGCCGAGCGTGTGCTGCAACTGCTGGAGCTGCCGTACCGCGTACTGGCGCTGTGCACCGGCGACATGGGCTTTGGTGCGGTGAAGACCTACGACCTGGAAGTGTGGGTGCCAAGCCAGGACAAGTACCGCGAGATCAGCTCCTGCTCCAACTGCGGTGACTTCCAGGCCCGTCGCATGCAAGCCCGCTGGCGCAACCCGGAAACCGGCAAGCCAGAGCTGGTGCACACCCTCAATGGCTCTGGCCTGGCGGTAGGCCGCACCCTGGTGGCGGTCCTTGAGAACTATCAGCAGGCCGACGGTTCGATCCGTGTGCCTGAGGTGCTCAAGCCGTATATGGGTGGCGTCGAGGTCATCCGCTAAATGGATTACCTGCCACTGTTCCACAAGCTGCAGGGCGGCCGGGTACTGGTTGTCGGTGGCGGTGAAATTGCCTTGCGCAAGGCGCGCCTGCTGGCTGATGCCGGCGCCGCGCTGCGCGTGGTGGCGCCCGAGGTTGATGGCCAATTGGCTGCATTGGCCCGGGAAGGTGGCGGTGAGGTGCTGGTGCGCGGTTATCAGGCGTCCGACCTGGTCGGTTGCCGGCTGGTGATCGCGGCCACCGACGACCCTGGGCTCAACGCTCAGGTGTCGGCCGATGCCCAGTCGCTCAACCTGCCGGTCAATGTGGTGGATGCGCCGGCCCTGTGCACGGTGATCTTCCCGGCCATCGTCGACCGCTCGCCGTTGGTGGTGGCTGTCTCCAGTGGCGGTGATGCGCCGGTCTTGGCGCGCTTGATTCGCGCCAAGCTGGAGGCGTGGATCCCTTCGGCGTACGGCGAACTGGCCGGGTTGGCCGCGCGTTTCCGGCACCAGGTCAAACGCCTGTACCCGGACGTCAACCAGCGTCGCGGTTTCTGGGAAAACGTATTCCAGGGCCCGGTTGCCGAGCGCCAGCTGGCCGGGCAGGGCGCCGAGGCCGAGCGCTTGTTGCAGGCGATGGTCGATGGTGCGCCGGTGCAGCAGGGCGGTGAGGTGTATCTGGTGGGCGCGGGGCCGGGCGATCCGGACTTGCTGACCTTCCGTGCCTTGCGCCTGATGCAGCAGGCCGATGTGGTGCTGTACGACCGCCTGGTGGCCCCGGCCATCATCGAGATGTGCCGGCGTGATGCCGAGCGTATCTACGTGGGCAAGCGTCGCGCCGAGCATGCCGTGCCGCAGGACCAGATCAACCGTCTACTGGTCGACCTGGCCAAGCAGGGCAAGCGTGTGCTGCGGCTCAAGGGTGGCGATCCGTTCATCTTTGGGCGGGGTGGCGAGGAGATCGAGGAACTGGCCGAGCAGGGCATCCCGTTCCAGGTGGTACCGGGTATTACTGCGGCCAGTGGTTGCTCTGCCTATGGCGGCATCCCGCTGACCCATCGCGATTATGCGCAGTCGGTGCGCTTCGTGACCGGGCACCTGAAGGACGGGACCAGTAACCTGCCTTGGAATGACCTGGTGGCGCCGAACCAGACCCTGGTGTTCTACATGGGGCTGGTGGGCTTGCCGACCATTTGCGCCGAGCTGATTCGTCATGGGCGTGCGGCCAGCACACCTGCGGCGCTGGTGCAGCAGGGGACGACGCGTAATCAGCGGGTGTTCACCGGTACCCTGGCGGATTTGCCGAGCCTGGTCGCCCAGCATGAAGTGCATGCGCCGACCCTGGTGATTGTCGGGGAAGTGGTGCAGTTGCGTGAGAAGCTGGCTTGGTTTGAAGGGTCGCAACAAAGCTGAAATCGAACGGGGCCGCTTTGCGGCCCCGGCGTTATCAGCTATTAAGCCATATCCCACGCCCCGCCAAACGCTCCCGATCATGCGCCAGGCCAAAGTCCTGCAGCGGCCCCTTGGGCACGATCCCATTCGGGTTGATGGTCTTGTGGCTCATGTAATAGTGCTTCTGGATGTGCTCCATATCCACCGTCTGCGCCACCCCTGGCCACTGGTATAGCTCGCGCAGCCAGTTTGACAGGTTCGGGTAATCGGCCAGGCGCCGCAGGTTGCACTTGAAGTGCCCGTGATACACCGCGTCGAAGCGCACCAGCGTGGTGAACAGGCGCACATCGGCCTCGGTCAGGTACTCACCGGCCAGGTACCGCTGGCGGCTCAGCAGCGCTTCCAGATGAGCCAGCTCATTGAACACCTCGTCGAATGCCGCTTCGTACGCGTCCTGCGTCGTGGCGAAACCTGCGCGGTATACGCCATTGTTCACCGCCGGGTAGATCCGCTCGTTCAGTGCGTCGATCGTTGGGCGCAACGGCTCTGGGTACAGGTCCAGGCGATTGCCGGTCAACTCGTCGAAGGCACTGTTGAAGATGCGGATGATCTCGGACGATTCGTTGTTGACGATGCGCTTCTCTTTCTTGTCCCAGAGCACCGGCACGGTGACACGCCCAGTGTAATGCGGATCATCCTGCGTATAGCGTTGGTGCAGGAACTCGAGGCCGTCGAGGTGATCGCCGCTGGAGCCCTGCTGCTGGTCGAAGGTCCAGCCGTTTTCTTGCATCAGCCAGCTCACCACCGACACATCGATAAGCGGCTCCAGGCCCTTGAGCGCACGCACGATCAGGGTGCGGTGGGCCCATGGGCAAGCCAGCGAGACGTACAGGTGATAGCGGCCGGCTTCAGGCGCGGGCAGGGAGTTGCGGCGCTGGGCGTTTTCGCGTTTGAAGGCGCCGTCTTTGCCTGTTTCATACCACTGGTCGTGCCAGCGGCCGTCGATCAAAAGGCCCATGCTGAGCTCCTCGGAACAAAGTTGTTTGTCGTTGGAGCCCAGTCTAGGGAAAATCGTTCGAACAAATAGCGCAAAGACTCGGGGTCTTTGATCGATTAAATCGATGTGTTGCGTTCGCTCCAGTAACGGCGCGCGGTGGCGAAGGCGTCTTCACGATGCTGGCCAAGGCCGCGCAGGGCCAAAGCCATGGTGGCGACCACCGCCATTTCGCCGTAACTGTCCTCGGCATCACCTTGCCACACGGCAAGCAGCTGCTGCGGTTGCAGGCTAGGCGGTTTGACGTGACGCCGTTCGCTCAGGGCTGGCCACTCTTCATCCCAGGCCTCGCCAGCGCTGGTGCCGTAGAGGTGGCTGATGACGTCGGGGTTGACTTCGATTTCGCCGCCGTCGCCCTTGATCACCACGGCGTGGTCGCCGAGCAGGCGGCTGGCTTCGCGGTGCACCGCCTGGTAGCCCGGGTGGAAGATGCTCTGCAGGCCGCAGCGTGCGCCCAGCGGGTTGAGTACCCGTGCCAGCGAATGAATCGGCGAGCGCAGGCCCAGGGTGTTGCGCAGATCAATCATGCGTTGTAGCTGCGGCGCCCAGTCTTGTAGCGGGAAGAACGCCAGGCGCTGCTGGTCGAGCGCGGTACCGACTGTGGACCAGTCACGGCACAGTGGGATGTGCAGCAGTGCAAGCAGTTGTTCGGTGTACATGCGCCCGGCGGTATGGGCACCGCCACCATGCATCAGGATACGCACGCCGTTGTTGGCCAGGCACTTGGCGGCCAGCAGGTACCAGGGCAGGTGACGTTTCTTGCCGGCATAGGTGGGCCAGTCCAGGTCCACGGCAATATGCGGGGCCTGCAGGTGCGCGCGCAGGGCCTCGGTGAAGCCGGCCAGTTCCTCGGCGCTTTCTTCCTTGTGGCGTAGCAGCATCAGGAAGGCACCCAGTTGAGCGTCTTCGACCTTGTCCTCCAGCAGCAAGGTCATTGCTGTATGGGCTTCCTCGCGGGTCAGGCCGCGCGCGCCGCGCTTGCCTTTGCCAAGTATGCGCACGAATTCGGCGAACGGGTGTTCGGCGGGGGTTTGCAGGGTGAGCGGGCGTGGTTCGATCATATGCAGTTGGTCGGCTTGGGCAGGCCCGCCAGCTTGGCGGCAAGTTTGGCGGGAGTGCCGTTGAACAGGCGGTTCAGGTGCGCGCTGTTGCCCTTTTCGGGCCCCAGCTTGAGGGCGGTGTACTTGATCAGTGGGCGTGTGGCCGGGGAGAGCTGGAATTCCTGGTAGAACTGGCGCAGCAGTTCGAGGATTGCCCAGTGGTCCTCGGTCAACGGGATACCTTCGCGTGCGGCGAGGGCATTGGCAACGGCAGGGGACCAGTCTTGCAGGTCGACCAGAAAACCGTCTTTGTCCAAGGCAATCGCCTGATCACCAACATTGAGGGTACTCATAACCAGCTGTTGACCTTGTCGTAATGCAGTGACAGCTGGACGAATGCGGCGTAGTCCACGGGCGTGGCCAGGTGGTTGGCAACTGCGCGGGCTTGTAGGTCTTCGTCGAGGGCGAACAGGCGCTGGCTGAGGTTTGCGCCCTGCAACAGGCGCTGTGGTTCGCTGCCGGTGTGCAGTGCATAGACCGCATCGCCACACAGCAGCAGTGCATCGTCGGCACCTAGCAGGCGCAGGCAGCTGGCCAGCCGGTTGTCGCCAAAGGGCGAATGGGCAATTACATGCAGGGTCGTCATCAGAGCGTTACCACCTGGTCGAAACGGGCGATCAATGCAGCCAGGGCCGCGTCGTCCAGCACTTGTACGGGCAGTTCCAGGGTGTCGGCTGCCAGGCCGCGCTGGCGCAAGCTGTGGCTGCAGGCGAACAGTGCTTCTACGCCGAACATCGGCAAGGCCTGCAGGTTGGCGCCAAGGTTTTTCTGTTGCAGGGCGGTGGGCTGCTGGCCTGGGGCAAGCTGGAACACACCGTCATCGAGGAACAGCATGCCCAGCGGCAGGTCGAACGCGCCCCCGGCCAATGCGATGTCCAGCGCTTCGCGGGCCGATGGGCCGTTCCAGGGGGCCTGGCGGCTGATGATCAACAAGGACTTGGCCATTTCAATCGCCTCCGAAGCAGATCAGGCGATCGGCACTCTGCGCCGCCTCGTGCAGTTGGCCGAGCCCCGACAGCTCCCAGGGCTTGGGCAGGTTCGCGGCCGGGCGTTGATAGCGGCTGGCCTCGGCTTCGTCGAGCACGCCACGGCGCAGGGCGGCGGCAATGCACACTACAGCGTCCAGTTGGTGGCTGTCGATGAAGGTGCGCCATTGGGCGGCGACATCCAGCTCATCCTGAGGGGTGACCACATTGGCCGAGGCACTGTGTACCCCGTCCTGGTAGAAGAACAGCCGGGCAATCTCATGCCCGCCGGCCAGCACCGCGTCGGCAAAGCGCAGCGCGCGGCGCGAGGAGGGCGCATGGGCCGGGGAAAATACCGCGATAGCGAATTTCATGGACAACTCATGCAAGGGAATGCCGCCATGATAAAGCAAAAAAGCCCATCCCCGCTTATGCAACGGCCTTGTGGCCTTGCGCAAAGGGGTGGGCTTTTCAGCTGAGGCGCCGAATGATCAGGCGCGCTCTTTACTCTCTGGCAGGAACCAGTTCAATACCAAGGCGCAGATACCGCCGGTAGCGACGCCGGACTCCAGCACATTGCGGATTGCCGCTGGCATGTGGGCCAGAAACTCTGGCACCTGAGCCACACCCAGGCCCAGCGCCAGCGATACCGCGATGATCAGCAGGGCGCGACGGTCCAGCTGAGTGCTGGCCAGAATGTTGATGCCCGAGGCCGCTACCGCGCCGAACATGACCATGGCCGCACCACCGAGTACCGGCTCCGGTACCGCCTGGATCACCCCGGCAACCGATGGAAACAAGCCCAGCAGCACCAGCATGACAGCGATCCAGATGCCGATGTGACGGCTGGCGATGCCGGTCAGCTGAATGACGCCGTTGTTTTGGGCAAAGATCGAGCTGGGGAAGGTGTTGAACAGGCCAGCCAGCAGCGAGTTGGCGCCGTTGACCAGCACCCCGCCCTTGATCCGTTGCATCCACACCGGGCCTTCGACTGGCTGGCGCGAGACCTTGCTGGTAGCCGTGACGTCACCGATGGCTTCCAGCGACGTCACCAGGTAGATCACCAGCATCGGAATGAACAGCGCCCACGAGAAGCTCAAGCCAAAGTGCAAAGGTGTTGGCACCTGGAACAGCGCGGCCTCGTGCATGCCGGTGAAGTCCAGGCGGCCCAGGTAGCCGGCCAGTGCATAACCGACCGCCAGGGCGATGACGATGGCGCAGCTGCGCATCCAGACCACCGGGATGCGGTTGAGGATGACGATGATCGCCAGCACCACACCCGACAGCAGCAGGTTCTCGCCATTGGCGAAAGTGCCATTGGCCATCGCGCCAAAGCCGCCGCCCATGCTGATCAGGCCGACCTTGATCAGGGTCAGGCCGATCATCAGCACGACGATGCCGGTCACCAGCGGGGTGATCAGGCGTTTGACGAACGGCAGGATGCGCGACACGCCCATTTCCACGAAGGAGCCTGCAATCACCACGCCGAAGATGGCTGCCATCACGCCTTCAACCGGCGTGCCTTGCTTGACCATCAACGCGCCACCGGCAATCAGCGGCCCGACGAAGTTGAAGCTGGTGCCTTGGACAATCAGCAGCCCCGCACCGAACGGCCCGAAGCGCTTGCACTGGACGAAGGTGGCGATACCGGAGATCACCAGCGACATCGACACGATCAGGTTGGTGTCACGTGCCGAGACGCCAAGCGCCTGGCAAATCAGCAGGCCCGGCGTGACGATTGGTACGATGATCGCCAGCAGATGCTGCAGCGCCGCCAGCAGGCCGATCAGCAGCCGCGGCTTGTCCTCAAGGCCAAGCACCAGTTCATTGGCAGGCGCCGATGCGCCTGGGCTGTGTTCGTGTGAGCTCATTGCACAAAGCTGCCCTGGGAGAAAAAAGGAGCGCATTCTACGGGCTGAGGCGCGTCAGGGGTAGTGGCAAGCACGATGGCAGCATGATCGGTGGCTATTCACTCAATAAGCTGACTTTTAGGTCAATCTCTGCTCGTGAAAAAGCCCGCCGAAGCGGGCTTTCCTTTTACTGCATTCGACCAATCGCAATCAGTCGTCGCGGCCCATGATGCCGAACAGCTGCAGCAGGCTGACGAACAGGTTGTAGATCGATACATATAGGCTGATGGTCGCCATGATGTAGTTACGCTCACCGCCATGGATGATCGCGCTGGTCTGGAACAGGATGCAGACCGACGAGAACAGCACGAAGCCAGCGCTGATCGCCAGTTGCAGGCCGCTGATCTGGAAGAAGAAGCTGGCAACCACTGCACCCAGCAGCACGAAGAAGCCTGCGGTGATGAAGCCGCTGAGGAAACTCATGTCCTTGCGGGTGATCAGCACGTAGGCCGACAGACCACCGAACACCAGCGCGGTCATGGCGAAGGCCGAGCTGACCACTTCAGCGCCACCGGCCATACCCAGGTAGCGGTTGAGGATAGGGCCGAGGATGAAGCCCATGAAGCCGGTGAGGGCAAAGGTGGACACGATGCCCCAGGCCGAATCACGCAGTTTGTTGGTGAGGAAGAACAGCCCGTAAAAGCCGATCAGCACCACGAAAATATTCGGGTAGCCGACGCGCATCTGCTGGGCGACGAAGGCCATGACACCGCTGAAGGCGAGGGTGAGTGCCAGCAGGCTGTACGTGTTGCGCAGGACCTTGCTGATCTCCTGCTGCTCGACCTGCTGGCCGTGGTGTACGGCGTAATCCTGTTCGCGCATGGCGACACTCCTTGGTAAACCTGTGGTTTCAGACGTTCAGATGCTAGGAGTCTATCAGAGCTCCTGCAACCGGCGACATAGAGAGTTTGACAGCGTGTTTCATTACGGTATTATGGCGGCCGCAAAACGAGCTGGAAGCGTGGCCGAGTGGTTTAAGGCAACGGTCTTGAAAACCGTCGATGGGCAACTATCCTAGAGTTCGAATCTCTACGCTTCCGCCATATTCAAAGCCCTGATTATTCAGGGCTTTTTGCGTTTCTGAGGCATGCAGAAACTGCCCTTGGGAACCTTCTTTGCTTCTCGATCTGCAACCTGCGCCCGGCGCCAAGTCGCCCCCTGCACAAGCTTGCGCCTCGAGCTATCATCAAGTGCAGCGAAAGCTGCCCCTGCGAAGGCGGAGGCAGAAGGCGAGTCAGCGTTGGGCTTTTTGCTGCTGCATGCGCTGCAAACGCGAAACCGCGATCTGCACGGCCGCTGCCACGAGGCAGAGCAAGCCGATTTTCCAGCTGCCCTCAAGCCCGAAGTGCTCGGCTAGCTTGCCGGCGATGAGCACGCTAAAGAAGATGGCGGCAGGTAGGATCAATTTATTCATGGGCGCTTCCAGCGGCGAATGGCATAAGGCGTACAGGGTACACAATTCGCGTCGTGAGGCTTGGTCATCTTTGCCTGGCTGAACCTTTCGCAGGGTTACTTTTGTGCCAGTTACCGAGAGCCTACGGGGCAGGCGCAGGCGTGACCGACGCGCCCTTCAGCAATGTTCGTGAAGGGCGCGCACCCGCCGTACACGAAAATGCTTGGGCTCACTGCAATGTTGGCGGTCTGATCGTACCTTGCATATTGCTCAACACCGCCTCGATTCGCGCGATCTGTTGCGCAAGCTGATCCGCTTCCTTGTCATTGCCTTCCTGCCTGAGGCGGTCACGCGCCCGGCGCAGTGTCAGCAGGTTTTTCTGTAGTTTCAGGGCTGAGGAGTCGAACGGGTCCATGCTTTTCTCATGCGGTAGGCGTCCGTGCCGTTGTAGGAAAACTGGACCGTATCAGCTCGATTTTGCCGATGAAACTGATGTTTCATACAGGACCACGCTGCTGCCTAGAGTTGTCCTACGAACCACAGGACAAAATCCTACAAATCTTGAATCTGCCCATTTCAAGAAGTGTGTTTCAGATGGCGCTCAATACCGCGGATTGACGGGTATTGAAGCGAGTTCGATAGCGTCATCAGTTACAGTGATCTGTAGCAGGCGCGCCGTGAGCTTCGAAATCTTGTGTAGCAATTACAGGCCCTGAAGCGGGCCGCTGGCGAGGTTAATGGGCCACGGCTTTAGCAAATGCATATCAGATAGCATCTGCTACGATCTCTGATTTCCCTGGCCAAGGAGAGGCGTATGCATTACATCGTGATCGAGCCCCACCGCAGCGAATACCCGCACCCGCTTCGTTTCGTCAAGGGCACGCTGCTGGATATCGGCCCGCGTTATGAGGGGGAGCCGGGTTGGCAGGACTGGTACCTGTGCTCGTGCACCGGCCAGGAACCGGGCTGGGTGCCGGCCCAGCTCATCGAGCCGATCAGCGTGGGGCGGGGTAGGGCGCTTGATGACTACTCGGCCCATGAACTGGACGCCGACCCGGGGCAGTTGGTGCATACTTCGCCCGCTCAATGGTTGGATATGGTGCCGGCGCCAAGGCGATGGCGAGCTGGGCTGGTTGCCAGCAGAGAAGCTCAAGCAACTGAGTTGATTCAACTTGTTTCGACGAAATGTAGCGCACCTGCGGTGCATCTGATCTGCTTTTTTTCTGCAAACCTGAATCTGTAACCGTATCAGGCCAAGTAAGACAATATGCCCATCCCCGCATCACACTGTAGAGGTTCCGATGGGCAAGCTGACGCTGTTCCTGGGTGGTTTTCTGCTCCTGACCATTCTGATAGGTCTTTTAGGCACCATCCCGCCAAGCTGACATTCACCACACTTCCCCCTCTGCGGCCCGTCTGATTCGCCAGATGGGCCCGCACGTGCGCGCCCTTCGCCAATCCCGCCCGATCGCCATCGCTGGACCAGCGGTAGCTGCAAGTCATTCTCAAGTGTAAATGGCTCGTGTAGTCTCCCGCCGCCGCCATACGGCCCGCATGGACGGGCCGGTCTTTTGCCTTGGAGTCGAACATACATGGAATGCAAGAAAGGCACTTCAGCCATGCTGGAGTGGCGTTGCCGTTTTCTCGCTGAAGGCGCCCTCGACGAGGAGGGCTACGATGAGGCGCTACGCAGTGCCGGCGTGCTGGAACAGTCGGGAGTGATCAGCACCCCCGAATGGATCAAACTGGTCAAGCTGGCCAATTCGGCGTTGCTGCATGTGCGATAAGTCGTTCTTTGCGCTGGGAAATCTGTCCACAAAAAACGTGGGTAGGTCTGTGGATAAAATGCTGTAAGCCAAGCCGGAAGCGGGCTCTGTTAAATTGAGCAGAATTTGAACAGTCCTTTTCGGGGGCTTGGGTCAGGCCGACAGGCCGGCGCGGCGCAGGGCCTGCAACAGCTCACGCACCCGTGCGGGCAACTCGCCAGCGGGGTAGACCGCGTGCATTTGCGGGTCCTGGCCTGTGCTTGAAGTCAAGTGGTATTGCGGGCACACCCGCACCAGGCGCCCGGCTTCAACCTGGGCTTCGCCAACCCAGGCTGCCAGGCGCGCGATACCGCCCCCTGCCAAGGCGCTGTGGTATACGGCTTCGCCCGAATCCAGGCGAAGCCGTGGCGTCGGGCGCAGGCTGGTGATCTGGCCATCACGGCAGAAGTGCCAGGCTTTGAGTATGCGCGGGGCGGTATGCAGAATCAGTGCGTGGTCTTCCAACTGATCGGGGTGTTGCGGGTTGCCCGCCATGGCCAGGTAACCTGGGCTTGCATAGAGATGGCGGCGGTAGCTCCACAGCGGATAGCCGATCAGCTCGCTGGATTGCGGAAAGGCACCGCGCACCACGAAGTCGAATTTGTCCAGCAGTGGGTCCAGGGCGGCATCGCTGTACTGCACGTCCAGGGTCACTTGTGGATGGCGTTGGGAAAACGCGGCAAGTACCCGTGGCAGCACATGTTCAGCGAGCAATTGCGGCACGGCAAAACGGATCCAGCCTTGCGTACTGCCGCTGAGCGCGGCCAGCTCATCGGCTGCATCACGTTGCGCATCCAGCAAGCGTTCGGCATGGGGCAACAAGCGCTCGCCGGCTTCGGTGAGGGTCACGGCATTGGCGTTGCGGTTGAGCAGTTTGCTGCCGGCATTGTCTTCCAGGGTTTGCACCGCACGCGTCACTGCACTGGGTGAGCGGCCCAGGGCGCGCGCTGCGGCAACGAAGCTGCGCTTGTGCGCCACACTGACGAACGCCTGAATCTCCCGCAGCATGTCCAATGCCATTGCCTAGCCCTCGTTGCAGTTTTCGCAATGTGGCATTTCAACACAAGTGCGGCACTTTGATTAGCCTTGCAGCCTGACTCACTGCCTGGAGCTGCATCATGATGGATATCGCCGTACTTTCTGTATTCGCCTTTGCCGCCGGTTTGATCGACGCCGCCGTGGGCGGTGGTGGGCTGATTCAGATTCCGGCGTTGTTCAACGTGCTGCCCACCGCGCAACCGGCGGCCTTGCTGGGCACCAACAAGCTGGCCTCGGTGTGTGGTACGGCCTTTGCGGCGCGCTCGTTCATTCGCAAGGTCACGCTGGACTGGGGGCTGATTGTGCCCGCAGCGCTCAGTGCCTTCGTCATGTCGTTCGTCGGCGCCGCCACAGTATCGCTGGTGCCGCCCAGCGTGATGCGCCCGGCAGTGCTGGTGATGATCGTCCTGATGGCGATCTACACCTTCTGCAAGAAGGACTTCGGCACCTTGCACAAGCCCACGCAGATCGGTCGCAAGGAGCAGTGCCTGGCGGTGCTGATCGGCGGCGCGATCGGTTTCTACGATGGCCTGTTCGGGCCAGGCACCGGTAGCTTCCTGATCTTCCTGTTCATTCGCTTCTTCGCCCTGGACTTCCTGCATGCCTCGGCTTCGGCCAAGGTGGTGAACATCGCGACCAACCTGGCGGCGCTGGTGTTCTTCGTGCCGTCGGGCAACGTGTTGTACGCCATCGCCTTGCCGATGGCGGCATGCAACATTCTCGGCGCTTTGACCGGCACCTGGCTGGCGGTGCGCAAGGGGGCAGGGTTCGTGCGCGGGCTGTTCCTGATTTTGCTGTGCGTACTGATCGCCAAGCTGTCCTGGGACTTGCTGGTCGGGTGAGTCAGACCACCTGGCGCTGTGCCTCGGCCTGTTCGACACGGTTGCGGCCATGGGCCTTGGCCCGGTACAGCGCCTGGTCGGCGCGCGCCAGCAGTTCGTCCAGGCTCGGTGCCGGGGTCTCCGCGGCGCAGCCGTCCAGGCCGATGCTCACGGTAATCTGCAGGCGATGGTCGGCCTGCACCACATGCAGGTCCTGCACCGCCCGGCGCAGGCGTTCGGCGGTGAATTTGGCACGCTCCGGTGCAAGGCCCGGGAGGACCACGACAAACTCTTCGCCGCCCATGCGCGCGAACAGCTGCCCTTCGTGCAACTGGTCTTGCAGGGTACGGGCGAACTGGCGCAGCACTTTGTCACCGACCGCGTGGCCATGCGCGTCATTGATCGCTTTGAAATGGTCGATGTCCAGCATCATCAAGGTCAGCGGCAGTGCCGGGCCGTGTTGCTGGCGGCTGTCGAGCAGGGCGTTGGCACGGCGGGTGAACGCGCTGCGGGTCAGTACACCGGTCAGGTGATCGATGGTGGCCTGATGCGCCAGGCGCGCCAGCAGGCTGCGGTTGGCCTGGCTGACACAGGCCACCACCAGCGGGCCGAGCACCAGCATGGCGATGCCCAGGCGCGCCGACATCAGCGTAGTGACCCCCGGTTCGCTTTGCGGCACGCTGAAGTGCATGAGGTTTTGTGCGACCGCGACGATCAGCGTGCTGCCAGCGGTGAGCGTCAGTAGCGAGACCAGAAACGGCGGGTAAGTCCAGGCACACCACAACAGTGCGGCAATGGGGAAGGCAATGGCGCCTGGCCCACCAAAGGCAATGCTGAAGGCCAGCGAAGCAAGCAGCACCAGCAGGGGCGGCAAACGTACCGGCTGGGCGCCGCTGCGCATCAGGGCGCGTACCGAGGGGGCGGTCAGCAGCACTGGCAGCACCAGTACGCCGGTCGAGAACTGTTCGCTGAACCAGGCCAGCCAGGTGGCCTGCAGGGATTGCTCGAACCAGGGGGCGGCCATGACCGAGGCCAGGCTCGCCGCGACCATGGCACCGGCCGCGCAAGCGGCAAACACGCTGAGCACGCCATGCGGGCTGCGCATGCGGCGGTGCAGGCGCGGCACGCGTGCCAGCAACTGCCACACGCTGAACACCATGCCGAGGTTGCACAGGTTGAACCACAAGGCCGGCATCCAATCGCTGCCGCACAGCAGGTCGGCCGCCACCATGGCCAGCCACACCAGTGTGAAACCAAGGGCATTGGCCTGACGGGGGTAACGCAACAGCACGCCGACCAGTACCGCATTGACTGGCCAGAACAGCGACAGGGACTCGATCGGGCGTGCCAGGATGCCGCCCAGGGTCAAGGCAAAGGTCAGGCAAAGCAGAGCGACGTAGGACAACAAGCGCGATTGGGCTGGAAAAACCATGAACTCGACCGGCAAGCGGAAACGAAATCCAGGACAACGCCTTGAAGCACCTGGGGCAATTACGTATCAGTGTGTTTCCACAGGGCAGTGGGTGTCAATCTGCCGCGATCCGGCTGGATAATGGCAAATTGCCTGCGCCCCCTGTCGATTTCATCACAAGCCGAAGAACCACGGCACCATCAGTACGGTGACCAGCATCACCAGCAAGGTAAAAGGGACGCCGACTTTGACGAAGTCACCGAAGCGGTACTGCCCAGGCCCGAGCACCAGGGTGTTGACGGGTGACGAGACGGGCGTCATGAACGCTGCCGATGCGGCGAGGGCCACAGTCATGGCGAACGGGTAGGGCGACATGCCCAACTGCGTGGCGGTGCTGATTGCTACCGGTGCCATCAGCACGGCGGTGGCGGTGTTGGAGATGAATAGGCCGATCACTGCGGTCACGGCAAACAGACAGGCCAGAATGGCCCTGGGCCCGGCGTCGCCGAGCAAGCTGACCAGGCCGGTCACTGCCAGGTCGATACCGCCGGTTTTCTGCAGGGCCAGGGCGAAGGGCAGCATACCGACGATCAGTACCAGGCTCTGCCAATGGATGGCCCGGTAAGCGCTGTTCATGTCGATGCAGCGGCCCGCGCCCATCAACAGGCAGCCGATCAAGGCGGCGATGACATTGGGCACCGCGCCGCTGACCATCAGGCCGACCATCACCGCCAGGCTCAGCAAGGCCTGAGGTGCGCGCCTGCGGGCCGGGGCGACCTGATCGACTTCGGCAGGCAGGCTCAACACCAAAAAGTCGTGGGGGTTGCTTTGCAGTTGACGCACGGCTTTCCAGGGGCCGACCACCAGCAGCGTATCGCCCAGGCGCAGCTTTTCTTCCACCAGTTGCTCTTCGATGGCGGCCTGTTCACGGCGCAAACCCACCACGTTGAGGCCGAAGCGGCTACGGAACGCCAGCTCGAGGATGCTCTTGCCGACCAACTGCGAGCCGGGAGGCAGCGACACTTCGGCCATGCCCAGCTCCTGGGACTGGTCGATGAAGTACGCCGCCTTGAAGTGCAGGGGTTCCAGTTGCATGGTCTGGCACAGGCTGCGCAGGTCGTCGCGGTTGGCGAACAGGTCGAGCAACAGCACGTCACCTTGGTGCAGCACGGTGTTGGAGTCGGCCGCGATGACCCGCGTGGTGAACTTGTGCTGGCGTTCGATGCCGATCACGTTGGCGCCATGCCGGGTGCGCAGCTCCAGCTCACCCAGGGTATGGCCGATCAGCGGCGAGTGGGGGCGGATGCGCAGGCGCCGCTCGCGGCCGTTGAGCTTGTAGTCCAGCACCAGGTCGAGCAGCGTACGGCGGGTTTCCACGCGGCCGTCCTTGCGCACTTCACCATTGAGCCAGTGGCGCGTCAGCAGCATGTAGCCGATGCCCAGCACAAGCACCACCAGGCCGAACGGGGTAAAGCTGAAGAAGTTGAAGCCCTGCTCGCCATGGCGCACCAGTTCACTGTGCACCACCACGTTGGGGGGCGTGGCCACCAGGCTGAGCATGCCGCTGATCAGGCCGGCGAAGCTCAAGGGCATCATCAGGCGGCTGGGTGACAGTTTGAGGCGCGCGGCGATGCTCAGCACCACCGGTATGAAGATCGCCACCACCCCGGTCGAACTCATCACCGAGCCCAACCCCGCTACCGCCACCATCAGCAATACCAGCAGGCGCGCTTCACTGTTGCCGGCGCGCTCGCTCATCCACTCGCCAATGCGGTAGGCGATGCCGGTGCGTACCAGGCCTTCGCCGATCACGAACAGGGCAGCGATCAGCACCACATTGGGGTCGCTGAAGCCGGCCAGGGCCTGTTCCACGGTAAGGATGCCCGATAACGGCAGGGCGAGAATCACCATCAGCGCGACCACGTCCATGCGCGGGCGGTTGATGATGAAGAGGACGACGACGATGGCCAGCAGGCCGAGGACCCAGAGCAGCTCTTGGTTCATGGGGAGGGGGTGTTCCTTCACACGGGGGCACGGTAGACAGTAGCAGCCAGTGTGCCAGCTTGCGGTGAAGGGTGTGTTGACGTGCTGCAGGGTTTCACAAGCAAAAGGGGCTGCCGAGCAACCCCTTGGTCACCTGGATCAGTGGCGGTGACGGCGGTGCTTCTTGCCGTTGTTGTCGCCCAGGTGGTTGCCGATGGCACCCCCTGCAGCACCGCCCAGGCCGGCACCGATGGTCGAACCGGCAGAGCCACCGACCTTGCCGCCCAGCAGCGAACCACCCGCCGAACCCAGGCCACCGCCGATGGCGGCTTCGGTGCGGTTGCCCTTGCGTGCGCCTACCGCACTGCCGGCCGCGCCGCCGACACCGGCACCAATCGCAGCGCCGGTGCTGCCGCCGATCTGTTGACCGACAACGTTACCCAGTACACCACCCAGGCCACCGCCAATGGCGGCGGTACCGTCACCGGCGAAAGCGCCCTGGCACAGCAGCAGGCCGAGAGCAAGGGAAGGCAGAGTCAGACGCATGGTACGAACCTCAAAAGGAATCATCAGGTAAAGGTGCCGCGCAACGGGCGGCGGGTCAGGGGTGCAAAGACGCTTCAGCGGTAGTAGCGGTCACCGCGGTATTGACGGTGGTCATCGTCATCGTCGCGGTCATGCCGATGATGGTGGCGCTGGACACGGTCGCGATCACGCCAGCCATCGTCGTCGTCATGGTAGCGATGGCTGTGGCAACCAGCGGTCAGCAGGATGGCGGCAACCAACGAGAAGCTTGCAAGGCGGGTCATCACGATATAGGTCCTTGATCCGCAAAGGTTTACGGGGCACTTCCTGAGACTGGGAACGGTCCATTTGGTTTCCTTGGCAGGCAAAATTTTGTCAGGCGCGCGATCGGCGGCGTGCCTGCCGGCTGCTGTTCTGTCCCGCTCGGTCATGGCCGAGCCGCGGGTCGGCCACTAAACTGCACAGCAAGCCGCAGCCAAGACGGCAAACTGCCACACGGTGAATCACGATGATCGCCCACACCCCCACGTTGTTCGCCGCCGTTGCCCTGGTTGCAACCATTCTGGCCTTCTGCCTGCTGCTGGTCGGGCGCAGCAACCGCCGCGACAACCTGATGCTGACCGGTTGCGGGCTGCTGGTGCATGCCTTGGCCTATGTGTGCTACACGCTCTATGCCCAAGCGCCGTTGTGGGTCAGCTATGGCTTGGGCAACAGCCTGCTGTCCCTGGCCTTGGCGTTCTATTCGGCCAGCCTGTTCCGGGTGCGCGAGCAAGCGATCCCGTGGCGGATGATCTTCGTCATTCCCGCCGTCATGCTTTTGGGGCTGATGCTGCTGCTCGATACCCTTGAGCCCCGCATGTTGCTGGCGACGCTGGTGCTGATGCTGCAGTGTTCGATGATCCTGTATTGGGCGCGGCGTTACGTCGAGCGGCCGGGCAGGGCGCACCTGCTGCTGCAGATCGGTGCGCTGATCAGCCTGGTCGGGCTGGGCATGCGCGCCGTGGCTGTGGCCAATGGCACGGCCGTGGAAATGCGCTACGACACCAGTAACCTCAAGCAAAGCATTTCGGTGGCAATCGGCACGGCCACGGTGATGATGTATTCGATCGGGCTGGTGCTGATGGCAAAGGAACGCAGCGAATCACGCCTGCAGCACCTGGCCCTGTGCGATGTGCTCACGGGTACCTACAATCGCCGGGCGATCCTCGAGCGCTTCGTCGTCGAGCTGGACCGCGCCCGGGACGCGCAGAGCAGCCTGGCCGTGGCCATGATCGACATCGATCACTTCAAGCGCATCAACGACCTGTACGGGCACCTGGCCGGTGACGAGGTGCTGTGCCATTGCGTGCGCCAGTTGCAGCAACGCTTGCGTCAGGGAGACAGCCTGGGCCGCTATGGCGGCGAGGAATTTTTGCTGCTGTTGCCCGAAACCGACCGCGTTGGCGCAATGGCGGCGCTGCAGGGCTTGCGTGAGGCCATTGCCCGCAGCCCCGCACGCTTTGCCAGCGATGAAATCGAGCTGCGTTTCAGTGTCGGATTGTGGTGCAGTGTGCCCGGCGCCAACGACAACACGGCCAGCCTGCTTGCCCAGGCCGATGCAGCGCTGTACCAGGCCAAGGCCGCCGGGCGCAACACGGTGCACATGGCGGCCTATGTGTAGCTCGGCAGGGTCAGGACGCGGGGTGGATGGCCAGGACCACACCATTGGTGATCTGCACCAGCACATAGTGCTCGCCCATGCGCACCCAGTGGCTTTCCTTTTCGGGGGCCGGCAGGCCTTTGGCTTTCCAGTCTTTTACCGTCTGGTCATCGCGTTTGTATTGGTCGGGGGCCTTGTCACCTACCTTGAGTTCGCGGTTGTGGGTTTCCGGCCCGGTGATGCTTTCTTCGGCTGAGGGCGCGGCAGAGGCGGCCAGCGGTAGGCAGGGCAGGGCGGCGAGCAGCAGTGAAGGCAGCAGGTGATGCAGTTTCATGGCGGTTTCCTTGTGACGGCATGTCCTTACTGCGACAGCGGCGTGCCGCCAACAATTCACTCGCGGTGCCTGCCAGTGCTAGAGTCGCCTTCTTTTTTGCCCTGAGGGTTGAACATGCGAGCAATTCTGCCGATGGCCGCGGTACTGATGCTGGTCGGTTGTGCTTCTGCGACCATGGAAACGGCACGTGGCGGCAAGCCGACCGCGCAGCTCGATTCGCACAAGGCGCCCGCGCTGGTGGCCCAGTGCATCCAGTTCAGCTGGCAGGAAGAGGCGGTGTTCGGGGTTGATGCCAGTGGCTACCTGGAGCCGCGCAAGCAGGGTGGTTTCACGGTGTATACCCGCGATGCCGAAGCGTTCGTGGATATCTATCCGCAAGCAGACGGAACGCGGGTCGACTACTACGCGCAAAACAATGACAGTGTGGCCCTGCAACGGCGCGCGGCGGCGGCGACCTGCCTGTAATGATGAAGGCCTGACCAGGGCTGCCGAGACCCGACACGTAGACAAGGACGTAAGCATGGACCGATCACTGCAACTCAACCGCAGCAGTTGGGACGAACGAGCCCCCTTGCATGCGGCCTCGAAAGACTATGAGGTCGAACGGCTCGTCGAGCACCCGGCGCATCTTTCCGAAACCGTTCGCTTCGACCTGCCGTTGCTAGGCGATATCCGCGGGCTCAACACCGTTCACCTGCAGTGCCACATCGGTACCGATACCCTCTCGCTCGCCCGCCTGGGCGCGATGGTCTGCGGCCTGGATTACTCCGGGGCTTCGCTGGCCGAGGCGCGGGCACTCGCCGAGCGCTGCGCGGTGCCGATCGACTATGTAGAGTCGGATGTCTATGCCGCCGACCAGGTGTTGCCCGCAGGTAGCTTCGACCTGGTCTATACCGGCATCGGCGCACTCTGCTGGCTGCCCCACATCGAACCGTGGGCGCGTACGGTGGCAGCCCTGCTCAAACCGGGTGGGCGGTTGTTCCTGCGCGATGGCCACCCGATGCTGATGGCGGTCAACGAAGACCATCAGGACCGCCTGTTGATCGAGTATCCGTACTTCGAGCACGACACTCCGACGGTCTGGCATAACGACCAGACGTACGTCGAAACCGATCAGCGCCTGGTCCATACCGAGACCCATGAGTGGAACCACGGCCTGGGCGAGGTGATCAGTGCGTTGCTGGCGCATGGGCTGCAACTGACAGCTCTGGTCGAGCACCAGAGCATCCCTTGGGAGGCGCTGCCGGGCCAGATGGACAAAGGTGCCGACGGCGAGTGGCGCTTGCGCCAGCAGCCGTCACGCCTACCTTTGAGCTACACCCTGCAGGCAATCAAGGCCTGATCAGGACAGGTAACCGCCGTCGACGTTGAGTGCGGTGCCGGTGGTGTAGCTGGAGGCATCGCTGGCCAGGTACAGCACCGCGCCGGCCATTTCCTTGGGGTCGGCCACGCGCTTGAGCGGGATCTGCTGCAGGGCAGCGTTGAGGATGGCGTCGTTCTTCACCAGTGCCGAGGCGAACTTGGTGTCAGTCAGGCCTGGCAGCAGCGCATTGCAGCGGATGCCGAACTGTGCACATTCCTTGGCGAAGACCTTGGTCATGTTGATCACCGCCGCCTTGGTCACCGAATAGATGCCCTGGAAATGCCCCGGCGAGACGCCGTTGATCGACGCCACATTGATGATGCTGCCGCCGCCGTGTTCGCGCATCAGCTTGCCGGCTTCCACCGACATGAAGAAGTAACCACGAATGTTGACGTCCACGGTCTTCTGGAAGGCGTTCAGGTCGGTGTCCAGCACGTTGCAGAACTGCGGGTTGGTGGCGGCGTTGTTGACCAGGATATCCAGGCGCCCGAACTGTTCGCGGATACCGGCGAACACCTGCTGGATCTGCTCCATCTCGCCGATGTGGCAGGCCACTGCAGTTGCCTTGCCCCCCGCGGCAATGATCGCCTCGGCGACCTGCTGGCAGCCGTCCAGCTTGCGGCTGGAGACGATCACGTGGGCGCCCTGCTGGGCCAGCAGGTGGGCAATGGCTTCACCGATGCCGCGGCTGGCGCCGGAAACGAAGGCGATCTTGCCGTCAAGGTCGAACAAGTGGGTCTTGGACATGCTGTTTTCCTTGTTGTCTGTCGTCAGAGCGTGGTGTTGGCGATGACCTTCAAGGCCATCTGCTCCAGCAGCCGGTTCATGTGGATGAACTGAGCGAAGCGCTTGTCCTGGGTCTGGCCGTGGTAGTAGCGGTAGTAGATCTGTTGCACGATGCCGGCGAGGCGGAACAGGCCATAGCAATAGTAGTAATCGAAGTTGTCCAGGCGGATACCGGCGCGCTCGGCGTAGTAATCGACGAACTGGCGACGGCTCAGCATCCCAGGGGCGTTGCTGGGTTGGCGACGCATCAGTTGCATCGGCGCCGGGTCACCCGCTTCGATCCAGTAGGCCAGGCTGTTGCCCAGGTCCATCAGCGGGTCGCCAATTGTGGCCATCTCCCAATCCAGCACGCCGATGATGCGCATCGGGTTGTCGGCGTCGAGGATCACATTGTCGAAGCGGTAGTCGTTATGCACGATGCCGGGGCGCGGATGGTCGGCGGGCATCTTCTCGTGCAGCCAGGCGATGACCTGCTCCCAGCGTGGCGCATCCTCGGTGATAGCTTTTGCATAGCGGCTGGTCCAGCCCTCGACCTGGCGATGCACATAGCCTTCCGGCTTGCCCAGGTCGGCCAGCCCGCAGGCCTGGTAATCGACTTGGTGCAGTTCCACCAGGCGGTCGATGAAGCTTTTGCACAGGGCTTCGGTCTTGGCGGCGTCAAGGTTGAGTTCAGCGGGGATGTCCGAGCGCAGGATGATGCCCTTGACCCGCTCCATCACGTAGAACTCGCCGCCTATCAGGCGCTCGTCGGTGCAGTGCACGTACGCCTTGGGGCAGTACGGGAACCCATCGTTGAGCTGATTGAGAATGCGGAACTCGCGGCCCATGTCGTGGGCCGACTTGGCCTTGTGGCCGAACGGCGGCCGGCGCAGTACAAAGTCGCGGCCCGGGTAGCTGACCAGGTAGGTGAGGTTGGAGGCGCCGCCAGGGAACTGGCTGATGCTCGGCAAACCCGCCAGGCCGGGGATATGGGCCTTGAGATAAGGGTCGATGACGGCCGCGTCGAGTTCTTCGCCGGGGCGTACCTGGGTGGACTGATCGGTGAGCGTCATGCGTTTTCCTTATAATCGATCGCAAGGACTATTGGCTAATTTAATGGCCTGCGAGAACTGGAACAAGCGTCCTAGTAGTCATATAGACAAGGGTGTTGCAGGTGGATCAATCGCCTTGATGGGGTGGGCAAAAAAAAACCGAAGCCGGTCAGGCTTCGGTTTTTCATCGCTCGGCGTGCCCGTCACTCAGGAAGGGAACAGCTCGCTCAGTTTCATCGACAGCATCATGTCGCCCTCGACGCGCAGCTTGCCGCCCATGAAGGCCTGCATGCCGTCGGTCTCGCCACTGACGATACCCTTGAGGGTCTCGCTGTCCAGCACCAGGGTGCAGTTGGCGTCTGGGTTCTCGCCTTCCTGGATGTCGCAGGTACCGTCTTTGACGATCAGCGCGTACTTTTTGCCTTCGTCGGTGATGTCGAAGCCGAACACCAGGTCCAGGCCGGCGGCAGCGGCTGGGTTGAACTTCTCTTGCATCTTCTTAACGGCATCAGCTACGGAGGTCATGGCGCATTCCTTATAGAGTGATTTTCACGTCCCCGCAGGGACACAACAAGCCGGGCTCATCGGTAGGTAATGAGCTCCGGCGCCCTCAACAGCTGCACATGGGCTTGGCTGTTGAAGGAAGCCAGTGCCACGTCGCGGCCGCGGAACTTCAGCTGGCTGAGCGACGTGTTGATAATTTGCCAGTTCAGTGCGAAAGCCTGGCTGGGGGTAATGCAGGTGACCAGGTGGAGCAGGGCGGCGATGGTGCCGCCGGAGGTGAAGATGGCGATGTTGTCGCCACTGCCTGCGGCTTCGAGCACACGCTGCAAGCCCTTCTGGACGCGGGCGGTGAAGGCCTGCCAGGTCTCCAGGCCGTCGTCGGCATGCTCGCCATCGTGCCAGCGCTGCACCATCAAGGCGAACAGGCGCTGGAATTCACTGCGGTGCTGCGCGCCATTGCGCAAGATGTACAGGGCGTTGGGTTCGTGCTCCATCAGCCCCGGCAGCAGGGCGTGGATCACCCCGTCGGCATCGAATTCATTGAACGCCGCGTCGGTCTCTACAGTCGGTACCGCGCAGCCACTGGCGTGCAAGGCCTCCAACGCCAGGCGTGCGGTATCCTGCTGACGGCGCAGGTCGCCGGCCACGCAACGATCCAGCCGCACACCGAGCTGAGCCAGGTGTTCGCCCAGGGCCTGGCTCTGACGCACACCGACGGCTGAGAGGACGTCGTAGTCTTCGGCACCAAAGGAGGCTTGGCCATGTCGGATCAGGTAGAGGTTGCCCACGAAGGTATCCGGCCTGTTGGAGGTTGCTGCGAGGTTAGGATGTGCCACACAGGCTGTCAACGAAAAAACATACAAGCGTTTGAAAAGGTTGTTTGAACTGTGTTGCCAGCGTTTACACCGGCTGGCAGCGCCTCAGGCGCACCGGTATGCTTGTAGCAGTTACGCGCTGAACTGGCGCCAGTCTTTGAAGGAGTCAACGTGGAGTTTCTTGCCGAATACGCAAGCTTTCTCGCTAAAACCGCCACCTTGGTGATTGCCATCCTGGTGGTGTTGTCGGCTATTGCCGGTTTGCGCGGCAAAGGGCGGCGCAAACCGGGCGGGCAGCTGCAGGTCACGCGCCTGAACGAGTTCTATAAAGAGCTGCGCGAGCGCCTGGAGTCGGGTTTGCTCGACAAGGCCCAGCTCAAGGCCTTGCGCAAGCAGCAGGCAAAGGCGGAAAAACAGCAGAAAAAAGCCAAGGCTGAAGAAAAGAGCCGGGTCTTCGTGCTCGATTTCGATGGCGACATCAAAGCCTCGGCCACCGAGAGCCTGCGCAACGAGATCACCGCCCTGCTGACCCTCGCCACCCCGCGTGACGAGGTGGTGCTGCGGCTCGAAAGCGGCGGTGGCCTGGTACACAGCTATGGCCTGGCCGCTTCGCAACTGGCGCGTATTCGCCAGGCGGGCATCCCGCTGACCGTGTGCATCGACAAGGTGGCGGCCAGCGGTGGTTACATGATGGCCTGCATTGGCGAGAAGATTGTCAGCGCACCCTTTGCCGTGCTGGGTTCGATTGGTGTGGTGGCGCAACTGCCCAACGTCAATCGTCTGCTGAAGAAGCACAACATCGATTTCGAGGTGCTCACCGCCGGCGAATACAAGCGCACCCTCACGGTGTTCGGTGAAAACACCGAGAAGGGCAGGGAGAAGTTCCAGGAAGACCTGGACATCACCCACCAGCTGTTCAAGGATTTTGTCGCCCGCTATCGGCCACAGCTGCACATGGACGAAGTGGCCACCGGCGAAGTCTGGCTGGGTGTGGCAGCGCTTAACCGCAAGCTGGTGGACGAGCTGCAGACCAGCGACGAATACCTGAGCGACCGCGCCCGCAACGCCAACCTGTTCCACTTGCACTTTGCTGAGCGCAAGAGCCTGCAGGAACGCATCGGCATGGCCGCCAGCGGCACGGTGGAGAACACCGTGGTGGGGCTTTGGAGCAAGCTCGGCCGCTTGCGCTAACACCTTGAACCCCTTGAAATTTTTTTCTGTTCAGGGGGTTGCAAGGTTCATTGAATGCAGACATAATGGCGCCCATCGAAACGCAGCGAACTTTGAAAAAGGTTCAGTGTTTCAAGGAGATAGCAAGGCGCAAGCGGCTAACTCCAAACTTTGAGGCCGAGTAGCAAAGTGGTTATGCTCCGGATTGCAAATCCGTCTACGCCGGTTCGATTCCGACCTCGGCCTCCATTATTCGAAAGCCCCGCAGATTAACGTCTGCGGGGTTTTTCTTTGTGGGTCGAAAAAGACAGGGGTTCCGAATCTACAGAGGTGGAGTTTCGAAACTTCAGCCTTTCGAGGGGTTGGCGATGGCGCCGACGCGGCGGTAAACGCGCGCCATATCGTCCCTGCGCATGGAATTGATAATGCAGGTGCCGCCATCTCTGGTGAGGCGTTATGGTTGGATAGGGTAGGGCGCTGGCTGGTTGATGGCACTGCGCCACGTTTTGCAGGGCATTTCGATCTTTGGTATAACGCCCGCCCATTTCACAGGAAGGAACCTCATGAAGCGCACCCTTACCACAATGCTCGCTGCTGCACTTGCTATGGGCTTGGCCGGCTGCAAAGAAGAAGCCGCCGATACTGCCGCCTACGAGCCCACTGCCGAACACTGCCAGCCGGACTACCTCAAAACGCTTCCAGACAACAAGGCCCGGGAAGACCTGGTCGAAAAGTGCATGACCGGTGGCTCGTACAAGAAGTCAGAGCCGAAGACCTGGTAACGCCCGTCCTTCGTCAGTCATCGCCGCCTCATCAGGTGGCGTTTTCGTTTTCCGGGAGGGTGAATCCGTCTACACCGGTTCGATCCGACCTCGGCCTGCACATTCAAAAGCCCCGCAGGTTAACGTTTGCGGGGTTTTTCTTTGTGGGTCGAATAGAACGAGCCTTTCCGAATCTGGCCATTGCTTGGTGGGGCTTACGCGCTCACCCGTTCGGCGATAGATGCGCTTGGTGTGTGCGCCGAGTGCTGACTCCAAAAGCGAATTACACCGCAGACGGCTGTGCTGTCTTCTTGCCTAATCGGATCAATTCGTTTGAGAAACACAGTCCAGTGAGGATGAGCCCGGCCCCCCAGTACAACGTGTCTCGCGGTACCTCATTAAGGACCACGAACGCCAGAAGTGCGGCAAACAGCGGTTCAGTCAGTTCCAGTGCTTGAACTTGTGATGGCTTTAAATACTCGATGGCCTTGGTGGTGCAGAAGAAACCGAGGATGGTCGGCAATGCAGCCAGGGCCACCAAAGCCATGACCGCCACCCGTGACAGCTCTCCCATGATGAACCCATTGGTTGCAGCCGGCATCAGCAGGTAAAGACTCCCGAAAAACAATAGCTGCCGAGTGAAATGCAGTCCTCCAGAAACGCCCATGCGCTTCATGGCAACCGAAAACGCGCCATAACCGCAGCCTCCAATCGACGCGAGCACTGCGCCTTGCAGCGAAAAACCTTGTTCCAGGTCTGCTCCAAAAACCACGGCAATACCGGCTATCGTCAATCCGGCACCTACCGCTGCGTTGGCGGTGATTGGGTCCTTGAGGACTATCCGGCCCAGTAATAACGAAGAAATGGAAGCACTTGCCATCAGGATCACCACCACGCCCGCTGCGGCGTAATGGTTATAGGCCGAGGTTTCAAAGTGGAACAACACGAAAATGCCGAGAAAGGCGCAGACGGCTGCATGGAGCCACTTAGCCGTATGCCAAGGCCGCTTGAGGAACAGCAGCAAGACTGACAGCAGTAGGCAGCCGAGTACGGTCTTTATCAGGGCGATACTGCTGGGGCTGAACCCACTGTTCATCAGCACCTTGCTGAATACTCCGATTGTTGCATTCAGTGCAGCGGCGCAGAGTGCAAAGAGGACACCTTTGCCGAATTGAGATTGCATCAGTACATTCCTTGTTAATGTATGCTGGATTGCTCGTGGGCGAGGCTAAGTGTCGATCCTTTTGACCAACCAAACGGTCTGAAATTAACTATTTGGTCTGCGAAGAAAATAGAGTGCCTAAAGGGCAGCAATAAATGCCAATGTGCGCAGAGGGCAAGCATCTCTGTAAAGGGCTAGATTATGGCTTCGTCACGTAGTCCTTGACGTAGCGCACCGTGTTCTCGATAGCACGTGTCATGTTGGGATGGGTTAATTGATACTTCCGTTCCAGTTGTCTACTCATACCCATATCGAAGCGCTGCACCTGAATAAAATTTAATGACTCGGCGCTGATCGCGAACCGGGTCGCCAGTCCGGGAATGGTCAATAGCGACCTGAGCAACCCTATTGGTACATGGCGGCGGGGTGCCTTGACGTCTAGCGTTTTTGCGATCTGCAGAAGCATCCCTTGTAAGCTCGGTGTTCGCTCATAGAGCGCCAGGACCTGACGGTTGGCCATGAAGGGGTCGAAGGCCACGCAAATCATCATCTTCACCAGGTAATCGACGCTGACTAATGGTAACCAATGCCTGACAGAGCCGGGTACAGCTTTGAACTGGCCTTGTGCCAGGTTTCGAATCAGTTCGGAAAACGGTTGGCCTTCCAAGATATGTCCGTTCTCGCTGTGGCCACACACCGTAGCAGGATGAACAATCGTGTAATCCGCGTCTGCGTCTTGCATGTAGCGGATGACAGCAAAATGGGATTCGAGTTTGCTGCCTTCATAGCCACCTACACGGGCGTAGACCGCAGGCCAGTCTGTGTTCTCAGGGCATGTGATATCAACTCCGATACTGTTGAGGTGGGTGAGGTTTTGTAGCATGAAACCGCCCACCATCAGCAGTCGGATGCGTTGGCTAGCCGCAAGCTTGGCCACGTTCAGAGCACCTTGAACATTAATTGCGCGAGCACGCTCCAGTGTCAGTCCCCAGGAGAATTGCGCAGCGAGGTGGAAAATCACAGTGGCCGAAGACACGTTTTGCTTGGCTGCCTCGCTGAGTCCAAGCCCCTCCCTGCTGATATCGCCCTCAACGGCATGGATAAGCGCAGGGTTACCTCCCAGTTGGCCTACCTGTTCCCTGAGACGCTTTATGTTTCCAGGGGTGCGCATAAGCACCCAGGTCTTGTGCCCTTTCGCCGTAAGACGGCTCAGTAGATGTTGGCCCACAAACCCACTGCCACCTGTGATGAAGCATTCCGCACTCATGACTGAATCCTTGTTTAGCTGATCGGCGCAGGCTAAGGTGTAGAGCCTACTCTACAGTCAAGGATTTTTTACCGTGAACATTGGTGAGTTGGAGCGCCGGAGTGGGATCAGCCGCCACGCATTGCGCTATTACGAACAGCTCGGCCTTATCGTGCCCCATCGACAAGCCAACAACTACCGCAGCTACAGCGAACAGACCGTTGTCGATTTAGCCTTCATTCAGAGTGCGCAGAGCGGAGGTTTTTCACTCGCAGAGATTGGGGAAATTCTTGCGGCCAGGCGGGGTAATAACATCGATTGCGCGCGCGGTGTGGTTTTGGTAGCCGCCAAGATGGCCGAGATTCAAACGAAGATCACCACGCTGCAAGCCGCTTATGTTTTTCTAAGTGCGGAGCGTGCGAAGCTTGAAGCCAGTGCTTTGGCCAACGGACAGACTATTCCTCAACTGCCTGACCATGGTCATGTCTAAGACTCAATGTGCAAGAGCAAGGCATCCCGGCCAGGTCAGACTGTAAAAGTGCAAGCCCGCCGAGGTGGCGGGCTTGCAGAGATGGCAGTTTAAATGCTCATCCGTTCAATCTTCGACGTGTTGCCCAACAGATCGAGCGGATTGCCCCAGGGCCGCGATAGGCTGGGGTACTTGACCGGATTCTACAACGGACCGGCCAATGATCTCAGAGCCGACCATGCTGATGTGGCCGCTGTCAAAGTAGAGAAGCGTATCTTTGTCGTAAGCCGAGCACGTTCCGTTTTTGCAGATTTGCGGCCGGACATCGAACGTGGTTACGTTGGCGTACTGGCTTGCGAGTTCCTTGAGATAGAGGTTGACTTCGCTTTCGCCTTGATCTGGAATCATCGCGGTTGCTGGACAGTTCATTCCTGGGATGCGAATGGCTTTTGCCGTACACATGCGGTCCAGGCCTACGAATACGGGGACATTTAGGGCAATGATCACCTGATTGTGGTTGCCGGCCAGTTCAGCGATGGTATCGGCGAACTTTTCCTTCCCGCCTTTCACTGCATAGGCTGCCCATGATGCTCCGAGGATTACGGTTCTATAGTTCTTGGACTCGGCGAACGCTCGCTCATTGAAATCATTGCAGGACTTGGCGCGATCCGGACCAAGAAGGCCTTTCGTATCACGCACCGGAGGGCACGACGAATGAGAGATATTTCGGATGGAGAAGTGAGCGCTTTCTCCTACGGCCTTCAGATACCCAACGTAATGCGCTGCGTTTGAGTCGCCCCAAAGCAGTGTTTGCGCAGGCACTGTCTTATCACCATTGACGCACTGATCCTCGGTCCATTTTTTCGGATCGTACTGCATCATCTGGCAGTTGAATGGGAACCGGCTCGCAGGTTTCGTGTTGTAGTCGTGTAAAGAGATTTCTCTCTTGTATGCCGCTCCTGCTGCGGTTGGCCAATAACCATTGTTCTTCACCAAGACGTATCCCAGTACCATTACACCCGCGCTGGTCGCAATGATCGGCCCAGCCTTGGTGATCAGCCACATTGGAGTGCGAGCCCTGAAAGGCGTCTCTATCAGGTGATACGAGATGAGGGTGAGTAGACACATCAGCAGTGCGCAGGCGATGCCACCTGACAGCGTCGGCTCACCGTATGCGTAACGGTAGAACGCCAGAACAGGCCAGTGCCAGAGGTAAAGCGAGAATGAACGCAGCCCCACATAACGGGCGACTGGGTTCCCAAAAATTCTGGATAGAATGTTTCTTTGGTTAGTGCCTGAAAGGATCAGCAGTGCCGCGCCCAGGGAGGGAATAATCGACCGAACGCCAGGGAAACCATTCTTCTCGTCAAGATAGAGAATCGATCCGGCAACCATGGCCAGGCCCACTGCACCAGCCACGTTGGCAGCGGAGGCAGGGATGCGTCGCGAGTCCTGCCACAGGAACAGAAGGGCACCGACCAGAAGTTCGCCTGCCCTGGAAGGCAGCATGTAATAAGCGAACGAGGGGTCGCGAGCCAGGAAGTACTCACTCACCGCGAAGGAACCGATAGCGAGAATGACGCCGGCTGCCACCAGCAGGCGCTTACCTCCGACCTTCATGGCGATGATCATCAACGCCGGCCATATCAGATAGAACTGCTCTTCGACGCCGAGCGACCACATGTGCAGCAGTGGCACGGTGTCGGACGAAGCGGCGAAGTAGCCCGTGTCCAGGAAGAGCCAATAGTAGATGTTAGCTGCAGAAAGGGTAGCGCCGATGGCCGACTCCGAAAGAGACTTGACGTCGGCAGGCAAGAGTAAGAACGAGCCAGCGATTAACGTGACGATTGTTACAAATGCAGCTGCAGGTAGGATCCGACGGACACGGCGACCGTAAAAGTCAGCGAAAGAGAAGTGGGGCCCTTTTCCGTAGATGATCCCTGTGATCAGGAAGCCGGAAATGACGAAAAAAACGTCAACGCCGACGAAGCCGCCAGGGAGCCATTGCTTGTTGAAATGGAAAATTGTGACAGCCAAAACGGCCAGAGCCCTGAGCCCGTCTATGTCCGGTCGATAGGCTAAGTGTTTGCCTTGCATTTCTGAATTCCCTGTCATGGGGGCTGAATAAACGGCGGATGATACCTTTTTGCCTGCATTCGCGGGCATTTTTGTGCTTGGTGAAATCGGCGACGGATGTGCCCTGTCTATCTCCATAAATCGCGAGGCGACACTTCCTGCAATCGGCAAGTCGTTTTCCAGCATCGTGTCGAATAGCTAGACGGTATGGCGGATGAGTTAATAAATCGGTATTGCCGTCATAGCTTTCTTCGACGCAGCCATTCATCAGCAACGTCGCCCAGTGTTACGGGCTCGCCGCCCTTGATCCAGGCCATGAAGGTGCGATCGAACTTGAAGCCATCGCCGCATTCGCCGACCATGAACTGCCGGACCTTCTGCGTGTTGCGGTAGTTCTTGTCCAGCGGGGTTGCACGGGTGATCGGCCCTGCGTGCCAGTCAAAACTCATTCCCTGCTCCTTGGGTGGCGAAGTCGCCCGCAGCGTAGCACTGCTCGTGCTGCAGAACACTGACGGTGTAAGCACCCTCTGTGCCCGCACACGGGTAGGCAAATTTTAAGTAGCGCTTATGTAGCCGGAGGAGGAGTATTGATGGCTTCCCGGCGCAATGTCGGAGGGAGTCATCTCAATGGATCGCAAGCCCAGCAATCAGGAAGTCGCAGTAGCGATCGGCATAAGCGAAGCGGAAGTCCTACGATACCGAAGCGAAACGTTGTTGCTCGGCGATGGCTCATGGCTGATCCACTTCACGTTCGTGATGCCCAAAGAGCTTCGGTTCGGCTTGACCGGGAGCTTTTCCCACATCTTGAAAGCGCCGCCGCCTTCCGGTGACCGGCGGATGGAGGCTCTTTAACTGCTGGCAGTTGGGGCGGGCAGGGGAATTCACCCCGTCAGTGACGGATGAGGCGTATAGTGACAAACGAGTTGCTGCATTCCAGTGACTTCCCTATCGAGGTTCAGTCATGAATGCCTCCCATCAGTCCCCCACGCACAAAGCCCACCTGCGGCTCGACGAGCAGATCAAAGTATTCCTCTCAAAAGGCGGGTCCATCCAGGAGGTGGCTTCCGGTATTGGCGCTTCCGATCGCGTCGGCCCCAGGCAGCCTTCGGCCAGGTGGTCCAATTCGAAGGGCTAGGCCTTGCGTTTGAGACGTTAAAGCAAAACCGGCCAGTGGCCGGTTTTTTTGTGGGCTTTCAGCTGTCTGCTGATGGGCGTGTGGGGAAATGCTGAGGATACAGCGCCCTGTCCACCTCCAGCTTTTCAGCGTCGCCAATACGCTTGCGCACTTCGGCGTAGAACTGCTGGCTCTGATTTTGGAACCTGATAAAGTCGCGGTCGCACTCCGCCTGCGCGGCCATCAGCTCCAGGCCGGCAAGCCCCTGGGTGGACTTGCGCGACAGGACATAGGCCTGCCAAGCGTTTTCAACCTTCAGCAGCCCTCTAGCGAACGCTTTTGTCTCGATTGTCGCCATTGGAACACCCTCTTTGAGCCAAATAGGCTCGTCGGTGTGGATCGCCAGAGCGACGATGGGCAAGCGCGTAGAAACGCCGATTACCAAGGCATCGGATAGCTGAGCTTAGCGTGTTTTCTGGGTGACGCCGCATAGTGGTTGGAGCGAGGAAAGGGGCTAGGCCCAACATGGCGTCAGGCAGTTATTAAGCGGCAAAAGAAAAGCCCGCCGACAATGGGCGGGCTAAAGAACGTACGGAGCAAGGCCAGTGTGCCAAGCAGGTTGTCGATAATATGTGAAGAGGGTGTCATACGGCTGTCGTTTGCTGCGGGTATTCAAGCCAGGTGCTTCCCCGTCATCAACAAACCCCCCGCGCAAAAAAAGCCCGCCATTAAATGGCGGGCAAGGAACGCTTGAAGGGAGAGCCTGCAGACTGCCCGCGCCCGGTTAACCCAGCATTAAGCGGCCATCCATTGACCTTGCCCACTGTTCAGCCTATATAGGCCTCCCGCCAATCCAGGAGCCAGCATGCGCGACGAAGACGACCTGCACGAACCCGAGCATGACCACCTGCTCGACCACGAATTCCTCTACGACGACATCGAGCACGAAACAGATGCCCAAGGCGCGCTAGACGAAGTCGAAGAAGATGAGGAAACGCTGGATGATCTCGATGACGAGGACCGTGATCACCCAGCCTGGCACGACGACTGCGAAGACGATTGAGTCAACGGCGGTCCAGCGAGAAACGCCCGGGGCCGCTCACTGCCAGCAACAACAAGCCGCCAATGATGCTCAAGTTTTTCAGGAACTGAGTCATGTTGGCGCTGCGTTCGGGGTCGACCATGTTCCAGAACGGGTGGCCGATCAGCGCGGTGCCCAGCACGAACAGTGCGAACAGAAATGCCAGTGGGCGGGTATAGAACCCCAGAATCAGCACGATGGCGACAAAGAACTCCATCACCACTGCAACTGCTGCGGCAAGCATTGGCGCAGGCGCGCCTAGTGATGTCATGTAGCTGACCGTACCTTCAAAACCAGTCAGTTTGGCCCAGCCGGATACAACAAACAGAATCATCAACAGTATGCGGGCAATCAGGATGATGACGTCGCGTTGACCATCGAACAGGGAGTAGCGCATGGCGGCGTTCCAGTGGACAGGGACAAACTCCACTCTAGCAGTTGCGCCGGGAATTTCCGCAGGACGAAAAAAGGCGCCACAAGGGCGCCTTTTCGAAGGAATTTGGTGCGAGTGGCGGGACTCGAACCCGCAAGGCTCACGCCGACAGATTTTAAGTCTGCTGTGTATACCAATTCCACCACACTCGCACATGAATGGGTCTGAGCGACCGGCATGCTTCTAAGTCAATGCTTTTAAGTAGAAGAGCCTTGCATTCAAGCGCGCTTTATAACCCATTGTTATAGTTGAGTCAACCGCAGCACCTATGATCAAGGGTGTGAAGGGTGCTCGAATGGGTGATTGACACCTTGCTGTCATTACGCCACTGTTGCCCCTCATTTGGATCCAATGGTTATGAAGCGATGACTCGGGCCAGTTCGTCCGATGCTAGTGGTCGTGTGGTGCGCCCGCGGTTTATATGGCGTCTGTTGTTCGCCCTGGTGACACTGCTGGGGGCGTTTCTCTATGTGAGCCTCATCAGCCTCGGCGGTTATTTGCTGATGCTAGGGTTTGACGCCGAGCACCCGCAACCCCAACGCATGATGGCTTTGGCGGGCGGCGGCGGCATTCTGCTGGTGGGCCTGTGGCTGCTCAAGGTGGCGCTGCCGCGTCGAGTGAGCCCTGTACTGGTCGACCGTGGCCGCTGACAAACAGTTGCCACAGGGCGGATGCAGGGTGACACTGCTGGTTAGGCCTATTTTCTACCTCCCGCTGTGCCTGTGGAGTTTGCATGGTTTCAGCTGACTGCCTCGATCACCCCGTCATTCCCGCTCACCGCTATGAACAACTGGTTCAGTCGGTGGTGGACTACGCCATCTACATGCTCGACCCGGATGGGCGCGTAGTTTCCTGGAACGCTGGCGCCGAACGGATCAAGGGCTACCGCGCAGATGAAGTGATCGGCCGGCATTTCTCGTTGTTCTTCACCCCTCAGGATTGTGCCGAAGGGCGCCCCGAACGACTGCTGCGCCAAGCGCTGGAGCAGGGGGTGGCGCAGGATGAGGGCTGGCGCGTGCGCAAGGACGGCTCGCAATTCTGGGCGATGGCCGCGCTGGACGTGATCCGTGACGATCTCGGGCAGATCGTCGGCCTGGCCAAGGTTACCCGGGATATCACTGACCGGCGCGATTCTGCGCTGCAGCTCGATGCTGTGCGTGCCCAGCTGTTCCAGGCGCAGAAGCTCGAAGCCCTTGGTCAACTGACCGGTGGGCTGGCGCATGATTTCAACAACATGCTGACCATCATCCTGAGCTCGGCACGGCTGGCCATGAACGCTCAGGACCCGGCGCGTATCCAACGTATGCTGCAACACATTGTCGACGCCGGGCAGCGGGGTACCGAACTGACCCAGCAACTGCTCAGTTTTGCCCGACACCGCAAACTCGATGTCAGCCGCGTCGCGCCCTTGGAACTGATCGCCGCCACCCGTGGGCTGCTGGAACATTCGCTGCCCAGTGACATCGACCTGGAGCATCACCTGCCGTCAACCTTGCCATCAATAGAAGTGGATGCAGGGCAGTTGCAGATGGTGCTGCTGAACCTGTTGTTCAATGCCCGCGATGCTATCCCGGGCAGTGGCCAAATCCGTATGGCGGCCGAGGTTGTCGAGCTTGTCGGTGAGGTGGAGGGGTTGCATGGCAGCTTCGTGTGCTTCGAGGTGCAGGACAGCGGAAGCGGGATCGCCCCTGACGTGCTGCCACGCATTTTCGAGCCGTTCTTCACCACCAAGGCATTCGGCAAGGGAACCGGCCTGGGCCTCAGCCAGGTCTATGGCTTCGCCAAGCAGAGCAATGGCGCCATCAGCGTCGACAGCGTGCTCGGCAGGGGCACCTGCATGCGTCTTTATTTACCCACGTCTGACCCACAAGCAGATCGCCAACTCGACAGGTAGAAACCATGGCACAGGCACTCAAGCGGCTGGTGACGGGGATCGAAGGGCTCGATGCGCTGCTCAGGGGGGGGCTGGTGGCGGGGGCGTCGTACATCATTCAAGGCCCACCCGGCGCGGGTAAAACCATTCTCGCCAATCAGTTGGCCTGTCACCACGTGCAGACTGGCGGCAGGGTGCTGGTGGCGACGTTGCTCAGTGAATCCCACGAGCGGCTGTTCCAGTACCTGGGCACCCTTGAATTTTTCGACCCGAGCCTGGTTGGCGACCAGATCCAGTTCGTCAGTGCCTTCGACGCCCTCGAGCAGGAAGGGCTCGATGCCGTGGTCAAGTTGCTGCGCCAGGAGATCGGGCGCCAGCAGGCCAGCCTACTCATCGTGGACGGTGTGCTTAATGCCCGCGTGCGTGCGCAGACGCACCTGGACACGAAAAAATTCGTCTCGGAACTGCAAGGCCACGCAGCTTTTGCCGGCTGCACCGTGTTGCTGTTGACCAGTGCACGGCTGGACGAAGGCAGCCCGGAACACACGATGGTCGATGGGGTGATCGAGCTGGGCGAGCACCTGGTCGGCAGCCGTGCCGTACGCCACATTCAGTTGCGCAAGACGCGTGGCAGCGCAGCCTTGTCGGGCCGTCACGAATGCCTGATCGACGAAGCGGGCATGCATGTGTTTCCGCGGCTGGAGTCGCTGCTCGGCCACCTCAGTCAGAAGGGCAACGCCACGCTGAGCCGTGTCTCTTCAGGCATCATGAGCCTGGATGAAATGTGCGGTGGCGGGCTGGCCGCTGGCTCGGTCAGCCTGTTGATGGGGCCTTCCGGTATCGGCAAGACGTCCCTGGGCCTGGCATTTCTGGGCGCATGTACCGCGCGGGCGCCAGGGGTGCACTTCGGTTTCTACGAAACGCCCGAACGCTTGCGCCTCAAAGCGGCGTCGCTGGGCTACGATTTTGCCGCACTTGAGCGCGAAGGTGCCCTGCAGTTGTGCTGGCAGCCCACCACGGAGGTTTTGCTGGACCAGGTTGGCGCGCGCTTGCTTGAACGTGTCGAGGCGCAAGGCAGCAAGCGTGTGGTGATCGACAGCCTGGGTGCCTTCAGCCGTCTGGCGATCGACCCGACGCGGCTCAACGCGTTTTTCCGCGCCTTGACTGCTGAGCTGCGAGCACGTGAAGTCAGTGTGCTGTTGACCTGGGAAATGCGTGACATCTTCGGTTCGGAAATCACTGCGCCGACAGCGGACCTGTCGAGCATCGTCGACAACCTGATGCTGATGCGCTTCGTCGAGCTGCAGTCGCAGCTGCGGCGCATGCTGTCGATCCTCAAGGTGCGTGACAGCCACCATGACCCTGCGTTGCACGAGCTGCTGCTCGGCCCCCAGGGCATCACCTTGCGCAAGGCCTTCGAGGGCGCCAGCGGCGTGCTCTCTGGGGCCCCTGTGCCGCAAGGGAGCGGGTGACGGGCCCTCTGATGAACACCATTCTGATCGTCGATGACGAATACCTGATCGCCGACATCCTCGGCTTCGCCCTTGAGGATGAAGGTTATCTGGTGGAAAAAGCGAGCAATGGCCTCAAGGCCCTGGAAGCGCTCAAGGAAAAACGCGTCGAGCTGGTGATCACCGACTACATGATGCCCCTGCTCAATGGCGAAGAGCTGGTGCGCTCGATGCGCGATGAGCTGCACCTGAGCGACCTGCCGGTCATCTTGATGAGCGGCGGCCAGGTTAGCCAGGCCAGCCACGGGTGCCCGGAACTGTTCGCCGCGGTATTCGACAAACCCTTCGATATGGACAGGATGATCGCCAAGGTGCGCGAACTGCTGGGCACCTGAGGCACCGTCGATCAAGCGCGTCCGTGCGGCTTGAGGTGGGGTCGCTCAGTGCGAGTCGTCGTGTTTTTCCGGGGCCGGGCTGCCAGCCTGGATACGCTTGAAGATCTCTTCGCGGTGCACCTGGACATCTTTCGGTGCGTCGATACCAATCCTCACCTGCATCCCTTTGACGCCCAGAATGGTGACTTTGATGTCATCGTTGATGACGATGCTTTCGCCAACCTTACGGGTGAGTATCAGCATGTAGTTCTCCTTGGTAATGTTGAAATCCGTCGGGCTATTTGCCGCGGCGGTGGGAGCCAGTCCCTCTTCCTTCTCATTAAAGACGCTTTCGGCGGATAGGAATTCCCCGACAGACAAATTCTGTTGCGTGTCTTCAGTTGCAGGCGCCGATAGTTACCGCAAGCGGATTGTCGGCGAAGGTGCTCGGTGGCAAGAATAGGGGGGTTCAGCCCGTATGGGAAATTTCTCTGCATCATGGCCTAAATAGACAGTGTCAATGATCGTACTGTTCCTCTAGTGCCTGAAGAAATAACAGCAACGCGACTTCCTCCGGGTCCAGGCCCTTGCGGTTACGCTTGCGCGGCAAACTGGCCAGCCGCCCGAGGGCAAAGTGTTCCAGCACCGCCGGGTGGATGTAGCAGCGTCGGCACACCGCCGGGGTGTTGCCCAGGCGTGTGGCGACCTGTTTGACGATGGCCGCGACCTGGCGCTTCGCTTCGCTTTCCGGCTCCCATGCCAGCGGCCTGAGCAGGTCCAGCGCCAGGCTGCTGCCGGCCCAGGTGCGGTAGTCCTTGGCAGTGAAATCGGCGCCAGTGAGTTCCTGCAAAAACTGGTTGATCTCGCTGGAGCCGACGCTGCGGCGTTGGCCGTCTTCGTCCAGGTACTGGAACAGCGCCTGGCCCGGCAGCTCCATGCAACGCTTGAGCAGGTTTGCCAGGCGCCGGTCATGCAAGGTGACGTCGTGCTCGACGCCGCGCTTGCCGCGGAACTGGAAGCGGATGCTGCCGCCTTGCACCTTGACGTGGCGGTTGCGCAGCGTGGTCAGCCCGTATGACTGGTTGTCGCGCAGGTAACGCTGGTTGCCGATGCGGATCAGGGTGTGGTCCAGCAGGCTCACCACCAGTGCCATGACCTTTTCCCGGTCCAGGCCCGGGCGGGCCAGGTGCGTTTCCAGTTGCAGGCGCAGTTTCGGCAGTGCCTGAGCAAAGGCCAGCATGCGCCCGTATTTGTGCTGGTCACGCAGTTCGCGCCATTGCTCATGGTAGCGGTACTGCTTGCGGCCACGGGCGTCGCGGCCAGTAGCTTGCAGGTGACCCTGCGGGTCGGCGCAGATCCACACTTCGCTGTACGCCGGCGGAATCACCAGCGCAGCGATGCGCGCGAGGGTGTCGGCGTCGCGCACCCGTTGGCCCTCGGCATCAAAGTAGATGAAGCGGTCGCGCCAGCGCCGCCGGCTCAGGCCCGGTTGGCTGTCGTCAACGTAATGCAAGGTGCGGGGCAGGGGGCAGTCGAGCATTGGCGGCAGGCCTCGATCAGGTCACTGATCAATGGACAACGGCCGCGTGGTGGTTGCTCAGCCCAACAATGCCACCGACTTGATCTGGGCAAACAGTGCCTGGCCTGGGTGCAGGCCCAACTGGTCTGCCGAATAGCGAGTGATACGCGCCAGCAAGGCATTGCCGCCGGCATCCAGGCTGACCAGGACATGGGCCGGGTTGTCTGCCGGGCGGCTTTCACGCACCCGCACCGGCAACCGATTGAGGATGCTCGAGGCGCTGTCTGCGGCCAGGGCCAGGCTTACATCGCGGGCCTGAACCTTGACCCGCAGGGTACTGCCCATGACATGCGCAGGGTGGGCGATGCGCAAGAGTGGCGCGCTACTGCCGGGCAGGCGTAGGTCGAGCAAATCGTAATGAGGGTCATGACCGACCACCAGGCCTTCGAACACCACCCCGGCGTCCTCGCCCTGGGCCAATGAAAGGTCGAGGCGCGCCAGCGTTTCGCCGATCGGGCCGCTGGCCACGGCCTGGCCTTGCTCCAGCAACACCAGGTGGTCTGCCAGCCGCGCCACTTCGTCCTGGGCGTGGCTGACATACACCAGCGGGATTTCCAGCTCGTCATGCAGGCGCTCCAGGTACGGCAGGATCTCGCGCTTGCGCGGCCCGTCGAGGGCCGCCAGTGGCTCGTCCATCAGCAACAGCCGTGGGCTGCTGAGCAGCGCACGGGCAATGCCGACGCGCTGGGCCTCGCCGCCGGACAAGGTGGCCGGGCGGCGTGCCAGCAGGTGGCCGATGCCCAACAGTTGGCAGGCCTGATCAAGGCTGACCTTGCGCTCGCCCGGCGCAATTCGCCGCCAGCCGAACTCCAGGTTGCTGCGTACCGACAGGTGCGGGAACAGGCTGGCTTCCTGGAATACGTAGCCCACCGGTCGCAGATGCGGCGCCTGGAAATAGCCGCTCGCGCTGTCTTCCCAAACCTCGCCGTTGATCTCGATATACGCCCTGGCAGCCCGCTCCAGCCCCGCCAGGCAGCGCAGGCATGACGTCTTGCCCGAGCCGGAGTGGCCGAACAGCGCGCTGATACCGCGCCCTGGCAGCAGCAGGTCGACATCCAGGGTAAAGTCGTCGCGCGCCAACTCCAGGCGCGCCACAATCGATCCAGTCATTTCAGCTCCAGCCAGCTTTGCCGCGGCGCCCAGCGTATAGCAATAGCAGCACCAGGAACGAGAACACCAGCATGGCACCGGCCAGCCAGTGGGCTTGCGAATATTCCATAGCCTCGACGTGATCGAAGATCTGCACCGAGACCACGCGGGTCTTGTCGGGGATGTTGCCGCCAATCATCAGCACCACGCCAAACTCACCCACGGTATGGGCGAAACCCAGGATGCTCGCGGTGACGAAGCCGGGGCGGGCCAGCGGCAGTACCACATGAACGAAGGTGTCCCAGGGGCTGGCGCGCAGGGTGGCTGCCACTTCCAGTGGCCGTTGGCCGATAGCGCCAAAGGCATTTTGCAGCGGCTGCACCACGAACGGCATGGAATAGATCACCGAGCCAATCACCAACCCCGTGAAGCTGAACACCACGCTACCCAGGCCTAGTGCCTGGGTAGCCTGGCCGAGCCAACCGTGCGGGCCGAGGGCGATCAGCAGGTAAAAGCCGATCACCGTCGGTGGCAGCACCAGCGGCAACGCCACCACGGCGCCCACCGGCCCGCGTAACCACGAACGCGTGCGCGCCAGCCACCAGGCGAGGGGCGTACCGAGGACCAGCAGAATCAGGGTGGTCAAGCTGGCCAGTTTGACGGTCAGCCAGATTGCCCCCAGGTCACTGGCGTCCAGTGGCATCAGATTTCATAACCGTAGGACTTGATCACCGCTGCGGCTTTCGGGCCCTTCAGGTACTCGACCAGCGCCTTGGCGGCGGCATTGTCTTTGCCCTTGTTGAGGATCACGGCGTCCTGGCGGATGGGGTCGTGCAGCGCGGACGGCACGATCCAGGCCGAGCCGCTGGTTACCTTGCCGTCCTTGTAGATCTGCGACAGGGCAACGAAGCCCAGCTCGGCATTGCCGGTGGATACGAACTGGAAGGCCTGGGTGATGTTCTGGCCTTCGACGATCTTGCCCTTGGTGGCCTCGGCCAGGTTCAGTTTGTCCAGCACCTGCGTCGCGGCCAGGCCGTAAGGGGCGGCTTTAGGGTTGGCGATGGACAGGTGCTTGTAGGCGTTCTTTTTCAGCACTTCACCTTTGGCGTCCACGTAACCTACCTTCGCCGACCACAGGGCCAGGGTGCCGATGGCGTAGGTGAAACGCGAACCGGGTACGATTTCGTTTTCTTGCTCGAGCTTGGCTGGGGTGCTGTCATCGGCGGCGAGGAACACTTCGAACGGCGCACCGTTCTTGATTTGTGCGTAGAACTGCCCGGTGGCACCGTAGGCTGCAACCAGCTTGTGGCCGGTGTCTTTCTCGAAGTCCTTGGCGATGGCCTGGATCGGTGCTGTGAAGTTAGCTGCGACCGCGACCTGAACCTCGTCGGCCCAGGCAGTGTTGAGGCAGATCAGGCTGGCCAGGGCAGTGGCAGCCAGGTGCAGTGGGCGGATTCGCATGAAGACAGCTCCTTGGGATTATCGTTATAGCGTTAACTATATAGCGATACGCCATTGGCCGGGAAGGGCCTGAGGGCAACTGTGTTATAGACGTTCGCCAACCGGGTTCAGCGCCCGATTTGTTGCAGGGCCTTGTCGGCGATATCCCGGGTCAGCTCACCTGCCGGCAGGTGCCTGCCCAGGCGCAGCGCCTGGCCTGACCAGAGGTTGCTGAAGTCGCTGTTGCCCTGGGGGTCGGTGATTGCGCGCAGCGGCATCAGCGCGCCACCCGCCAGCGGAAAGCGCGGTGCCAGCTCGCTCATCGGCCCCAGTTCGCGCATGACGCGATTGATGATGCCCCGCGCCGGGCGGCCGGTGAACAGATTGGTCAGTGCGGTTTCGCTGGCCGGCGCGGTGTCCAGAGCGTGGCGGTGAGCGGCAGAAACCTTGGCCTCAGGGCAGAACAGGTAGGCCGTGCCGATCTGCACGGCCGACGCGCCGAGGGCCAGGGCCGCGACCAGGCCGCGGTGGTCGCCGATGCCGCCGGCTGCAATCACCGGCACCTTGACCGCATCGGCAATCTGCGGCACCAGGGCGAAGGTGCCAATCTGGCTGGTGATGTCTTCGCTGAGGAACATGCCACGATGGCCGCCGGCTTCATAGCCCATGGCGATGATCGCGTCGCAGCCGTGGCGCTCCAGCCACACCGCTTCTGCCACCGTGGTGGCGCTGGACAGCACCTTGGCGCCGGTTGCCTTGACCCTCTGCAGCAACTGCGGCGCGGGCAGGCCGAAATGGAAACTCACCACTTCAGGGTGCAGTCGCTCGACCAGTTGGCAGCTTTGCTCATCGAAAGGCGCACGGTTGGAGGCCGGGGTGGGGGCCTCGAAGTCGGCACCCACTTCGCTGTAGTAAGGCTTCAATGCCTGCTTCCAGCGCGCATCGCGCTCGGCATCGGGCAGCGGTGGCTGGTGGCAGAAGAAGTTCAGGTTCAGCGGGCGCCCAGGGCAGGCGGCGCGAAATGCCTCGATCTCTTCAGCGATCTGCGCGGCGGTGAGCATGGCGCAGGGCAGCGCACCGAGGCCGCCCGCAGCGCCCACGGCAATGGCCATGGCCGAGCCGGTCGCACCGGCCATCGGCGCCTGGAGAATGGGCAGCTCGATGCCCAGCAGATCGAGGATGCGACGGTCAGGCCACTGGCTCATGCGATTCTCCTTGCGGGCAGCGTGATCGGTACGGCAGTGCACGTAGGGCGTTTACAGGGCCTTGCTGACCTGGATGTCGCTGATCTTCACGGCATCGTCGCCGTGGATCTTTTGCAGCGCTTGCAGCGCCTGCTCCACGGAAGCCTCGGGCATGAACGCGAATTCAAAGCGGCGCTCGCCGTCGAGTTTGTATTTGATGACGTACTTGATGGTCTGGGTCATGGCGGTCTTATCTGAGTTTCGACGACGAGCGACGGATGATCTTGATCTTGTGGGTCAAGGTCGGTTTGCGCGTTACCGAGATCGGGCGAGTGGTCACGGTATCGAGGGTGATGTTCCAGAAACCGGTACTTGGCACGGTGATCTTTGCCGGGAACTGGTCAAAAGCACCCCCGTGGTAGGTGTGCCGGCCGCCATTTTTGAAACTGCGGAAGTTGGCGTCGTTCATCAGGCGGATGTTGCAGCGCTGGGAGCACTCGATGACGACGATATCGTCTTCGTTCAGGTGCTCGCGCTGGTGTACGAATTTCATGTGATGCTCCGCAAGGTTTGGATCTTCAAAGGCGAAAGATACCACGATGTAGCGTTACACTGCCGCGCCTGTTGGCCAGGCGTAGATAAATCTGCCAAAGCAGGGAGCAAAACAGCCCGGCGGTGGTCGAACGGGATTCTTGAAAGGCAGAGGTGCTGCAAATGAAATGGATGGTAGCGGCGTTGTCCCTGACGCTGGGTGGCTGTGTCAGCGTTTCGGAGCTTGAACAATCGCGCGAAACAATGGATGTGATCTCTGGCAAGACGCCGCGTGAATACGCAGATTGCATCAAGCAGAAGCTGGCCGATACCCGTGATCCGTTGGTCGAGGAGCCGCGAGGCGACGGCCTGCGCCTGATCGTGCCGCAGAAGCTCACGTCCGGGGCCGGGCCTGCGGCGTTGGTCGATATCGACAAGCGTGGCAGCGGCAGCAGCATCAAACTGCGTGAGCGTTTGAACAACTTCCCGCTGCGCCTGGGCGACGTGCGTACGGCGACGACGCAGTGCATTTCTGGCCATTGATCTGGCGCAATTGATTCGCGGTTAAAAAGCCAATAACCCTCGCTTGGCGAGTCTGGTGTTGTTGCGATTTGCCTTACGGGTCTAGTATCCATTTGCTTATGTTTTTTAAGCCTAAGCTTATAACAAAAGAAATGGAGATTCGTGATGACACCGTTGAGTCGAGTCGTGATCGGCAGCTTGCTGATCCTGGCCTGGCCCACGGCGCATGCCGCCGATGGCCAGAAAATCTTCACCCAGGGCGGGGCGAACCCCGCCGCCATGGCCTGCCTAGGTTGCCATGGGCCAGACGGCAAGGGCATTGCCGCCGCCGGGTTCCCCCGTTTGGCCGGGTTACCCGCCGGCTACCTGAGCAAACAGTTGCACGACTGGCGTGATGGCACGCGCAAGCAGCCGGTCATGGAACCGCTCGCCAAGGCTTTGAGCGAAGACGAGATCAAGGCGGTCAGCGCGTACCTGGCCAGCCTACCGGCCGAGCCTGCGGCTGACCTGCGCCGCCAGCAGATTGCCGATGACCCCACCACGCGCATGGCCCTGTACGGTGATTGGGGGCGACAGATACCCGGTTGTGTGCAATGTCACGGCCCTGGTGGCAGTGGGGTAGGTGAGCATTTTCCGCCCTTGGCAGGCCAGCCTGCGGCTTACTTGATGGCGCAGCTCAATGCCTGGCGCGACGGCAGCCGCAGCAATGACCCCAACCAACTGATGGTGGGCGTGGCCAAGGCGATGACCGATGACGAGGTCAAGGCCATTGCCGAGTTCTTCGCCCGCCCCGCCAGCCTGGAGGTCACGCCATGAAGCCCTTGATTCCCGCCGCGCTGCTGTTGGCCATGGGCAGTGCCCAGGCCGCCCCGATCGCCATGGAAGACCAGTCGCAGTTGAAGGTGCCAGGCGTGCAGGCCGCGCCGCAGTTCGTGCCGCCCGCCGAAAGCGAGTTGCCGGACAATGCCTTTGGCAAGATGGTCCGCGAGGGCCATGCCTTGTTTGTCGATACCCGACGCAAGATGCCGGAAGCCGTGGGTAACGGTTTGAACTGCAGCAACTGCCACCTCGACCAGGGACGGCTGGCACACTCCGCGCCGATGTGGGGCGCGTACCCGATGTACCCGGCCTATCGCAAGAAAAACGACAAGGTCAACACCTATGCCGAGCGCATCCAGGGGTGTTTCCAGTTCAGCATGAACGGCAAGCCACCGGCGGCGGACAGCCCGCAGATGACGGCGCTGTCGGTGTATGCCTACTGGTTGTCGACCAAGGCACCCACAGGCGTCGAGATCGCGGGTCGCGGCTATCCGGACGTGGCGCAACCCCAGGGTGGCTACGACTTCAAGCGCGGCCAGCAGGTTTACCGTGAGCAATGTGCGATTTGCCATGGTGACAACGGCGAAGGGCAGAAGGTGGCCGGTGAGTACGTGATGCCGCCGCTGTGGGGCAAGGACTCCTACAACTGGGGGGCCGGTATGCACCGGATCAACACGGCAGCGTCCTTCATCAAGTACAACATGCCACTGGGCAAACCGGGCAGCTTGAGCGATCAACAGGCCTGGGATGTGGCGGCGTGGATCAACCGCCACGAACGGCCGCAGGACCCGCGCTTGGTGGAGGGGTCTGTGGAGAAGACGCGGCTGAAGTTTCATGCCAATGACGGGGTGAACCTGTATGGCCAGCAAGTCGAGGGGGTGTTGATCGGGCAGGGAACGGGTAGCTGACGGGTTTGCTGCGCCGGCCGCCTTCTTTTGTCATCTGCCCGTCACCGCCCTGCAACCACCTTCGGGTTGCAATGACCGCCATCATCCTCAAGGAGCGCGGCCATGGAACTCTGTGTGATCGGGGCGGGGTATGTCGGCTTGGTAACGGCGGCCTGTTTTGCCGAAATGGGCAACCGGGTGACCTGCCTGGAACGTGATCCGCAGCGCTTGATGCAGTTGCGCCAGGGCCAGTGCCCGATCCACGAGCCAGGCCTGCCGGCACTCTTGTACAGCGGCATGCAGGCGGGCCGCCTGCTGTTCAGCGATGATTGGCAGCAAGCGCTGGCCAGTGCCGAGGTGGTGTTTATCGCCGTGGGCACGCCCAGCCAGGAGGACGGTTCGGCCGATCTGCAGCATGTGCTGGGCGTTGCCGACAGCCTGGGGCGCCACCTGACACGCCCAAGCCTGGTGGTGAACAAGTCGACAGTACCGGTAGGTACTGCAGAGCGGGTGGCCCGGCACATTGCAGTCGGTTTGCGCGCGCGTGGCGCAGGCTTTGCTGTCGAGGTGGCGAGCAACCCCGAGTTTCTCAAGGAGGGCAGCGCCATCGATGATTTCATGCGCCCCGACCGCATCATCATCGGCAGCGACAGTGCGGCGGCCGGCCAGTGCCTGCAGCGGCTGTATGCACCCTTTGTGCGTAACTGCGAACGCATTCTGTTGATGACGCCCCGCGCCGCCGAGTTCAGCAAATACGCCGCCAACGCCTTTCTGGCCACCAAGATTTCCTTCATCAATGAGCTGGCGGGGCTTTGCGCACAGCTGGATGTGGACATCGAGCAGGTGCGCCGGGGCATCGGCAGTGATCGGCGCATCGGTAGCCATTTTATCTATGCCGGGTGTGGCTACGGCGGTTCGTGCTTCCCCAAGGATGTCCGGGCCCTGCTTCGCACTGCCGAGCAGCAGGGCTACCAGGCCGCGATTTTGCAGGCGGTGCAGGCACGCAACGACGAACAGAAGACCTTGCTGTTCAAGGCGCTGCACCAGCACTTTGGCGGCTTCATGCGTGGGCGTAGCGTCGCGCTCTGGGGGCTGGCCTTCAAACCGGGCACTGACGACCTTCGCGAGGCGCCCAGCCTGGTGCTGATCGATGCGTTGCTTGCGGCGGAGGCCCGGGTACAGGCCTGCGACCCGGTGGCACTTGGCGGCATGCAGGGGCGTTATCCGCAGGCCGTGGCCAGCGGTCAGTTGCGCCTGAGCGAAGACCCTTACGCCTGTGTCGAGGGTGCAGACGCCCTGGTGCTGGTGACCGAATGGAAGCAGTTTCGGCAGCCGGATTTCGTGCGTGTGCGGGGGCTTATGCGTATGCCAGTGCTATTTGATGGGCGCAATATTTACGATCCCTTGGAACTATCTACACTGGGTTATCTCTATCATGGCATCGGTCGGCCTCAGGTGGGGCATTGTAAGGTGACTGCCGCCTGATTAGACTGCGCCGAATTCCACAGGCCTAGCCTTTGTTTAAGGACGTATATGATCAAGAAATGCTTGTTCCCGGCCGCCGGTTACGGCACCCGCTTCCTGCCCGCTACCAAAGCCATGCCCAAGGAAATGCTGCCGGTGGTCAACAAGCCACTGATCCAGTATGGCGTTGAAGAAGCGCTGGATGCCGGCCTGAACGAGATCTCCATTGTGACCGGCCGTGGCAAGCGTGCCCTGGAAGACCACTTCGACATCAGCTACGAGCTGGAAAACCAGATCAAGGGCACCGACAAGGAAAAGTACCTGGTCGGTATCCGTCGTCTGCTTAACGAGTGCTCCTTCTCCTACACCCGTCAGACCGAGATGAAGGGCCTGGGCCACGCGATCCTCACCGGCCGCCCGTTGATCGGTGACGAACCGTTCGCGGTAGTGCTGGCTGACGACCTGTGCGTCAACCCGGAAGGTGACGGTGTACTGACCCAGATGGTCAAACTGTTCAAGCAGTACCGCTGCTCGATCGTCGCCATCCAGGAAGTCGACCCGCAGGAAACCAACAAGTACGGCGTAATCGCCGGTGAGATGATCCGCGACGACATCTACCGTGTCACCAACATGGTCGAAAAGCCTGCACCGGAAGACGCGCCTTCGAACCTGGCGATCATCGGCCGCTACATCCTGACCCCGGACATCTTCGATATCATCGCCAACACCGAGCCTGGCAAAGGTGGCGAAATCCAGATCACTGACGCCCTGCTGCAACAGGCCAAAGATGGCTGCGTGATTGCCTACAAGTTCAAGGGCAAGCGTTTCGACTGCGGTGGCGCCGAAGGCTACATCGACGCGACCAACTTCTGCTTCGAGAACTACTACAAGACTGGCAAGGCTTACTGATAAGCCCCGCTGGTCTGCAAGCCACCCCTCGGGGTGGCTTTTTTGTTTGCGGCGGCCAACGGCGGTATGCTGGGTGCCAGCCTAGGAGACTGAATAAATGGCCTACGATTTTGATCTGTTCGTGATTGGTGCCGGGTCCGGCGGTGTGCGCGCAGCGCGTTTTGCCGCGGGCTTCGGCGCGAAGGTGGCGGTAGCCGAAAGCCGCTACCTGGGCGGTACCTGCGTCAACGTCGGCTGTGTGCCGAAAAAACTGCTGGTGTATGGCGCGCATGTCGCCGACGAGCTGGAACAGGCCGCAGGCTTCGGCTGGACCCTGGAAGAAGGGCATTTCGACTGGGGCACCCTGATTGCCAACAAAAACCGGGAAATCGAGCGCCTCAACGGTATCTACCGCAACCTGCTGGTCAACAGCGGGGTGACCCTGTTGCAGGGCCATGCACGCCTGACTGGCGCCAACGAGGTGGAAGTCGACGGCCAGCGCTATACCGCCGAGCACATCCTCATCGCCACCGGCGGCTGGCCGCAGGTGCCGGACATCCCTGGCAAGGAACTGGCCATCACCTCCAACGAAGCGTTCTACCTCAAGGCGTTGCCGCGCCGCGTGCTGGTGGTGGGCGGTGGCTACATCGCCGTCGAGTTTGCCGGCATCTTCCAGGGGCTGGGGGCCGATACCAGTTTGCTGTACCGGGGCGATCTGTTCCTGCGCGGGTTTGATGGTTCGGTGCGCACGCACTTGAAGGAAGAGCTGGAAAAACGCGGCCTCGATCTGCAGTTCAACGCGGATATCCAGCGCATCGACCAGCTGGACGACGGCAGCCTCAAGGCCACCCTCAAGGATGGCCGCGAGCTGGTTGCCGACTGCGTGTTCTACGCCACTGGGCGGCGGCCGATGCTCGACAATTTGGGCCTGGAGAACACGGGCGTCGAGCTGGATGCACGGGGCTACATTCGCGTCGATGAGCAGTACCAGACCACCGCGCCGTCGATTCTGGCCATTGGCGATGTGATCGGTCGCGTGCAGCTCACCCCAGTGGCGCTGGCCGAAGGCATGGCCGTTGCGCGGCGCTTGTTCAAGCCCGAGCAGTACCGCCCGGTGGACTACCAGAACATCCCCACTGCGGTGTTCAGCCAGCCGCCGATCGGTACCGTTGGCCTCACCGAGGAACAGGCGCTGGAGGCCGGCCATAAGGTGCAGATCTTCGAGAGCCGTTTCCGGGCCATGAAGCTGACCTTGACCGACATCCAGGAAAAGACCCTGATGAAGCTGGTGGTCGATGCCGAGACCGACAAGGTGCTGGGCTGCCACATGGTCGGGCCGGATGCCGGCGAGATCGTGCAGGGCCTGGGGATTGCGCTGAAGGCGGGCGCGACCAAGCAGCAGTTTGACGAGACCATCGGCGTGCACCCGACCGCGGCTGAAGAATTCGTGACGATGCGCACCGTTACCCGCTAAAAGCACCTCCGGCCTTTGTAGGAGCGGCCTTGCGTCGCGATGGGCTGCGAAGCGGCCCCTGGATCTGTGTTTCGACGCCGAAATCCTGGGGCCGCTTCGCAGCCC